>SFWW01000190.1 GCA_004559845.1 bacterium
TCACTTTGTGCCCGCACAAGCAGTAGGCATAGAGAAAGAGGGTGCACCAAATCGCGAAATTTGACACACCCCCATTCTATGCGATATAGCCTTTAGAGGACCTATATCTTACGCTCACCCACAAGCACAGCCCGGGTCCGGGCAGCCATCATCGGCAGTGAGCACAGCACCGATATCTTACACGGTGAGGATTTCTTTTTCTTTGGCGGCAAAAAGTTCGTCCACCTTTTTCAGATACTTGTCGTGGAGCTTTTGCACCTTGGTTTCGGCATCTTTTTCCACGTCTTCAGCCATACCATCTTTCACGGCTTTTTTGAGGCGTTCAATGGCTTCGCGGCGAGCGTTGCGGATGCTCACTTTGGCTTTTTCGCTTTCCGATTTAGAGTCCTTCACCAATTGCTTACGGCGCTCCTCGGTGAGAGGCGGAATATTGAGGCGAATCACCTCACCATTGTTTTCGGGAGTGATGCCCACATTGGAGTCCATAATTGCCTTTTCAATGATGCGGAACATGCTCTTATCCCAAGGGGTAATCACGATAGAGCGCGCATCGGGCACGGTAACATTTGCCACGGCATTGAGCGCCATTTTGCTACCGTAGGCATCCACTTTAATACCGTCCAAAATTTTCACATTTGCCTTACCTGCACGGATGTGAGCCAATGCTTCATCCAGGTAGTTGGCAGCCTCGCTCATCTTTTTTTCAGCAGAGTCGAGATAAACATTCACGTCGTTCATACTTAGAGGTTTTATGTTGATTGATGATTTACGCAATGGTTGCGGTCACGAAAATAGTGAATTTTCACCGTTTGAGCAAACATTTGGCAAAAATAATTGGAAATTACCACGCCACTTCCCTTCAACACTGCCGAAAGGCGTGCACGCAGCATTCTCCCGCCATGTGCTGCAGGCGGAGCAAATCATCCGTGAAAGCGGCTTTTTATTCGGGTGAGTGCACATTTTATTTGAAATATTGAGAAAAAATATTTATCTTTGTAAATTCAAAGAAAAACTAATCGCGAGCGATTGTGAAAATGAAGTACAAAATACACCGCGAGGGGATGAACATTATTTTTGTTCTGCTCTTTATTTTGCTGGCATTCAATGTGCCCGCCTACTTATTTATTGAGTATAAGGCGGTGCCCATCGCATTTATCGTGATTTCTTCCATTTTGTTTCTTTTGGTGGTGAATTTCTTCCGCTCGCCTCGCCGCCACTACAAAGGTGAGCAAGAAAATATGGTGCTCTCATCTGCCGACGGCGTGGTGGTAGCGCTTGAAGAGGTGTATGAAGACGAGTGCCTGCACTGCAATTGCATCCAGCTGTCGGTGTTTATGAGCGTATTCAATGTGCATGCCAATTGGGTGCCGGTGAATGGTGTGGTGAAATATGTGAAGCACCACAACGGGTGGAGCCCGAAGAAGAAGTGAATATTGAGCAACACATGGGCTTTATAAAATTTGGCTCTCGCATCGACATTTATTTGCCGCTTGATAGCGAAATTTTGGTAAAATTGGGCGACAAAACCACCGGTGGCATGACCCCTATCGCTCGCCTCAAACCACAAATCCACAATGAAAATCTTTAATTCCATTCGCAATAATATTCCCAATGCCATCACATGCTGCAACCTGCTTTCGGGTGCGCTGGCATGCATCGCCGCTTTCCATGCTTTTGAGCCCTGGTGGTGGGGCCGGCAGGGCTATGAGGTGGCTTTTGTGCTGATTGCCGCCGCTGCCGTTTTCGACTTTTTCGACGGCTTTGCGGCGCGTTTGCTCCATGCCGTATCGCCTTTGGGCAAGGAATTGGATTCGCTCAGCGATGCGGTGAGTTTTGGTTTGGCTCCCGCTATGGTGCTCTACAATATGCTCGTGGCAAAGGCACCCCACGCCGAATGGCTTGCCTATATGGCGATGCTTATCCCGGCATTTGGTGCGCTACGGCTCGCAAAATTCAATGTATCGACCAATCAAACCACCACATTCACCGGTTTGCCCATTCCCGCCAACGCCATTTTCTGGATTGGGTTCACCAATTTTTATGTAGAGCATCACGCCGATATGCCCCTTTGGGTGGTGGCAGTGGCGGTGGTGGCGCTTTCGCTGCTGATGGTGTGTGGCTTGCGAATGTTTTCGCTCAAGTTGCACAATTTGAGTCTGAAAGAAAACTATAAGCAATACTTGCTGGTGGTGGCTTTTGTGGCTTTTGTGGCGCTGTGCGGCATTAGCGGACTGGCATGGGCGATGCTTTTCTATATCGCACTCTCTGCCGTGACAAAATAAGGAAACACTCCGGTGTGGCGCACTTTTTGCATCGCATAACACATTATTATTGATTCAGCAACTATTATGTGGGAAATTCTGATTATCATACTCACGGGATTTGTGCTTTACCATACCATGCGTTTGGTGAAATGGATACACCAAGTGAATCGCACACGGAAAGAAATGCACCAAACCTTGGAAAACTTGTTTTCGCAAATGGGTGGCGCCCGGCAGCAGCAAGGTGCCGACGGGTTTGCGTCAACGAATGCGGATGATTTTGCGCATGCGGATGATTTTGCACAGCCCGGACAGCAAAACCGCAAATTATTTACCGCATCGGATGGGGAATACACCGAATTTGAAGAAATTCCCGACCAAGAATCAAAACCGGCTCATTAATTCAGCCACCCCGGCTCATCCAGTCCCTTTTTCGGAGTTTTTCATGACTCGAATGCCGCTGAGAATGTGGCGAAAAGCCGTGCCAAAGGCGATGCCCGATGCTCGGTGCACGCGCCATGCCAAAAGCGGAAGTCGGAGCCACATTGTGGCATGAAAACAGCGATAGAGCACCGCTCCATTGGCGCGCAACACCTTTTCGTCGGCGCAGCGTGTCACGGCAGTGGTGGGTCCTAAATGCTCCAC
>SFWW01000191.1 GCA_004559845.1 bacterium
AAAGGTGCGCATCAGGCGGTCGTAGCGCCGAGCGCCATAGTTGTAGCCCACAATGGGTTGCATGCCCATACACACGCCCAGTATGAAGGTAATCACCAGTCCGGTTACCGAGACAAAGATGCCAATGGCTGCCACCGACACGTCGCCGCCGTAGGCATACACGGTGTTATTGATCACGGCATTAATGAAGCAGCCGGCGGTGTTCACGATACAAGGGGCTGCACCAATGGCAAATATGGGCAACAAAATTTCTTTCTTGAGCTTGTAGATGCCTTTTTTAAAATGGAGTTCATGATTTTTGTTGAAAAAGTGTGCCATCACAAAGAGCATCGACACACCCATCGATATGTCGGTGGCTATGGCGGCGCCTTTAATGCCTAAGTGGAGCACAAAAATGAATATCGGTGCCAATATCACATTCAGTCCGGCACCTATAAACATGGTGACCATCGCTTTGGTGGGATAGCCGGAGGCACGTATCACGTTGTTGAACGAGAAGGTGAGGTTGTTGAACAGTAACCCGGGCAGTATGTAGAGCATAAAATCGCGAGCGTAGGGCAGCGAACGGTCGCTGGCTCCGAAAGCGCGTAGCACCGGGTCGATAAACACGGCAAACATTGCAATATAGAAGGTGCCAAACACCAGCGTCATCACCAAACTATTGCCCAACACCTGAAAAGCCTTGTCTTTGGCTTGCATACCGAGCAAAATCGATGTGCGCGCACTGGCTCCGGCACCGATAAGCACACCGAAAGCGGCACTCACATTCATCACAGGGAAAGTAATCGCCAGCCCGGCAATGGCATCGGCGCCCACGCCTTGACCTATGAAAATGCGGTCAATAATGTTGTAAATCGACATCACCACGATGCCTACCACCGCCGGCAAACTAATCGATTGCTGCGTGTGTGGTCTGTCATAAAGCAATGCGATTAAATTCGCCCATACAAAATGAATCTTTACTACACAGATGATGCCTCAATAGGCAAAATCCAATGCAAAGTTACACACTTTTTCCCAACCCCATACAACTTTTCTTCAGAAATAACATCCCCCCACCCACAGCTCTTTCATTTAAAACTATAGCCGCAGGTTTTTTCGGCGTAGCCGACTTTTTGTTCTCTTCCATCCCACCCAAGCCATAATTTTCCACCACGCCAAAAGAAAAAGATGACCTGCCGTAGCAAATCATCTATCCGTTAGATTCGTGGTGAAAAATCACCCCAAATTGTTCAAAACGAATTTCGGGCGCGGAAAAAACCCATCCGCGCCCGAAACGCTTAATTCAAAATCATATTCACCAAGGTGGTGACGTCGCTCACATTCACGATACCATCGCCATTGATGTCGCACACTGTGGTGGCATATTGCTCGGTGCCGAGAATGAGGTTCACTAAGGCGGTTACGTCGCTCACATTCACGATGCCGTCGCCATTCACATCACCCGGTAGGGCGCTGATGGTGAAATTCACTTCCACGGGCTGCGATTCGCCTTCAAGGTATTGGGCGGTCACTTTTGCGGTGTGAGTGCCGAGGGCGAGGTTTTGCAATTGGTAGGTGTTTTCCACACTCTTGCCTGCCAATTCGTTGTCTACGTACACATTAAAGTATTGGAATGTGGCTTCCTTTGGCGCTACTTTGCCTTTGGCTGGAGCCATCATCGGCGTGCCGGTGCCCACAAACACATTGTCGAGGCACATTAAATAGCCGCAGGAGGCGGTGCAATAGTTGATGCACACATATTTGGCTTCTGCCGGAATGGTGTAGGCATGGTATCCCCAATCGCTGTGCACCACTTCGGGCTGCTTGGTGAGCCACACGAAATCGGTGGTGTCGGTGCCGCTGAGCGAGTAACCCACACGTATTGCTTCTTTATCCCACTTCCATGCGGGGTCTTCTTCTTCGATGTCGGGGTCGGCTTTTGCGTAAAAACTAAACACAAACGGCTCTTCGTAAGCCAATCGAGGCGATATGAGGTAGTCGTTAGCTTGAGGTGCCGGGCGGTTGCCTACGCTATCGGTAATATTGCTGCGGAACAGCAAATATTTGTCGCCGCTCATAGGCGGATTCGCTTCTAATATGCCGGCGTTGATGCCGCCGGGATTAAACACCACGGCTGCGCAAGGTTGCTTGGCACCGGGGAAGGTGGCTTCAATCAGTCCGTCGAAATTGTAGAAGGGCACGCCGTTGTCGGCATCAACATACGTCCAGCCGTAGTTGCCTGC
>SFWW01000192.1 GCA_004559845.1 bacterium
TGGCGAGGTGTTTGATTCCAGCAATGGCAATGCCGTGGATTTCCCGTTGCAAGGTGTGGTGCCCGGATTTCGGGAAATGATTACAATGATGCGCCCCGGCGCTAAAGCCTACTGCATCATCCCCGGCCACTTGGCTTACGGACCACAAGGCAATCCCAAAATTGCTCCTAACGAAACGCTCATTTTCGAACTCGAAACCCAAGGGGTGGCAGAGTGAGATAATGCATAATTCATAATTCATAATGCTTAATGCTTGATGCTTAATGCTTGATGCTTAATGCTTGATTGGGCGTTGGGGAATTGAGATTTGATATTATTGATTATTGTGTTTTTTTGATTGGGGGCGTTGGCTTCCCCAAAATGAATTTTTAAAATAAATATTTAATTAATGCAATGAAAAAGATATGGTTTGCTATCGTGGCGATGACTACTTTGTGCCACGGGTCGGCTTCGGCTGCCACTGAGGCTGAATTTAAAGCCCAACAAGATTCGCTGAGCAAGGCCTACGGCAAATATTTTGGTATGGCGGTTGCGGGATGTGGTGATGCAAGCCGACACCGCTAATCAAGGCTTTATGAATGGCTTGGCTGTGGGTATGGAATTGGTGAGCAAAATGTACCAAAACCGTGCTCAAAAAAATGTGGTTATCAATAAAGAAATCATGCTTCAAGCGCTGAAAGAAGCGGCGCTCACTAAGGGCTTGGAACAAAGCGCCGTGAGCAAGGCATATAGCGATATGATGGTGATGGAGCAAGATGTGGAAGTGACGAGTCGCGCTTTCAATCCCAAAACTATCGCTATGAAGAAGGCGGGCGAAGAATATATCGCAAAAATTCTCGCTTCGGGCGAAGGCTATGTGAAAACCGCCTCAGGTTTGGTCTACAAAATGCTTCGCGAGGGCAATGGCAAGCACTATGGCGATAATCAAGACGTGAGAATGCTCTATGTGGGCAAACACGTGGATGGTTCGGTGTTTGACCAAAGTCGCGACACCACTTCGCTCAACACAGGTAGCGTGGTGAAGGGCTTCCAAGAAGCGGTGATGCTGATGAGCCCGGGTGCCAAAATGGTGGCTGTGCTCCCCGCCGACATTGCCTACGGTGATAGAGGCGCCGGTCGCCGCCAAAATGGCGAATTTTCTATCCATCCGGGCGAAACACTTATTTTCGAAATCGAAACTTTCGATTCGCCTGTTAAGGCTGAAGAAGCTACACCTGCTGCAAAAGTTGCCCCTGCTCCGGCGGCAAGTGCAGCCAAAGCCAAAAGCGGTGTGAGAGCCAAAAACACTAACCCCGGCAAAAAAACGAACCCTAAAAAAGGCAAAAAATAATCTCTATTCCTTCCGTATTTTATTTCAGGGCTGATTTTGCTTCTATCGCAGAGTCAGCCCTTTTTTTGGGGGGGGTAGGATGGAAGATATGAAATAGCCGGGCGGCGGGGCTTTGTGGTGGCAGTGCGGATTTGATGGTCCGCGCACAGCGTTTTTTGAGACGTTGCAATGTGCCGTTGCAATGTGCCGTTTGTAACAAAATTTATATAATGATTTGTTTGCCACCCCGTCAATTATGCTTACATTTGCATGATTGTTTTCAACAATTGAGAGAACCAATGAAAGTAAAGCTAATTTTTCTATCCTGTGTGTGCGCATTGTGGTGCGCCTCGGCTTTGCAGCCATGCAGGCACAAAGTGTGGTGATTTTTCCGCTCCCGGGTAATTTTGAACAGACTTTTTTACTAAATAACACTCCATTACGCAATGAAGAAATTACTTTTGATGCTGATGCTCCAATTAGGGCTATCGGCAATGGCGCAAAACAGTGAAGCAATAGTGATGCCACCTTTCTTGAAAGTACTCGCTACCATGGTTGGGCAGGCACCGCCGCAGAGCGTGAACAGGATTTGATGTGGGCGCTCCGCGATAAATCCATCAGAGCCATCATCTGCTCGCGTGGCGGATATGGCTCGGCGCAAATTTTATATAATGTGCCGCTCGACACGCTGAAGAAGTACAACAAATGGCTTGTGGGCTACAGCGATATCACTGCCCTACACAGCGCCATGGTGCGAGCCGGACACATGAGTATTCACGGCAGTATGTGCGGAAGATTGTGCGACACCGGAGGCACCGACGAATACAGCGAGCGTTTGCGCAAACTGCTCTTTGGCAAGGAGATGCCAAATGTGGAAGCCCCGGCCCACGCCTACAACCATACCGGCAAGGCGAAAGGCATATTGATTGGCGGCAACTTGAGCGTTTTCACCCAAGTGAGTGGCTCGGTTGACTACGACTTCCTCGACCGCGACTTTGTGAAGGACAAAGATGTGGTGCTTTTCTTCGAAGATGTGAGCGAGAGCGTGAACCGTGTGGCAAGTTTGCT
>SFWW01000193.1 GCA_004559845.1 bacterium
AGTCGCCACGGTGGGGAGGTGAGGGCTGGCGCCCTATCGTGTGCGTGAAGCCAAAATCTAACGGGAAGCAAGCTTCACCGTTATCTTTTGCCGTCACGCACACGGTGACTCGCGATGCTCGCCACTCACCTCCCTCACCGTTGCGAAGAAAAAGCCGCTTCGCGGAAAAAAAGTCGGCTTCGCCGAAAAAAAACTGAGCCTATAGCTTGCTGGACAGGAATATGTTTGTAGACAAGTGGGTGGATTGCTTTTTTGGGTGTTTTCCGCATACATTATATGGCGGAGGTGGGTGGGTACCGATTTTTCGGCTTTGTTCGGATTTGGACCAAAATCCGAAATGAAACACCTGAAACACCTGAAACACCCGAAACACTTGAAACACCTGAAACACGGTCTGTGGATGTTCGGATTGCTTTTTTGTTAACATTTCAAAGAACTCGGTGGCAAAGTTAAGGATGGTGTGCACAGAGGGCAAGACCAATAAGGAATGTTCTTATTTGGGGGCTTTGAGGGAAGGAAGATAACAAAAAGTCACGGTGGATGCGTTTTAAATGAAAGAGCGGTGAAAAAGATAAAGAGGCTGAAGGGTTGAGCCTTGAGCCTCTTTGCTATAGGTTGGATGCTAAAATGGGGGATGTGGATTATCTTACCACCACTTTAGCTTTGTTCACGATGTAGATGCCGGGGGTGAAGTGTTCTAAGCGTGTGTTGCCCGATTCTACAGCTACGCTGCGAACCAAAGCTCCGGCTGCATTATACACATTCACGGTGGTTGCTTCTGCAGCTTTCACCACGATAGCGCCGGCAATACCGTAAGCGTCAATGCCCTTGGCAGCACCCACTGATGCTACGCCGGTGTGCTCGCTCAATTCGTAGTTCATCTGGATGGTGCCGCCATCCATAGTTTCAAAGTTAATGCTTACTGTACTTGGGCCGAAATCGATTTCCCAGTTTTTAGTACCAATAGCATAAGGACCAAACCAATAAATACCAAGTCGATTAGTGGTCTTTTGTTCTACTTCCACGCCATCTTTGAGCAGTCTTACGGTGTGGTCTGCTACCGATTCGCCATTGAGAGTGACATAACCACTCACGCAGAAATAGCCTTCAGCCAATTGGAGACACACATCTTGGCTTACATTGCCGTTGGCAAACGAAACGCTGTCGGTCCATTCTGCATACATATCGGCAGTTACGCTCATAGCATAGTCGTAGCCATACTTAATCACGTCCACGCTATAGTTACCATACTTATCGGTGGTGCCGTAGTATTCCACGTCGCCATTCTTGAGGGTTACTTTAGCGCCTGCAACCGATTGGCTATATATGTTGTATACTCTACCGCTAATGGTTCTCTTCGGGTCAACAGCAATGTAAAGCACTGGCAAATTGATGTTGGTGTCCAGAGTGAGTTGGTCTAATGCTTGGTTGTCGGCTCTGCCTTGCTTGGCTTGTCCGGTGATAGAAGAGATTTCGAAGTAAACACCACTATTGAATTTAGAAGCTTCGCAAGTGAAATAGAAGCGGAGGTCGCCTTTTATTTCGGTGTAGGTTTCCACACGGTTGGCCATGATTTGGGTCATACCTTCGGAGCTGCCACCATTGAATGTGGCGCCTTCAGCTTCGTTGCTCACCCAGCCATTGTAGGTGTAGGTTTCCGAAGCCTTGGTGCTGCTCACATAACCTTTGAATTTCACCGTCTTGATAGGAGTGCCGGGAGCAAGGTCGATGTCTGCCTTACGGTAGATGAGTTCGGTTTTGCTATTATTATAGTAAACATTTGCCGGACCTGATCTGTCAAACTTATTGTGGTCGCCCACTTGCTTGAAGCTCGATGCCACTTCTTCTGCAATGGCGATGGTGTCGCCTTCGCTTTGAGCCACAAAGTCGCCAACGGTAAACTTCACGTAGGCTTCCATATCGCCTGCAGCATGCGGAGTGAAGGTGAAGGTAAAGTCGGCAGCAGTGTTGTCGGCCAAAGCGGGAGTTTCGGCAGTTGCCACCAATTGGTCGGCAACGTAGAGCTCGGCTGTGTAGGAGTCGGCTGCTTTTTCCACACCATTGAGCAATTGAGCCGTTACGGTGAGCGGTGAGTTCACTTCGCCGGTAGCGGGCACATCGGTGCTCACAATATTGAATCCGGTGGCGTCTTGCATCACCACATTCTTCACGATAGACCCGCCGGTGAAG
>SFWW01000061.1 GCA_004559845.1 bacterium
TGGCTCAGCCGGCAAACCGGCAAGCCCATCCTCAAACTCACCAACAAAGACTACAACGATAATGGCTTGAGCGAATTGGTGACGGTGTTTGGTTCGGGCTATGATGTGAATATCCGCATTTTCAACGAGTTGCAACACACCATCACCGGTTGGCCCGGCGGCAAGCCTAATGCCGATGATGCTTCTCGCCCTGAGCGCGCCAAGCCCTATCCCAAGCGCGTGGTGTGCTTTAGCACTTCGCCCGACGATGTGGTGGTGTCGATGGGAGGCACCTTGAGGCGCTTAGTGCAGCAGGGGCACGATGTGCATGTGGCATTCCAAACCAATGGCGACTTGATGGTGAGCGATGAAGATTTGGAACGCACCATTATGCTGTCGAAGCGCTTTTCCGAGCGTTTTTGCTTCGATTCGCCTGCCCACGAGTCTCTCACCCGCGAAATAGAGGAGGGATTGCGCGCCAAAAAGCCGGGCGACCCCGACACTGCGGAAATACGTTTCACCAAGGGCTTGATACTCTCGTGTGAGTGTCGAATGAGTTGCAAATATTTGGGTGTGAATCCCGATAATATCCACGAAATGAATTTGCCATTCTATTGCGAATCGCCCTTTGGCAACGGCAAGGTGACGGAAGCCGATGTGGCGCCCATCAAACGCCTACTTGAGGAATTGCGCCCGCATCAAATTTTCTTTGCTGCCGACTTCGACCCCAATGGGGTGAACGAACGCGCCGGCGAAGCATTGTTGCGTGCCGTGATAGAACTCAAACATGAGCCTTGGATGCGCGATTGCCGTTTGTGGATGTATCGCGGACAATGGGGACAATGGGAAATCGACAATGTGGAAATGACCGTGCCCATGAGTCCTGAAGAATTTAGTGTGAAGCGACAAGCCATCCTCAAGCACCAATCGCAGGTGCACGATGCTCCTTTCCGCGACCCGGAAAACGGCAAATTGGCATGGCAAACCAGCATCGACCGCAACACTTCGTTGGCGAACCTTTATTCGGAATTGGGGCTGGCAAGTTATGAGGCGATGGAAGCCTTCGTGCGCTACCACATCTCCGAAGATTAAGCGCAGGTGTCACGGCTTTCGCCCGGGCGATAGGCGTAACACATCACATCAGCCTATCGAAAAATTTTGCAGGCAAATTGCGAGAGATAGATGCGCCAATTGCGCCAAATGTGACCGCCATCGGTTTCTACATATTCGTAGGGAAGATGGTGGTTGCTGAGCATGGCACGCAGGCGCACATTGTCGGTGTACAGGAAATCGTCTTTGCCGATGGCAATGTAGTAGAGCCCGGGGTGGTGTGAGAATTGCGCCACCAATTTATTTTCAATGTCGGAATAAATTTCTGCTTTTCCTTCCTCTCGGAAAATGGCAGCCGAAAACAGCCCCACATAGTGGAACATGTCGGGAAACTGCTTAGAAATATGGAAGGAATGAAAGCCACCCATACTCAAGCCCGCTATCGCTCTTCCTTCTTTGGTGGCGATGGTGCGGAAGCCACTATCCACAAACTTCACCACATCGGGGAATGCCAATTCAAAGGCGCCGTCCATGGTTTTGGGCAAATCGATAGTGGGAGTGAGCAAGCCATGGCGCGATTCGCCCGGTGCCGCTTCTTGCGAAGCATTGCCATTGGTCATCACCACAATCATCGGTTGTGCCTTGCCTTGCGCAATCAGATTATCCAGAATTTGCGAGGCTCTGCCAAGCGAAGTCCACGCTTCCTCGTCGCCGCCCTTGCCATGGAGCAAGTAGAGCACCGGGTAGCGCTTGCCGGAGGTTTCGTAGCCGGCAGGGGTGTAAACCGTGATGCGGCGCTTCATTCCCAGCGAAGGACTATCGTACCACATTTTCGCCACCGTGCCATGTGGCACATCGTTCACACGATACAAATCGGCTTGCGTGCCGGCCACGATAAAGATGCTAAACACCGAGGCAATGTCGCGAATCATATACACATTGCTCGGGTCGGTCACCTTGGCGCCATCCACCACAAAATTATACATATACAGTTCCGGCTTCAGCACCCCTGTGGTGAAACTCCACACGCCATCGGCAGCCTTCACCATTTCGGCGCAATGGTCGGCAGAAGGGAAAATATCCGAACTCACTACCTTCACGCTCTGCGCCTGAGGGGCATAGAATTGGAAAGTGACGGTGCCGTCGGCATTCACGGTGGGCGACGCCACTTCCACACGTTCGCCCAAGGCTTGTTGCGCCACAGCCGCTAAGCCAAAAGCAGCAAAAACCAATGCAATAACAAATTTTCTCATTATCTCAAACATGAATGAATGATGATGATGTGGGCTATTTTCTTTTTTTGCGGGCGGCATTTCGGCGGGTGGAATTGCCACGCTTGCCTCGCTGCTGTCGGCGAGAAGGCTTGCTCTGCTCATAGCCGGCGCGCTTATGTTCGGCTTTGGTGTCGGCAGATTTCAGGCGCGAAGCATGGGTGATGGGAGCCCGGTCGATGCGGTGCGTACCGGCAGGATTGTTTTTGTCCACCAGCACAAAATCAAGTTGCTTTTTAATTAAATCGGCGCGCGCCACTTGGATGGTGATATCGTCGCCCAAGCGATAGATGCGACGACGGCGGCGGCCTATCAGGCAATAATTTTTCTCGTCGAATTCATAGAAATCGTCGTCGAGGTCACGCACGGGAATCATACCCTCGCAGTGGGTGTCGGTGAGTTCCACATAGAGTCCCCACTCCGTAACGCCGGAAATGTGACCGCTAAACACTTCGCCCAATCTATCGCCCATAAATTCCACCGCCTTATATTTGATGCTGGCGCGTTCGGCGTCGGCAGCGAGTTGCTCTTGTGCGCTCACATGCTTACACTCCTCTTCCAGCGCCGGCAAACTCACGCTGCGTCCGCCTTGTGCATAGCGATCGAGCAAGCGGTGCACCATCATATCGGGATAGCGGCGAATGGGCGATGTGAAATGGGTGTAGTAGTCGAAAGCCAAGCCATAGTGGCCCACATTGGTGGCAGAATAGGTGGCTTTCGCCATAGAGCGAATGGCAAGGATGGAAAGCATTTCCTCTTCGGGGGTGCCTTTTGCTTTTTCGAGCATGGCATTGATGCTCAGGTTCACCTCCTTGGCAGAACCGGAGGTTTTCACCTTATAGCCAAATCGCGCTGCAATGTCGGAAAAATTCGAGAGTTTGTCGTTGTTGGGCACATCGTGTATGCGATACACGAAAGCCTTCGGGTTTTTGCCGCGCTTTTTCTTGCCGATATGCTCCGCCACTTGCACATTTGCCAATAGCATAAATTCCTCAATGAGTTTGTTGGCCTCTTTCGACACATGCACATGCACCGCCACGGGTTTGCCATTTTCGTCGATTTCAAACTTCATTTCTTCGCGGCTGAAATCCACGGCGCCATTGGCAAAGCGCGCCGCGCGCAATTTTTGCGCCAGCTGATTGAGCGTGAGAATTTCTTCGCACAAATCGCCCTTGCCGGTTTCAATCACCTCTTGCGCCTCTTCGTAAGAGAAGCGGCGATTGCTATTGATTACCGTGTGCACGATTTCGTAGGCGTGGATTTTGGCTTCGTTGTCGAGCTCAAAAATCACCGAGAATGCCAACTTATCTTCGTGCGGGCGCAGCGAGCAAATATTGTTGCAGAGGCGTTCGGGGAGCATCGGCACGGTGCGGTCCACCAAATACACCGAGGTGGCGCGGCTTTCCGCTTCCTTATCGATGATGCTGCCCGGGGTCACATAGTGGGTGACGTCGGCAATGTGCACACCCACGCGCCAATGTCCGTTCTCCAAGCGCTCAATAGAGAGCGCATCGTCGAAGTCTTTGGCATCGGCAGGGTCGATGGTGAAAGTGGTGGCATAGCGCATATCGCGGCGGCGAGCAATTTCTTCCTCCGGAATCACATCGCTAATTTTATTGGCAGCCTTTTCCACATTTTGCGGATACACGTAGGGCAAGCCGAATTCCGCCATAATGGCATTGATTTCGGCATTGTTGCTCCCGGCTTCACCCAGCACATCCACCACCTCTCCAATAGGGCTATTGGCATTTTCGGGCCATTCAATGATGCGCACCACCGCCTTGTCGCCGGTGTTGCCGCCCTTCAGTTTGTCGTTAGGAATAAAGATATCGGTGGCTAAATATTTGCTATCCACGGCAAGCAGCGAAAAATATTTTTTCACTTGTAGCGTGCCGGTAAACACCTGTTCCTTTCGCTCCAAAATTTTGAGCACCTTCGCTTCCGGTTCCAAACCTTCGCGTGCGGCACTGATATGCACCAGCACCCTATCGCCATTGAGGGCGTGCATAGAATTGCGCTCTGCCACAAAGATGGGCTTACCATCGTCGTTGGCAGTGTCCACAGAGTTTTTGCCATTGCCGCGACGAATGAAAATGCCTTCTTCCACCGTGGAGCGCATCACCGCTTTAAAGCGGCCCGGCGTAACCTCTGTCACGAAGCCATCCACATGCAGTTGCTCCAACAATTCCACCACCATAGCACGCTGGCGTGGCGTGGTGGCACCCACTTGCTGCGACACCTGCTTGTAGTTGTAGGGGACATTGTCGGCGGTGTTAAAGAAATTAATCACCTTGTCGTGGAAGTCACGACGTTCGATTTTATAGGATTTTAATTTATCGGTTTTCGCCATAATAATTTGTATTTTGAGTCAAATTTACTCATTTTTTGTAATTCTTCCAATACCCCGGAGTGATATCGCCCAATTTTTATACAATCTTTGCAAATCAGTAGCATTTTTGAGGAAATTGATGTTGCGAGTAAGATAAAATAGCACTTTGGGCAAAGCAAAACACACGGGAGTTTGTCACTTTGGTTGCGTAAGTATCTGTGAACAGGGGGATAGTCCCTTGTCAAAAAAAATGGCGTTTGGGGTGGGGGATAAAAAAGGCAGTAGCCGGTGCTGAATGGGGCGCCGACTACTGCGATGTATGATTGTTGCTATTTAGCGGTGGGGATTATTTCATAGGTTGACCCATCACGTTGTAGCGTACGTTGTCTTTAACGATGATTACTTGACCGTTTTCGATAGTTTTGTAAGCCTTGGTAGCAGTTACGTTGATGTCGTTGATAGCGGTGGGAACCACTTTGTCGATGCGTACATAGTCTTGACCTTCGAAATAGGTGAAGACGCACAAGTCGCCAACAGCTACATCGCCACCTACAGTGGGTTCAGCAAACCATTTGGCACCTGCGTCTGAAGCTGCGGAGTTCACATTCACGCCACTGCCGCCATACACTTCTTGCAAAGTGAAGCCGTCGGTGCCTTCCACTTTTGTAGCTTCTTTCCAAGTCCAGGAGTCGTCGCCGCCGCCACCCCAATTGTGCTTCATAAAGCAAGCGGTCATAGGTTCAGGTGCAACGGAAGCAGTGAGGGTGATTGTGTTTTCGTCAACCTCGGTGAGCGTGAAAGTAACTTCCTTGTTTCCGGGAACTCTCATCTTTTCGCTATAGTTTTGACCATTCACCATAGTAGCAGTAGCGCTATTGCCGGTGAAATCTACATAGTTTTGAGTGAGGAACCATTTGCTATTGTCGGAAAGCTTTACAAACACATAAGAAACTTGATTGAAAGTTGCGGTAAGTTTACCATTCTCAAAGAGGTATGTACCCGGATTATCGGCATCGTTATAACAACCATAGTCTGCACCATTAATATAACCGACGAGCGAATAACTTTGTGCGGATGCGCAGAGAGCCACCATCATAGCGGCAAGAAGTAAAAATTTCTTCATAATGATAAATTGTTTAGTTTTTTTGGTTATCGAATAAGTTGATTTAGAGTTTGCTTTGTAGTTTGTTTTGGTTTGATGTGCAAATGTATAAATATTTTTTCAAATTACAATTATTTAGAGCAATTTTTTTATCGAGTGTCTTTTTGGTGCGAAAAAGTTGCAGATTTGCATAAAAGTTTGGAAATTTGTGGTTTGGAAATTAAACTTTTTGCACAGAAAATATTCAAAACACCAACAAATATTAATTTTTATAACGATTTTCCAACGATGAAAAAAATTGTAGTAATCATGTGTGCTGCATTGCTATGCTGCGGTGCCGCCACTGCACAGAAAAAGAGAACTGCCGCTAAGGCAAAACCCGCTGCCGCTCAGCAATCCACCCTCAGCAATGCTGAAGAAGGCAAAAAATGGTACGATGCCGAGCGCTACGACCAAGCCCGCAAATTTTTGAAAAAGGCTGTGGCTGAAGGCGATATCGACAGCAAGGTGCGCCTCGCTGCCATTATCTACAACCAAGATATGGACCCCGAAACCGCCAATGCCATGTTCGACGAATGCATTGCTGCCGGTTCGGCTTTTGCGCTCGAGCGCAAGGGCTTCTGCACCCTGCAATCGGCTTGGGACACCAAGGAAGACAAGCTCAAGAGCCTCGACCTTATCCAAAAAGCCAGCGATATGGGCTATGGTGATGCCACTGCCGAACTCTTTGAAGTGTATTTGAATGGCTTTAAAACCTTTGCCGACCAAGAAGAAATCGTGGCTAAAGACGAAGCCAAGGCTGTGGAATATGCCAAAAAAGGTGCCGAGCAAAACAACCCCGAGTGCATGGCATACGTGGGAATGTGGACCTACAATGGCGTGAAGGGCTTTGAAAAAGATGAAGCCAAGGGCGTGCTACTGATGGAAGCCGCCGATAAGGCAAGTCGTCGTTTCTTTACCACCAACTGCTTGGAACCTGCCAAAGTGCTTTGCCAACACTATTCCGACAATGGCCAAGCTGCCAAAGCAGCTCCCATTATGGCATTGCTGAAGAAATATCACCCCACTGAATTTTGATGTGGGCAAAAATTTACGCAATCACATAAGAATATGGCACAATATTTTATGCAAATTAATGGCCAACAAATGGGGCCGATGGACGAAAGCGTGTTGCTGTTGAACGGCTTAACGCCCACCACACCGGTGTGGACCGAAGGTTTGGTGACGTGGGTTCCCGCCAATCAAGTGCCGGCCTTGGCGCATTTGTTTGCCAACCAAGCACCTCCTTATCAAGCGCCACCTCCCTACGGCGATGCATACCAGCCGGAGCGCAATCATCGTGTGCCTAAGCCACCCACCAATTTGGTGTGGGGCATATTATGCACCGTGTTTTGCTGCTTGCCATTTGGCATCGTGAGCATTGTGAAAGCCTCGCAAGTGAGCACATTTTATAGCCAAGGACTCTATGCCGAGGCAGAGGAAGCCTCCAAAAGCGCCGGCAAGTGGGCGATGTGGGGCGCCATTATCTCAGTGGTAGCTACAGTGCTCTACATCTTGTGTATTATCCTGTTTGCAGGCTCAATGGCGGCCTTCATGTAAAAGATTCACATCCGAAGCAAAATAAACCGAGGCTGTGTAGCACCGCTACACAGCCTCGGTTATATTCAGCCCACAGCTCCAAATCTTCATTCTGAGTAAGCGTGACCTAACGCTATAGCGTAGGGAAGTTGTTGCTGCTGGTGGTGGGAGTATTATTTTAGGAGGTGGGTGATGAGGGTGGTGACGTCGGTCACGTTGATTTCGCCGTCGGCGTTGAGGTCGCACACTTCGGTGGGGAAGGGGGCGGTGCCGAGTATGTGGTTGATGAGAGCGGTGACGTCGGTCACGTCAACTGTGCCGTCGCCGTTGATGTCGCCCATTGGGGTGCTGCTGGTGATGGTGAGGCGCATTTCAGCCTGCACGCCGCCGCTCAAGGTGGTGGCTTTGATGATGGTGGTGCCTACGCCGATGGGGTGGACGATGCCGCTTTTCACCGTTGCCACGTCGGTGTTGGTGCTTTCCCATGCCACACGCTTGTCAAGGGCTTTTGCGGGCGTGATGGTGGGTTTTACCATGATGGTGTCTTGCTCGCCAAGTTTGATGGTGCGCTCCGTGTAGTTGAGCGTGATGCCAATGGGTGTGGTAGGTTGACTTTGACGCACACGGCGATAGGCGTATGGCAAAGGAAGCGATGTGCTGGTGTAGTTCCAGAAGCGGGCGTAGCTTTCGGCAGGCGCATTGAAGCGCAGTGTGCCATATTTGGAGTTGGTGCTGGCGATGGTTGCACCGTCGTAGCCGAGCGTGATGTTCCATGTGGTCACACCTTCGCCCCATGCGAGGTTTCGCTCGCCTTTCGCACCGAGTTTTCGTCCTTGCTGGTCGGTGAGTGTCCATGCCGAGCCCTCTTTTGCAAGGCGGAACAGCAGCACATCGGGTTCATTCACGGCACTGGTGTTGTTGACGCCCTTCGCATCAAGGTATTTCGATGTCGTCATGCCGCCGAGGTCGCAAGCAGCCACGCCGGAGCGATAGAGCATAATCACGTCGCCTTCGGCAATGGTGCTCTTCTTCTCCAATTTTTCAAACACCCAGCCCTGCGGACTTTCCAAAGTCATGTCTTCGGGGGCATCGTAGCAGATGGTGACGGAATTGATATACACCGAGCCTTCGCTCGTGCCACCCATCAGGTTGATTGCCAACGTGTCGGTGGTGAGAGGATCAAGGTTCAGCGATTTGGTGATGTCGCCATACACATTGTGGTCTTTCGACAGCCATTCGCCAAACCATTGTTCGCTCGCAAAATCCACCGGAGCCATTTTGCTGATTTCGTTTTGGCCATCCTCAATCGTGTAGCCGATAGTGCCGGCCTTATTGTTAGAGCACATTGAGAAAGTGATGCTCTTGATGGTGCAGCCTTGCCAGCCGTAGAGCTCAAACGAGGCTTGGTGGCGGCGTGGAATTTGGTTGTAGCGGTTGCCTGTTGTGGCACCGTAGTCGTTGAAGAAATATGCCGAAGCGCCTTCGGGCTTTTCGCCCCAAGCCTCCAGCACAAAATCGTCGGTGTCTGCATTGTAAGAAGCCACACGATAGGTGATTTCGGCAGCATATATGGCTGTGGCAAAAAGTGTGGCAAACAGTAAGGTGATGATTTTTTTCATTTGGTTGATAATCTTATTAATCTACGATGAGCAGTGCGTCGCCGTATGCGCCGAAGCGATATTTTTCGTCGATAGCCACTTGGTAGGCGTGCATCACTTGTTCGTAGCCACCGAAGGCACATGAAATCATCAGCATCACCGAGAAAGGCATGTGGAAATTGCTGATGAGGGCGTCGCACGTGGTGAAATCGTAGGGTGGGAAGATGAATTTGTTGGTCCATCCATCGTAGGCCTTGATGTGACCGCCCATACACACGCAAGTTTCCATAGCGCGAAGCACCGAAGTGCCCACGGCGCAAATCTTGTTGCCGGCATCGCGTTTGGCATTTACTCTGGCAGAGAGTTCGGGAGTGATAAGCATTTGTTCGCTATCCATGCGGTGCTTGGTGAGGTCTTCCACATCGATTTTGCGGTAGCTGCCCAATCCCACATGCATGGTGAGGAAGTCGGCATCAATTCCCTTGATTTGCATACGCGTCATCAGTTCACGGCTAAAGTGCAATCCTGCCGATGGAGCCACCACAGCGCCTTCGTTTTCGGCGAAGATGGTTTGATATTGCTCGGCATCTTCTGCTTCAGCCGGTCGTTGAATATATTGTGGTAGGGGCGTGCTGCCTAAGGCAAAGAGATTGGCTTTAAATTCGTCGTGCGGTCCGTCGTAGAGGAAACGAAGTGTGCGACCACGTGAAGTGGTGTTGTCGATTACTTCCGCCACCATCGAATCGTCGAGCCCGAAATAGAGTTTGTTGCCGATTCTGATTTTTCTGGCAGGTTCCACCAGCACGTCCCACAGTTTGTTTTCTTCGTTGAGTTCTCGGAGCAGAAACACCTCGATTTTGGCACCTGTTTTTTCCTTGTTGCCTTCCAACTTGGCAGGAAACACGCGCGTGTTGTTAAACACAAAGAGGTCGTTTTCGTTGAAATAGTCGAGCACACTGGTAAAGAGTTCTTTGTGTTCGATTTCTCCTGTGGTGCGGTGCAGCACCATCAATCTTGCTTCATCGCGATGCTGTGTAGGCTTCATCGCGATAAGCTCTTCCGGCATGTTGGTGTTGAATTCAGATAATTTCATGCAGTGTATAGTGTGAAAAAAATGATTATATTTTCTTTATTCCGATGCTTTTAGAGCGGCTTTTCTTTTTGCTTTCATTGCTGCGGCACGCGCTTTATTGGCGATGCGTTCGGCATCCAATCGCATTTGTTCGGCTTGGTCGGGCATCACGTAGGATTCCTCCTCCAAGTGAGCGATGAGCGCCTCCAAGGTGTGGCAATCTTCCACCCGTGCCTTGCCCACGCGCGTGCGGCGCAGTGCTGTGAGATGTCCGCCGCTATTGAGTGCTGTGCCAATGTCGCGGGCGAGCGCGCGGATATAGGTGCCCTTGCTGCACACCACACGAATGGTGAGCGAGGGTGATGCCGGCAATCCACATTCCAGCACCTCAATTTCGTCGATCACCAAGGTTTTTGGTCTGATTTCCACATCTTTGCCCTTTCTTGCCAATTTGTAGGCGGGTTTACCACCCACCTTGCAAGCGCTGAATTTGGGTGGCACTTGCTCAATGGTGCCCGTGAATTGCTGCTGCAGCACTTCACTGATTTGTTCCGGCGTGATGTGCTGCCAGGGGTAGGTGGCATCGATTTGTGTTTCGAGGTCGAACGATGGCGTGGTGGCGCCCAATCGAATGGTAGCCACGTATTCTTTCACTCCGGCTTGTAGGGAGTCGATTTGCTTGGTTTTGCGTCCGGTGCAAATGATGAGCACCCCTGTGGCAAGAGGGTCGAGCGTGCCGGCATGGCCCACTTTCACATTGCCGGAGCCCAGCATCCGACGCAAAGTGCCCCTCACCTTCTTCACCACGGCAAAAGAGGTGAGGTGTAGGGGTTTATCTACGTAGAATATTTCGCCTTCTATGGGATTGAGCATGTGGGAGCACGTTAAATCAACGAACAAATTATGGTGACCACACCCACTATGGCGCAGTAGATGCCAAAGTAGATGAGTTTGCCTTTCTTCACAATATTAATCATCCATTTGCAAGCCAAGCATCCCGACACGAAAGCTGCCACAAATCCCACGGCAAGAGCAAGGGTAGAGATGTCGCCAAATGGGTTGGCACCCTTTAAGGCTTTCATCGTGTCGAGCAAGGCTTCGCCCAAAATGGGAGGAATCACCATCAAGAAAGAGAATTG
>SFWW01000062.1 GCA_004559845.1 bacterium
ATCATCTCAGGCGAGCCGCTATACCTCGACGACCTGCGGCAACAAGACCGCAAACCCACACGCTACGTATGCGGTCAGATAGGCGGTGTGCGTTACGAACTGCTTGAGCAGGACACATTACCCGACTAACCCCCGACTTTCACTCCCCTTGAAGATGAGATTGTGTTGGGGTGCAGGCGGTTGGGGTTGATGACGGTTGTGCACTGCAAATTCCTAAAACACCGCCGGCACTCACCCAGCGATTGAAGCCTAACCATCAGCCGGACAGGTATTTACAAATGCCGATAGAACCCAAATCCGACAAATAATTCTTAAAACATATCTCTTTAGAGTGAAAGCTATGCCTGAAAAAAATCAAATTCTGTAAAAAAAATACTGTTTTATTTTAGAATTTGAGAAAAAAAAATTTTAACTTTGTGCCAAATTAGAGATTACGCTATGAGAGAATGCTCTATGATGCTTTATTAAGCAAGATTTTTAATTTTAAGGTGTTATGCCTATAGGCTATTGATTTGCTTGGCACGCTATCCATGCCAAAGGACAAGAACCAAACGATGCAAGCACTCCGGCGTGAGTGGTGCAATGCAAAAATTAGTGTGTTTGAAATCTCCAATTTCAATGACGAATTAAAATTGCGTGCCTAAATGTTGATAGTAAATAATTGTGGTGAACCAACCACACCATTTTTTGGAAAACGGAAATAACATTTTCTACAAATAATTTTGCCGAGAGGCCCAATAAAAACATTTTTCACGACTTAATAATAACTATAAGACGATGGAAGAGAATTTAGAAAAAAAATCAAAACGACCAAGGATTGGCGGACTGATGCCTCCAATCGAGGAAAATTCCTCACGCTATGAAAATGCAGGCCAAGAAGGCCAAGGACAGGGAGGGTACAACAACAGTTATCAACAAGATGGCGGCTACCAACAGCAAGGTGGCTATCGTCAGCAGCAAGGTGGCTATCGCCAGCAGCAAGGCGGTTATCGCCAGCAGCAAGGTGGTTATCGCCAGCAGCAAGGCGGCTATCGCCAGCAACAGGGCGGTTATCGCCAACAACAGGGTGGCTATCGCCAGCAGCAAGGTGGCTATCGCCAACAGCAAGGTGGATATCGCCAACAGCAAGGTGGATATCGCCAGCAGCAGGGTGGCTACCAACAGCAAGGCGGCTATCGCCAGCAACAGGGCGGCTATCGCCAGCAGCAAGGTGGCTATCGCCAGCAACAAGGCGGTTATCGCCCGCAACAAGGCGGATTTAAAAAACGCCCGCAAAATCAACCTCGCCAACAAATGCGATTCGTGCCACGTCCACAGCCCGTGGAATATGTGGAACCCATCATTGATCCCACAGCAGAAATTCGTTTGAATAAATTTATGGCAAATGCAGGCATCTGCTCACGCCGTGAAGCCGACGAATTGATTACCAAAGGATTGGTGAAGGTAAACGGCGAAGCCGTGACCGAGCTCGGTGTGAAAATCACTGCAAAAGACACGGTGGAATACAACGACAAAATCGTGACCAGCGAACGCAAAGTGTATCTTTTGCTCAATAAGCCAAAAGATTGTGTGACCACCAGCGACGACCCCAACGGACGCAAAACCGTGATGGACCTCGTGAAGGGTGCCTGCGAAGAACGCATCTACCCTGTGGGACGCCTTGACCGCAACACCACCGGTGTGCTCTTGCTCACCAACGACGGCGACCTCGCTTCCAAGCTCACACACCCCAAATATGTGAAGAAAAAAATCTACCAAGTGTGGGTGGATAAGCCCATTAGCGAAGAAGATATGCAACACATTGCCGATGGTGTGGAACTCGACGACGGACCCATCCATGCCGACGCAGTGAGCTACGTGTCGCCCACCGACCGCAAGCAAGCCGGCATCGAAATCCACTCCGGACGCAACCGCGTGGTGCGCCGCATTTTTGAATCACTGGGCTACCATGTGGTGAAACTCGACCGCGTGTATTTCGCCGGTCTCACCAAAAAGAACTTGCCGCGCGGACGCTGGCGCTATCTCACTCAGGAAGAAGTGAACTTCTTGAAACAAAACTCCTTTGAATAATTATTACACAAGCGCGTTTTTTTTACCAACCCCCAACATACAATGGAAATAAAACGAACAAAAATAGTGGACATCTTCAACCCCGCACTCATCGGCACTGATGTGTGCGTGAAGGGATGGGTGCGTACGCGCCGCGGCAACAAGCAGGTGCAATTCATCGCACTCAACGATGGCTCCACCATTAAAAATGTGCAAATCGTGGTGGACCCCACCACCATTGAAGAATCGCTGCTCAAAGACATCACCACCGGTGCTTGCCTTTGCGCAATAGGAAAACTCGTGGAAAGTCAGGGCGCCGGACAAAGCGTGGAAATTCAATGCCAAAGCATTGAGCTCTACGGCACTTGCCCAAACGACTACCCCATGCAAAAGAAAGGCCAATCGTTTGAATATATGCGCAAGCATGCTCACATGCGCCTGCGCACCAACACCTTTGGCGCCGTGTTCCGCATCCGCCACCACATGGCAATGGCAGTGCACCGCTACTTTAGCGACCACGGCTTCTTCTATTTCCACTCGCCCATCATCACCGCAAGCGACTGCGAAGGTGCCGGCGAAATGTTTCAGGTGACCACCAAAAACCTCTACAAACTGGAAAAGGACGACAACGGTAGCATCAAATACGATGACGATTTCTTCGGAAAAATGACTTCGCTCACCGTGAGCGGACAGCTTGAAGGCGAACTCGGTGCCACCGCGCTCGGCGCTATCTACACCTTCGGTCCCACATTCCGTGCCGAAAACAGCAACACGCCTCGACACCTGGCGGAATTTTGGATGATTGAACCCGAAGTGGCGTTCCTCGAGCTCAACGGATTGATGGACCTTGAAGAAGATTTTATCAAATATTGCGTGAGATGGGCACTCGAGCATTGCAAAGACGACCTCGAATTCCTCAACAAGATGATCGACAAGGGACTCCTCGAACGATTGCAAGGCGTGCTCAACGACGATTTCGTGCGGCTGGAATACACCGAAGGCATCAAAATTCTGGAAGAAGCCGAACGCAATGGCGTGAAATTTGAATTCCCCATTAGCTGGGGTGGCGACCTTGCCAGCGAACACGAACGCTATTTGGTGGAAACACATTTCAAAAAACCGGTGATTCTCTACAACTATCCGCGCGAAATTAAGGCTTTCTATATGAAGCAAAACAACGAGCCCGAAGCGCGACGCACCGTGCAAGGCACCGACGTGCTCTTCCCACAAATCGGCGAAATTATCGGCGGTTCGGTGCGCGAAGAAAGTATGGAAAAACTCAATAGCGAAATCCTCCGCCGCAATATCCCCACAAAAGATATGTGGTGGTATCTCGACACCCGCAAATACGGCACTTGCCCACACGCCGGTTTCGGTCTCGGTTTCGAACGCCTTATCCTTTTCGTGACCGGTATGCAAAACATTCGCGACGTGATTCCTTTCCCACGCACGCCTAAAAACGCAGAATTCTAAATTCAATTCCAAAAAATAATACCTTCGCATACTACCTCACTGCCGACAGCGAGGTAGTATCTTTTTTTTGAGCCTCACCGGTTGACGGCAGCGCGCGACAGCACCACGCACAAGCCCCCACCCCCGAACGGGCCCTTCCCCGACACGCAAAAAAATCCTGCTCGGAGAAATTCCCAAGCAGGACATTACAAATTTGTTTTGCTCAATTCAAAAACAATAAACTCGCATCTACAAAACTATGCATAGGCGAGCAAATTATTTCTTCTTGCAAGCGCCCTTACAGTCTTTCTTATCAGCCTTGCAAGCCTTCTTACATTCTTTCTTGCTTTCTTTCTTGCATTCTTTATGTGCCTTCTTGCATTCTTTCTTGGCTTCTTTGCAAGCGGCCTTGCATTCCTTTTTGGCTTCTTTGCAAGCGACCTTGGCTTCCTTGCAACGATCTTTTGCGCTCACTTCACATTGTTGCTTACTTTCTTTACACTTGGAGGCGCAGGTTTGTGCGCTCGCAAAAGCAGTAGCCATCATTGCCACTACCAAAGTGAATAACATTTTTTTCATCATAGTAGTTTGTTTTAAATTGTTAGTTGTTTTGTGTTCAAAAATTAATCAATATGTGCAGAGAAGAAAAAGCATCGTTGAGGGCAAAAAATCCGACATCATTTTTTCCTTCTCGCAATTTGACTGCAAACTTAGCACATTATCTTCAAATCCGAAACATGTGGAGTGAAATAAATTACTAATTGTGCTGAAAAAATGTTATTCTCATCACTTTTGTCTATGTTGACGCAAGGGCAAATTTGCGTGAAAAACGAACCTTTAGCTTCATTACGAATGTTAAAACATTGACTATTTTCTAAAAAAACCTATTTGCGAGCGGAAAAAAGGCACTTTATTGAAAAAAAATTGCTACCTTTGCATTTAGTTTAAACAAAATTGCGCAATGGAAGTAAATAAAGTACTTTTTATTTCTCAAGAAATATCTCCTTACTTGCCCGAAACGCCGATGGCGGTGATGAGCAGGGAATTGCCTCAAGCAGTGCAAGAAAGCGGTTTGGAGGTGCGTACTTTTATGCCGAAATACGGATTTATCAACGAGCGTAGGAATCAGCTTCACGAAGTGATTCGCCTCTCGGGGATGAATATTTCCATTGACGACACCGACCACCCGCTTATCATTAAGGTGGCTACCCTGCAACCGGTGCGCATGCAAGTGTATTTCATTTTCAATGAAGATTATTTCCACAAGAGCATCTGCAAAGAGCTGGAAACGGTGAGTTCGCCCACCGACAACGATGAGCGCAGCATCTTTTTTGTGAGAGGCACGCTTGAAACGGTGAAAAAGCTACGCTGGGTGCCGGAAGTGATACACTGCACGGGATTGATTTCCGCCCTTGCACCGCTCTATATCAAGGACTTTTATGCCGACGACCCTTCGTATCAGGAGGCTAAAGTGGTGTTTACGCTCACCGACGACGATTTCAGCGAGCCTTTCGATGCACGGCTCTTCGAAAAACTGAAATTTGATGGAATGAACGAAGAAAACTTTGCTTGGGTAAAAGACCAATCGCTCAACAAAGTGGGGCTCACCAAATTGGCATTGCAGCATTGCGATGGCGTGGTGCAAGCCACTGAGCACGTGAGCGAAGAAATTTTGGCTTTGGTAAAGGAATCGGGCTTGCCCTTCCTCCCCTATCAAAGCGATGTGATGAAAAATGCCGACGCTATGAAGGCTTTCTACGAATCTTTATAACGATTATCGCGCTATATAATATAATGAATGTGGAATTAAAACAATCGGTATGCTGGATATTCGCCCTGCTCATGATGCTGGGTGCGTATTCTTGCTCCGACGAAAATATTGGACACTCCATCACCGACACCAAGTCGTCGATTATCGAGGACTCTTCCTTTGTGATGACCGGGGTGAGCGTGCCCAACACCAAGCTGCAAGCGCGCACCAGCACCCAACTGGTGGGCGAAATTAATTGCGCCGGCTACGGACGCCTCAAAAGCGATGTGGTGTGCCAACTGATGCCCGCCAATCGCATCGACACCATCGGCACCAATGTCGACCTCATTGATTCTTGCCGATTGGTGCTCTGCCTGAAAGCCTCCGACGGCTTCACCGGCGACTCGCTCGCGCCGATGCGAATGACGGTGTATGAGCTGGAGCAAACACTGCCGGAACCTATCTACAGCGATTTTTCGGCAGAAGGCTACTACAACCCCAACAAGCCCATCGCCTCGGTATCATATTCCCCGGCAAGCGCGAAGCAATATTCCGAATATTCCTACACCGACGGCACCATCGTCACTTGGCGCGAAATCGCCATCCCAATGCCGGTGGAATATGCCAAACGCATGCACAATTTGTACGTTACCAACCCGGTAGCATTTGGCGACCCGGAAGAATTTAAAAAGCACTTCCGCGGACTGTATGTCACCAACAGCTACGGCTCGGGACGCATGATGAACTACTATGCCACCGAATTGGAGGTGTACTACCGCCAGCACACCACTGTGCGCGACACTGTTGACACCATTCAGGTGAGTCAACAAGTGTATGCCGCTTCCACGCCGGAAGTGATTACCAACAACAACCTCTCGCTTTCCGCCGACGAAAGTGTGAAGGAAATGGTGGCAAATGGAGAAGCTATCGTGATGGGACCTTCGGGCTACGAGGTGAATGTGCATTTCCCCATTCAAGACATTATCAACACCTACAAGACCAACACCGCCGATGGTTTGTCGGTAATCAACTCGCTGCAACTCACCATTCCGGTGGAGCAAATCAGCAATGAATACAACATTGCTCCGCCTGCCTACTTGCTGATGGTGAAAAAAGATAAGAAAAACGATTTCTTTGAAGGCGATAGCCTAACCAACAACAAAGACTCGTTCTACGCCACCTACAATTCCGCCACCAAAGAATATGTGTTTAGCGGCTTGCGCCCCTATATCCTCAATATTCTCAACAACAAAGGCGGCATTGCCACCGACGAGGACATCAACCTCACACTCACCCCCATCGATGTGGCGAGCTACACGCAAATGTCGAACTACTACTATTACTACGGTTCTTCACAAACCGTGGTAACCAAAATATCACCTGCCGTGTCGCAACCGGCTATCGCAAAGTTGCGACTCGACAAGGCAAAAATAAAAGTGGTGTATAGCAAGCAATCGGTTTACTAACCGCATCGCAGCGCGCGCATAAGTAAACCATAGCGCTTGCCTCCACAAACGCAAAACGATGCATCACGAAGCATCGCAACAGCCGCAATAGCTCAGTTGGTAGAGCATTTCATTCGTAACGAAAAGGTCACGGGTTCGAGCCCCGTTCGCGGCTCAAAAGCCTCCGGATTCACCCTCCGGAGGCTTTTTTATTTGCGCCGGCACCTCCGAATTCCACACCACCTCGGTAAGGGATTTTAACCACGAATGAAACGAATGAAAATTTTAACCACGAATAGAACGAATGGAACGAATAGATATGTGGGTTGCATTCCTGCCACAGGTTGGGGAGGTATAGGATTAATGGATGTAATTTTAATATTTTTAATGTGTGCAATCGTTTATTTGTTAATTTTTGTTATCCTCCTCCTAAAAAGTTAATGGATATTCGCTCATTTTCAGTAACTTTGCAAACCTTATTAAAAAAATAGAAGAGGAGATTTTGTTTCATAGATTTTTAACATACCTTTCATCCCCATTTAGCATTGATAATGGAATGATATCAAGGGGATGGGAACCTAAACAAAAATGATAAAATGAGAAGGAAAACTTTTACAATTCTACTATCTTTGCTAATCAGCAACTCAGCTGCATGGGCATTTGATTATTCTAAGTTTACCTACACTTGGAAAGATGCCGATGGCGTAGAACACACCAACAAGGTGACTGAAAAAGCTACCGTGCCGGAGCAAATGATTGCTCTGCGCAACTATGTGATGAGTAACACCGACATCCCCGGCAACTTTAATGTGGACGGCGAGTAAGGCACCGATGTGCCCTACACCAACGTCCCCAAGCAAGAGGGCTTCACTTGCTTTTTGGTGGAAATCAACGATGGAACCGGATTAAGCCTTATGACCGATGCAAATTTCAAGAAAAGCGTGAAGTCGATGCAATTGCTCACTAACGTAGCAGAATGCGACAATGCCTACGTGTTATCGTTTACAGGCAGTTACGATAAATTCTATTTTGCCGCTAAAGGAAAGGCTCGAAAAACAAATAATGTCCCTATACCTGATTCATGGGAGCGCCTCAGCGCCACCGGCAACGACAACGGCGTGGAAGGAACGCCGGAATTTTACACCAATTTGATGGCGGGAGAGATTTATAAGGTGGCACACGACTGCCATGACTTGGCTTCGCTTCGCCACTATTATTCCGTGAACCCCGGCAGTGGCAATGAGCCCTATATGCAAAATGTAACGATGGTGATACCAAAAGACCGAATGACATATTGGACGGCAGATGCCGACCATCCCGCTTGGCCCAATTCCACAGGCAGGAGCAGAGACAACGACGGTAAGTATACTTGGTACAATCCGCAAAAATGCCCCACTATTGGCGTGTATCAGGCAAAATTGGTGGGCACTGCTGCACAGGTAAGCGATTATTCTGAAAGTAATCGCCAATTCACCATCCATCTGGCATGGGATTCCAACCTCCGCTCCACCAAGACCGAAGGTGACGAAGCACTTGCTGCCGAAGCCCTTGGGTGGCTCGGTGATGAGGTGTATGACATATTCCTCATCAACGACGACGGCACCGAGACCCGCCTTGACACCGTCAACAACGATAAGGAATATCAATACAATGTGCCGCAGCGCAAAGAAGGCTACCAACTGCACTACAAGGTGACATGCCGCCCGGCTGAAAGCGATGCAAACAATCCGGTGGGTCCTGCCGTGACCAACTACATCACACTGGCAATCCCGGGCTACGTGGACGAATTTATTTGGACCTACGCCTATCGCTCACACTTTGATGTGGCATCGCACCAAAACTCCTACAAAAATACCGTCTGCCTCTCGCCGTATAAATACGATCGCACCATCGCGCCCGAACGCGTGGTGTATCGCAAAAAAGCAGATGGCAGTGAGGTGACTAAAATTGCTACCCTCAATGTGAACAGCGAAGACCTCACCTACACGCTCACCTACGAAAGTCCGATGGCGGTGGACGCTGCCTTGCGCTTCGACCAAAATCCGCTCACCACGTCGGGTAGCATCAACAACGAAATCATTATCCACGACTACTTCTTGGCTTCCACCGCTAATGGCGGCGACCAAGCAGGCTCCTACTACTATTTCATTGAAGTGGAAGACGCCGCACGTGCACTGCACATTGAGCAAGTGGAAAT
>SFWW01000063.1 GCA_004559845.1 bacterium
TAAAGGCATCACTCCACTCACTGGTGCCGACATCGCCGACGTGGCATTCTACGCCGCCTCAGCCCCCAAACACGTGCAAATAGCCGAAGTGCTCATCCTCGCCACCCACCAAGCCAACGGCTCTACCATCCACCGCCAATAAGAAGTAGGATGTTAGATATTAAGAAGTTAAGGAGTTAAGGAGTTAAGACGATAGTTCCGATAGTTCTGAGTACTCCCCAAAATAGTGTCCTGAAAAAACTTTACATTATGAAAAGATTTCTGTTTTTGATTGTGGCGATGCTGGTTGTGGCATCGGGAGGCAGCGTAGAGGCGGCCTCGAAAAGAGTTAAGAAAAAAGCGAAAAGAAAAGTGGAAACTGTGGAGCAGAGAGTTTTGGGCAAACACATGTGCTCTTTGCAGTGGATTTCTTGGGATTATTTCGGAACGGTGAACATCACCAAGCAGCCCGATGGCACATTGCGGTGTGTGGGCGGACAAAAGAGCCGCGAGTGCGACGACTACTTGAAGATTGACGGCACCATCACCATCGAAAGTGCCGATTGCCTGATTTTCAACGGCGTGATTGAGACCAAAGTCAGTCATATTGCCAACGGACAAGCCGTGGTGCGCACCGGCGAACAGCGGTTTTTACGCACCGGCGAGCGCAGATATTGGCGTATGCAGAACATGCAAAATCCCGTAGACGATTGCACTGATTACGTGGACATCTACATGCGATAAAGCACCGGCACCGGCAAGAAATACATAGGGCAGCACCATAATTGAAGCGACTCCAAAAAGTTGGACTTAATTCTTTTATCGCCACAAACCAAAGCAAACCAAACCGTCCCTTTGTTCCCAAATCGGGCTTTTTTCTTGATTCCCTCGCCTTGCAGGCACGCAATATTTTGCCCCCTCCAAAAATCTTACACAAATAGCTGCTTTAATATCTCCGGTGAGCGTAGCGTGCCAAGAGTGGACTGGTGCAGACGATAGTAGGAGAGCATCACATCGAGCATCCGATTGCGCTCCTCCCGATTGAATCTGAACAAGTGCAAATTGGCATACGTCATGCGCGAAAGCAGATGTATCACTCGCGCCTGCTCCGGCTCTAAATGGTGGCAGCCACCGTCGGGGAAACGCCCGAATGTGCCCGCTTGCATATCAAACCAATCCCCCTCGCGATAGGTGCTTACGTCGGGCTCTATTCCCAAAAATGCACCCAAATGATACAAAAAACAAATATGAAAATTCGCCACACCGTGCGGCAGTTCGTCAAGAATACGCACCGAAGTGTCGATAAACCGAAACAGCGGCTCATTTTGCTCGCACTCCTGGATGGTGTGCGATAGCAATTCGCACACAAACATCCCCACCGCATTCTTCACAGGGTCGGCATAAAGCTGCTGCAAAGCATGGGTGCGCTGCACATCACGCAACGTGTGCAAATCTCTCCCCGGCTTCAAGTGCGCCTCAAAGCGCACCAACCCCAACGGCATCAGCAGCGCAGCACGCATCCGAGCAGCTGCAGTCTTGCCTTGTGGCACCAAAAACGCCATCATCCCATGGCGGTCGGTATAGATATGGGTGATATTGTGCCGCTCATTATATTTAATAGAATTGAGCACAACTCCACGAATGGATTCATACATAGGCAATGGCTTTTATAAAGAGGTACTCCACACTCAGAGTAACCCGCAAAATCACACGAAATTAAGCAAAATATGCCAAATATCAGCCCATAAATCAATAAAAAATCAGTTTTTTGTGCATTTATGCCCAAAATATTTTGCCATTTGAAAAATCCTTCCTAAATTTGCACTCGCTTTAGCACCCAAGTGCAAAAATCGGCGCATTCGTATATCGGTTAGTACTCAAGATTTTCATTCTTGCAAGAGGGGTTCGACTCCCCTATGCGCTACAAATTAATAACTTAGAAACAAAAGATTTTTAAATAATTATGGCAAACCATAAATCAGCAATCAAGAGAATTCGCCAAACTGAGACCCGTAATCTCCGTAACCGTTACTATGCTAAAACAATGCGCAACGCTGTGCGCAAACTTCGCAAAGAAACTGACAAGGTGAAAGCAGCAGAAGACTACAAGAAAGTTTCTTCGATGCTCGACAAATTGGGTCGCAAGCACGTAATCAGCAAAAACAAAGCTTCCAACCTGAAATCGAAGCTCGCTCTTTACGTTAACAAATTGGGTATTGCTGAATAAGTAACACCGCATTTTGCGCGAATAGGGGCACTCGCCCATAATCGCAGCATAGGGCGCATTCGTATATCGGTTAGTACTCAAGATTTTCATTCTTGCAAGAGGGGTTCGACTCCCCTATGCGCTACAAAAGCGTCGGATACCACCCGTATTCGGCGCTTTTTTCACACACTCACTGCCAAATTTTTGAACAGAGGGACAGCCCCTTGTCAAATAATCTCTCCCGTGGTTAGGGCTATAGCCGCTTCGGATCAAAGCCATATTTTTTGTAGCCTTGAACAAATATCCCTGCTCTTCATCGCAAGAATCTGCTGTTAAATGCAAGAATCCGCGTAGCCCCGGGGCTGTGCTCTTGTGTGGCTTGAATTTTTTTATTATCTTTGTGGATAATTCAACCAACTAATATTTTTTAACAACTTTCGATTATGAGACTGATTATCGAACCTGATTACGACAAAGTATCGGAATGGGCAGCTTGCTATGTTGCCTCTCGCATCAATGCTGCCAAGCCTACTGCCGACAAGCCTTTTGTGCTGGGTTGCCCCACCGGTAGCTCTCCGCTGGGCATGTACAAAAAATTGATTGAGCTGAATAAGGCGGGCAAGGTGTCGTTTGAACACGTGGTTACTTTCAATATGGATGAATATGTGGGCTTGCCCGAAGACCATCCCGAAAGCTATCACTCTTTTATGTGGAACAATTTCTTTAGCCACATTGATATCAAGAAGGAAAATGTGAACATTCTCAATGGTAATGCTGCCGATTTGGAGAAGGAGTGTGAAGACTACGAAGCGCGCATTGCTGCCGCAGGTGGCATCGACTTGTTTATGGGCGGCGTGGGACCCGACGGTCATATTGCTTTCAATGAGCCGGGCAGCTCGTTGGTGTCGCTCACTCGCCAAAAAACGCTTACCCAAGACACCATCATCGCCAACAGCCGTTTCTTCGACAACGACGTGAATAAGGTGCCAAAAACCGCGCTTACCGTGGGCGTGGGCACTGTGATGGCTGCCAAGAGTGTGATGATTATCGTGAATGGCTACAAAAAGGCGCCTGCGCTGCGCAATGCTGTGGAAGGTGCCGTGTCGCAAATGTGCACGCTGAGCATGCTCCAAATGCATCGTAAGGCGATTATCGTGTGCGACGAAGATGCCACTATGGAACTGAAAGTGGGTACTTATCGCTATTTCAAAGACATTGAAGGCAAAAACCTCGACCCTGCCACTTTGCTCTAAGGATTTTTTTCCTCTGATGATATAAGCGAGAGGCTACTTCTGCAGAAATGCAAGGTAGCCTCTCGCTATGCTATTGTTCTCCCCGAGAAAGGAGTGGGGGAGGTGACTCGAGCGATTATGGCAGGGCGTTGATTACGCCGGTTTTCACCTGGAAGAAATTGTTGGGTCCTTCTTCCAAAAGGCGATATTCGGGATGATTGCCCCACGACGCCGGTTCATCGCGCAATTGCATATCTTGCCCGGTGTCGTTGGCAATATAGTCGCGAATCTTGTTTTGCCACGCCATGATGCGCGGTTTGCTCGCTTTAATATTGAACAGCCCATCGTCGGCAGCCAATTCTTTCAGATAGCCGATGTATTTGGCTTTAAAATCGGGGAATGCGAGCAATCGGCGAATGAGTGGATACTCGTCGCGTCCCCATTTGAGTGGGTTCTGTCGACCCGAATCAGATTGTGCGCCTCCGTTGATGCTGGTGCCCAAAGTGTTGTCGTAGTCGTAGGGAATGAAGAAGAATTGATAGTTGAGCGGGTCGGTGGTGTTGAAGTAGATGTAATAATTGTTGGCATTGTTCCAATAGTCGTCCCACATGCCCACTGCCACATTCACGGCGTAGGTTTTGAGCAGCAAATCCACATCGCACACCTGCTGAATCCATGTGTAGAAACTCTCATCGCTCTTGCCGTTGAGTTTGAGCATAAAGTCCACCAATTGCGTTTTGGCTGCCTCAAATTCCAATTCGTTGGTTTTGAGCGTGTAGGCATGGTTTCTGTCATCGTCCACGGAGATGTCGGCATCGGTCCGGTTGAGTCCCGCTTGCGCTTGTTCGCCTTTCCAGAGAAATCCCTTGTTGCTCACAAAGAGGCTTTTCCTTCGTTTCAAATATTGCTTATCGATGGGCTCCAGCATTTCATACACGCCGTAGTACGTCTCTTTGCTGTCGCCTTCCACGTGCAGATACAGTTTGCAGTATGTGTTGTCGATACCGGTCCACACCCCGAAGCGGCGAAACAAATCGTAGCAATACATTTCGCGCACGTAGGTGGCGTCGTCTTTCAGCCACTTGAGGTTCATTTTCTTCACGCCCAAAACGGTGTGCACTGAATCTTTGACAAATTTGTCGAGATTGAGCGTAAAATGCACGTGTTGCCAATTGGTGCGGTCGGTTTGATGCAGCGTGCCGCTCTCGGCTATTTCCGGGCGTCGGCGCGAGGTGTTGCCCCGCAAGCGCAATCCAATGCTGTCGATTTCTGTGCGGTCGCCATTCACCCGATAGGTGCAGTGCGCCAAAATGTATTCGTTGGTGTTGGGGTCGGCATCGAAGGCTTGGAGCAAGCGGTTCCACTCGCTCAGCGAAATCTCAAGGTGAATTTCGGGGAATGCGTCATAGTCCCACACATAGTCGTGGGCAGTCTTCATGGTGCGCCCCTCCAACACGAGGTTCACCAGTGCGGTCACGTCGCTCACATTGAGCGTGTGGTCGGCATTGAGGTCCGACGATTCAAAATCAAAAACTTGCCCCGACTCTCCTGAAATGCGGGCCACCAAAGCGGTGATATCGCTCACATCCACCACGCCGTCGATATTGGCATCGCCTCGAAAATAGGTGCGAGCATCTGCACTGCCGGCGCAGCACATGGCAATTGTTAGCATCCAAAATAAGCGTTTCATATACTTGAAAAGAAGATACAGTGATTTTTTTTTGCAAAATTACGGATAATAGCGCGATATATCCAAACTTTCTTCCACTTGTTTTTCGTGCCGTGCCGACAACCGGAAATGAAAAATGCGGCTCATAGGGGTGGGGCGGTTCATGATTTTTGCGTATTTTTGCATAAATTATTGGAATGATGACCCTTTCTGCCGATTTTATAGCCCAAATGCGTGCCATTCTGCCCGATGAGGCGGATGCGCTACTCGCTGCCATCACCTCCACCGAGCCGTCGGTGGCGATTCGCGTGAATTCCCTTAAGGCGCCTGCCGACGCCGCGCCTGCCCTCAGGCGTGTGCCATGGTGCGATGCCGGGCGCTATCTCGCCGAGCGCGAGCCGTTCACCTTTGATGTTGATTTTCAGTCGGGGCGCTATTATGTGCAAGATGCCTCGTCGATGTTTATCCACCATGTGCTCCGCCATTTGGTCAAGGAGCCGGTGCGCTACCTCGATCTCTGCGCTGCACCGGGTGGCAAAACCACCACTGCCATCAGCGCACTGCCGCAAGGCTCAATGGTGGTGGCTAACGAGATAGTGAACGCGCGCGCACGCGTGTTATGCGAAAATTTGCAGAAGTGGGGCGCCCCGCGCTGTGTGGTTACCTGCAATGCGCCCCACCACTTTGGGCGCCTCTCTCATTTCTTCGATGTGGTGGCTGCCGATGTGCCCTGTAGCGGCGAGGGTATGATGCGCAAAGATGAACAGGCGTGCCGCCAGTGGTCGCCGGCATTGGTGAAGCAGTGCGCCGATTTGCAGCGTAGCATCATTGCCGACGTGTGGGATGCCTTGCGCCCCGGCGGCTTGCTCATCTACAGCACTTGCACCTACAATACACTCGAAAATGAGCAAATGCTTGCGTGGATGGTGCAGGAATATGGCGCCGAACCGGTGGCAGTGCCGGTGCCCGAGCAGTGGCACATTCACCCTGCCATAGAGGGAAATCTGCCGTGCTATCGATTTATGCCCCATCGCACCGAGGGCGAGGGCCTTTTTATGGCGGTGCTGCGCAAACCCGAGGCGCCGCGTAAGGAGGTGCGCCTCAAAAAGGCTAAAGCCACCAAGGCTAAACCGCTCCCGGTGCCCAAGGATGTGCGCTTCCGCCTGAAAGATGCCGATCATTTCGATTTTTCGGTGGTGAACGATGAAGTGGTGGCGGTGCCTGCCGATATGGCGCCCATTATGCCGGCTTTTGCCGATTTGAATGTGATGCACATGGGGGTGAATGTGGGTGCAATAAAGGGCAAAAACTGTGTTCCTTCCCATTCCCTCGCTCTTTCTTCTGCGCTCAATCCCGCTGCTTTCCCTACCTGTGAGGTGGATTATCTCGCCGCTATGGCTTTCCTTCGGGGTGAAGCGCTCTCGCTGCCGCAAGCCCCTCGCGGCTATGTGCTGCTCACCTATCATAGCCAACCCATCGGCTTTGTCAACAACCTGGGCAATCGCGCCAATAACCTCTACCCAAAGGCGTGGCGGGTGCTCAGTACGCACCTTCCTACCGTGCCCCACAACATCCTATAACCAATCTTTTAGTTTTTGCACAAAACCACCTCGTTTTGTGCAAAATGTTAAAATAAATCACTACCTTTGCACCGCAAAAGTAATTTTTTCAATTTCTATCGATTATGCTAAAAGAAAATACTGTCAAGATTTTTGAACAAAGTTTCAAAAACAACTGGAACAATCCGTGCTTGACTGACTACAACACTAAAGACACCCTTCTTTACTCGGATTTTGCACGCAACATTGCCCGCATCCATCTCTTTTATAAGGAAATCGGTATCGCTGAAGGCGACCACGTGGCGCTGATCGGCAAAAATAATCCCACTTGGGTTACGGTGTTTATTGCCACCATCACCTATGGCGCCGTGATTGTGCCTATCTTGCAAGACTTTAACCCTAACGATGCTCAGCACATCGTGAACCATAGCGAGGCTAAACTCCTTTTCGCCAGCAAAAGCAATTGGGAAAACCTTGACTTCAACAATATGCGCAATGTGCGCGCTGCACTCTCTATCGATGAACCGGGGCTCTATGAGCAAAAGGAGGGTGAAGTGGTGGCTGACGCTCTGGCAGCACTCGACGAAAAATTCGCCGCCGCTTATCCTAATGGCTTCACCGTGGATGATGTGAAATATCCGGAGGTGCCGGGCGACCGACTGATGGACATCAACTACACATCGGGCACCACCGGCTTTAGCAAGGGGGTGATGATTACCGGCAACAACATTTGCGGCAACATTGTGTATGGCATTAAATCGGGGCTTTGCCACTCCGGCTCGCGACACCTCTCGTTCCTCCCGTTGGCTCATGCCTATGGCTGCGCCTTCGATATGCTGGCGCCTCTGGCTTGCGGCGGACACGTCACGCTGCTGGGTCGAATCCCTTCGCCGAAGGTGATTGTGAAGGCTATGGGTGAGGTGAAACCCAATTTGGTGATTTTGGTGCCACTGGTGCTCGAAAAAATCTATGCCAAAATGATTGTGCCTATGATTAGCAAGGGACTGCTGCGCTGGGCGCTCGCTGTGCCGTATCTCAACGATAAAATCTACGACCAAATCCGTAAAAAACTCGTGGAGGCGTTTGGTGGATGCTTTGAAGAAATTATCGTGGGTGGCGCGCCGTTTAATGCCGAGGTGGAGGAATTTCTCTACAAAATCCGTTTCCCTTTCACCGTGGGCTATGGCATGACGGAATGCGCACCGCTGGTGAGCCACACGCCGTGGCGTGAATTTGTGCCCCACAGTGCCGGTAGGGTGCTGCCGGGCATCATGGAGTGCAAAATCGAGAGCGAGGACCCCGAAAACATTCCCGGCGAAATTTGCGTGAAGGGCGAAAATGTGATGCAAGGCTATTTCCACAACAATGAAGCCACCGACAAGGTGCTCCACGACGATGGATGGCTACACACCGGCGATATGGGTACGCTTAGCGCCGATGGCACCATCTTTATCCGCGGGCGCCTCAAAACCATGCTTCTCGGCGCTAACGGACAAAATATCTACCCCGAAGAAATTGAAGCGAAGCTCAATAACATGATTTTTGTGAACGAAAGCCTGGTGGTGGAACGCAACGGCAAACTCGTGGGATTGGTGTATCCCGACTACGATACGATGGACGCTATGGGCGTTACACGCGACCAATTGCCTGAAAAAATGGAGGAAATTAGAGTGGAACTCAACAAACTCGTGGCACCTTACGAACGCATCACGCGCATCGAACTCACCGCAAATGAGTTTGAAAAAACGCCAAAACGTAGCATCAAGCGCTTTTTATATAGTCATTAGTAAGCAAAAACCGCTTTCCGGCTTAAAAATCGTAAGAAAATTGGAAAGGTAAAATGGTTAACAATATTTAACCTTTGGCGATTAAACCAAAATATCTTTAATTAAGCAATTGAATATCAAAAATTTATGAAAAATATTTTGTAAATTTTTTTGAAAAAATCAATTTTTTTGGCGAACCCCGGAAAAATTTTTCTCAAAGAATAGTTTGCATATAAGTTTTTTGTTATAAATTTGCACCGATTTTAAACTGAAAAAGAAAATTATTGTTTTATTATTTTAAATTTTTACGAAAATGAAAAAGTTAGTTTTATTACTTGCTGTTATCGCTAGTGTTTCTTTCTTCTCTTGCAACAAGGGTGCAGCGCTGCTGATAGCGCAGCTGTTGTTGACAGTGCTGCTGCTGATAGCGCTGCTGCTGATAGCGCTGCTCCTGCTGACTCTGCAAAGGCTGATAGCGTTAAGGCTTAATCTAAGCGATAAGCAAAAGAGTTTGAAGCTGTTTCCCCAAGGGAAGCAGCTTTCTTTTTTACACCCCTCACCCCCCCCCCACCTTTTGCACAGCAGATGCAATGATTTATGCGAAGCACCATGCGGCATCTCCGATGCCGAGGGTGCAAATCACATCATAACGTAGGGACATGCCTTTGGCTTGTTTTGATGCCAAGGTATCAACCAATTGAAAACACACCAGAAGAACCGTCCCTTTGGTATGCTTTGTCCACTTGCTGTAAATTATTGGTTTGCAAATAAGCTAACACAGCCTGAGGCATTCCTCCCACAAGCATATATAACCTCAAATCTCTCATAGCCG
>SFWW01000064.1 GCA_004559845.1 bacterium
CTTAGTCTTGGGGGTAGAGGGCGATAAACACGTCGCTTTCGCGGAGTTTTTGGGCTTGTGCATGCAGTTGGGAAAGCGACACATCGCCCACCACATATTTATAGCTATCAGAGTAATAGCTTTCGTGGATGGTGGTGAAATCGAGCAGATTGAGTGTTGCAGGGCTATCGTAGCGATAATAGATGCGCACAAAATAATCGTTTGAGAATTTCAACGGGTGGGCGGCATCGAGTTTCTTATACTGGTAGCGATAATCATAGAGCTGTGCAGTGATGTCGCTCAGCACGGCAGAACCTGTTGGAAATCCGCCGGCACCTTGTCCAAACATAAATTGCTTGTAATAGAACAGCCCTTTGATCACCACCCCATTGAATTCATCTTCCACACTATATATATACTTCTGCTTAGATAGCAGATGCGGCATCACGGAAAGAATCAACTTATCGTCGTCGACCTTTTCCGACCAGCCCACGAGTTTGATGCGTCGCTGTTTTTCGTGTGCGAATTGAATGTCGTGTTCATTCATATTTCCGATGCCGAAATTGAAAATTTCTTCCGGTTGCACATACACGCCAAAGGCATGGATGCTGATAATGATGAGTTTGAAAAGCGAGTCCCAGCCTCCAATATCAAGAGTGGGGTCGCTCTCCGCGAAGCCCAACTTTTGTGCCAATTCCAGCGCTTGTGCATAATTCATTCCCTCGTTGAAGATTTTGGAAAGGATAAAATTCGACGACCCATTAAGAATACCTTTCACGCTAATCAGCAAATCATTATCGTAGTATTCCTCCAAATTACGAATCACGGGAATGCTGCCGCAAGCCGAAGCATCGTAAAGGAGTGCCGTGTGGTTTTGGCGTTGGAGTGTAATCATCTCGTTAATGTGGCGCGCCAGCATTTTTTTATTACCGCTCACCACCGGCAATTGTGCTTGAAGTGCGCGCTTCACGATAGCGTAAGCCGCCTCGGCATCGTCGATGAGTTCCACGATAAAATTCACGCGAGGGTCGCTGAAAATGTCGTCGGCTTGGTCGGTAAATTCCAGTTCGGGTGCTTCGGCTTGATGCTTAGGCACATTGCGCACACACACCTTCACAATGTTTACATTTTCCGGTTTAATTTTTTGGAGCACATCGTAGAGACCTTTTCCCACAGTGCCAAAGCCAAACAAGCCTATATTGATAGTTTTTGAATTCATATTTTGAGTTGTCGAGTTATGACAAATTGTTTAGTTGTCGATTGATAAATGATTGAATTAGCGCGTCTAATTTTTCGCTTTCCACCAGGAAGCCATCATGACCGAAATCGGAATCGATGGTGAAATGCCGAGAATCCGGAATATGGTCGGCAATGAATTGCACATCCGATGGCGGGAAAAGCAAATCGCTGGAAATGCTCACCAGTAGCGCTCTTGCCTTGATAGATTGCAGCGCCTCTGCCACCGAGCCTCTGCCACGCCCTAAATGATGCGAATCGTAGGCTTGCAGGAGGCGATAATAGGAATATGCATTGAAGCGACGGCGGAGTTTTTCGCCTTGGTAACGCTGATAAGAGAGCACCCGATGATGGAAAGGCGATTCGGCAGGCGTGGCAGGGTCGGCTTGCGTTTTATCGTAGGCCTTACCGCCGCGATAACTGAGCAGAGCGATGCTACGTGCCGTTGCCATCCCGGAAAGCCCTGCTTGCAAATGGCGCTCACCAAAGGTGGGGTCGGTTTCGATTGCCATTCGCTGACTTTCATTAAATGCCACGCCCCAAGGATAGGCTTGAGCGCCGGTGGCAATGAGCACGGCATTTTGTGCGAAATCGGGCTCCATCACGAGCCATTCCAAGCATTGAAAACCGCCCACACTGCTCCCAATTAGCATTTTCACCGAGTGGATGCCTAAATGCTGCGCCAGCAGCTGATGTGCACGCACCATGTCGCGGATAGTGACCAACGGAAAATCGCCATACCAAGGCTCACCTGTGGTGGGATTCACCGAGGTGGGTCCGGTGCTGCCATAGCACGAACCGAGAATATTGGCACACACCACAAAATATTTGTCAGGGTCGAGAAACTTGCCTTTTTCCACCGTGCCTTGCCACCAATCAGCCACATCGCTATTGGCTGTGAGCGCATGGCACACCCACACCACATTATCTTTTTGGGAAGAAAGGGTGCCATAAGTGTGATAGGTGATTTGCAACGAGGGCAACTCCTCGCCACATTCAAGCACAAATGGTTTGCAGTAGTTATAATAATGTTCCATAAGAGAAATGTGGTGCAAAATTACAAAACATTATTCCATCACACAAATATTCAAACGGAATATTTTCTTGAATTTGTCAATATTAAGGAAAATAATTCTGATACCAATGTAAGCAAACAGCTTTGCGAGCGCAAAGTCGCTTTCTATTTACCCGAGAAACGAATTGAGGGCAGCATGCTCCATTATGCTGCAAAGTGTGCTTCGAGAGCGGTGGCGCACATCAGCAAGAATCAAGCCATAGAGGAATGCTATAGGGGATCAGCTAACGGAAAGATGTGTGAATCTGTGACTGATGTTCAAACTCATAATCACGAAACACCAAGAGCAAAGCAAAAATGCCGGCATAAAATTTCTTACATTGTACCATAAGTCGAAACATAAGTCACCAAAAACAAACAAAAAAAATTGCTAAAACGAAGGCAATCATCTGACTATCCTACATTTAGCAATTTTTTAGGTGATCCCGTGGGGAGTCGAACCCCAATCGAAGGAACCGGAATCCTTTATTCTATCCATTGAACTACGGGACCCTTTAGATGAAAAATACTCACACGCAAGGTGCGATTTTTTTGTTTGGGTATGCAAAATTAATGATAATCTTGTAACTTTGCAAATGTGCATCGCAAGAAGCCCCTTTTTTCGGTGAAAACCTATCTGTAATTTTTCAACCAAACGACGTTTTTTTTATGACAGTGAATATTGAGCCCTCTTGGAATGAAGCCCTTTCTTCGGAATGGGACAAGCCTTATTTCCAAAATCTTGTGCAATTTGTGAAAGAAGAATATCGCCGTAAACGCATTTTTCCTCCCGGCAAAGAAATTTTTGCGGCTTTCAATGCCACTCCTTTCCACGAAGTGAAAGTGGTGATACTCGGGCAAGACCCTTATCACGAGCCAGGACAAGCCAACGGATTGTGTTTTTCGGTGCGCGATGGCGTGGCGTTTCCGCCATCGTTGCTCAATATTTTTAAGGAAATCAATGCCGACACCGGAGCGCCCATTCCCGCCAGCGGCGACCTTTCGCGGTGGGCAAAGCAGGGCGTGCTGCTACTCAATTCCACCCTCACGGTGGAAGAGCACAAGGCAGCATCGCACCAAGGCAAGGGCTGGGAAGAATTTACCGACACGGTGATAGAGCGCTTGAGCGAGCAATGCGAGCATTTAGTGTTTGTGCTCTGGGGGTCGTTTGCCATCAAAAAAGGGGCGAAAATCAACAAACAAAAGCATTTGGTGCTCACCTCGCCCCATCCGTCTCCCTTGTCGGCATATCGCGGATTTTTCGGCAACCATCATTTCTCGAAAGCCAACAGCTATCTGACGGCGCATGGCAAAACACCCATCCAATGGTAAACAACGACGCTATATATAAAGATGTGGTGCGCTACATAGGCGAACTGATAAAGGTGAACACGCTGCCCGCCGGCGTGCTCTGCAATGTGATGGCTGCGCTTCAGCAGGCGCTGCCGCACTACTTTTGGGTGGGACTCTATGTGGTGAATGGCAATCGCTTGGAACTGGGGCCCTTTCAAGGACCTCCGGCTTGCTCCTGTATTCATAAAGGAAAAGGCGTGTGTGGCACGGCGTGGGCAGAGGCGCGCACTATCGTGGTGCCCGATGTGGAACAATTTGCGGGACACATTGCTTGCAGTTCGCTTTCTAAAAGCGAGATTGTGGTGCCGGTGATGCGCAATGGCGAAGTGGTGGCTGTGATAGATGTGGATAGCCGTGAGCTCAACGCCTTCAATGCTACCGATCGGCACCATTTGGAGCACATTGCCGCTATGCTATCCGAAAGCGGCTTGCTGTAAGGGTGTGCCCCAACGGGGGCTTGGATTCATTCCTCTACGTATCAATTTTGAAAGCCATCATCTTTGAACGAAGACACAAAAATGCGGACTTAGTTTCACAACCGGGTCCGCATTTTGTTCTGTCTTTAATTACCATATAAAAACTTGTCAAATCACATATTTTTCAAATAACGAGAATAACAAAGTTTACTTTTCCGCCACAAAGTTCACACTTTTTCCAAAAATTCGCAAGAATAACGAAAAATTCAGAAAAATATCCTATATTTGCGGAAAATAAAACAAATATCCGAAAATTTCACTGCAAACAACTTCAAACTTAGATAAATTATGATTGAAAAACTGGATGCTATCGACATTAAAATTTTGAAAGTGCTTCAGCAAAATGCCAAACTCACCACCAAGGAATTGGCGGAAGCCGTACATCTATCGCCATCGCCCACTTTTGAGCGGCAAAAACGATTGGAACGCGAAGGATATATCCAAAAATATGTGGCAATTGTGGACCCCAACATGGCGGGCAACGATATGATGGTGCTCTGCAACATTCGCCTGAAGCAGCACGGCAAGGAATATGCCCGCGAATTTGTGGACGCTGTGAAGGAAATGGAAGAGGTGACGGAATGTTACAACACCAGCGGCGACTTCGACTATATCATCAAGGTGTTTGTGCGAAATATGCCTCATTACCAGGATTTTGTGCTTAATCGGTTGGGCGAAATGGAATCCATCGGCTCGGTGCACAGCGTGTTTGTGATTGGCACCGTGAAGTGTCTGCACTCCGTGCCGGTAGCCAAGTGATTTTTTTGAATGCAACGTGGCTGCGAGTCGGCAAGTTGATGAGGCGACCCCATGTTGCCGGCATATAAAAAAAGCCGGCATAGTAGGTGCACCTGTTAATATTGTTTAAAAATAAGCCATTTACCCCGACTTAAAACAAATTGAAACGAAATGAAACATATCGCTTAAAATTTGAAACAAAATAAAATTCACACTTAAAAACAACAACCCGTAACTTTGCAACCGAGAAAGTAACAAATATAAACAGAAGAAATATGGCATAAATTGGCAAAATTAAAAAATATGTTTTCGCATATAAAAAAAAAGACACCGCGAAATCACTTCGGAGTGCCTTAGGAAAAAATAGTATGAATAAAATGAGGTAAATTAAGGTTAATCTCTTTAATGCCTTTATATTTCATACCACATTCATTGAGGATGTGATAGGATTATCTTTCCGTAAAAATCCGCACTTTCGTTTGGATAAAGAATTGCTTTCGTTTGAAAAACTGTACAAAGATATTCAACAAATTTCAAAAATGCAAATATTCCATGCGTTTTTTTATTTTCTTCAACAATCAGTAGCCGCTATTAATTATCCTTAACCTTAAAACGTAGCGGTTAAAAATCATTTCAGAATATACTGCTTGGAGGCTTCATTGCCGCGCTACACAATGTAGTGTTGGTGTTGCGGATTGCACACTGCCACGCCTATGCAAACGATGGAAAAAGAATTAAATAGCCTAATTGATTGTTCATAAGGTGCTGTGTATTAATAATGGTAATAAGCTAATTAATCACATTAGAAAATTCATGCAAAAACCGTGAGTTCACATTTTTTTAGGCTAATTTTTCTATCATATAGCAAAATTTTTGTTATTTTGCAGAAAAATATTGTTGAGCACGGAAAAAGGTCTTCTTGCAAGGCAACACCACCGCTCACACAACGATTCAAGATGCAAAAACTCATATACGCGATATTATCACTTTTTTTGCTGAGCATCAGCCTTGTGGGTTGCAAGCCGGCAATGAGCAACAAAGTGGTGGTGCAAAACTCCCACTTCATCGTGGCAGCCGATTCGGTGACGGAAGGCGATTGGGTGGCAAGGGTGCTATCGCCCACACATATCGTGTCGAACTATGCCGCTACCGATACCGCCCTCCTGAGCGATAATGGCATTGTGTGCTTTCGATTGGCTTTCAACGGGCACGACAATGAACTCCCCCTCCACACCTTCCACTATGCCCCCATTGGGGTAGACACCACTATCGTGGCATGCAAAGCGGGACCTCGACCATCCACTAAGGGAAAAACGAATGTGAGCGATTGGCATTTGAAGGTGGATTTGCGAAATGTGATGGCTGAATTAGAAACCAAAGGCGAATTTGCCACACCCACCGGCGACACCATCTATCGCGAAGAATTTAAAGGCGTGTGGGTGGCAGGCAATCTGCCGCCGCTGTCATGGAACTTTTTCAATTTGGAAAGCAATGCCCAACTCCAACTCCAAGAAACCGACACCGCCGGCATCTACGAATTGCACATCCCGTTTCAATTGCGTCCCGAACCTATTCACCACATTGGCGAATGGAAAATTGACCATATAAACACCCACTACCCCACCATCGCCACCCCAATGCCCATTGTGGATGCACTCTATAATATGAGTATCGACGACATTTCCAAAGGCATTGAGCACCACCAAGGCGTGGCACAATTTCCCAAGCGAGCCAACCACACCCGCATGAGTTATCCCATTCTGCTCTCGCTGGCTTACCTCAACCCGGAAGCATCGATGCAAACGCTGAAGAGCGCGGTGGAAAACGGCGTGATTTCGCACCGCCACAAACGCAGTGTGTGGCCCATCAACACCGACGACATTTCGTGGGCAATGGCGGCATGGGAAGTGTATGCCGTGACGGGCGACAAGCAATGGCTCAGGTGGGCATACGATGTGGTGAAGCGCACCATAGCAGAAGAATACGAAATTAATGGCGACATTCACACCGGATTGATTCATGGCGGCAACCAATTTGCCTTTGCACAAGGACAAATCTATCCGACGTGGATGAATTATAAAGATATTTACGAAACCTCTTCGCTCTCCAACAATGTGCTCTATGAGCGAGCCTTTGAGATTCTGAACGATATGAGCGACGAGCTGGGTATCGACAGTTTTTATGGCGAAATGGCACAAGGGCTGAAAGATGCCATCAACCAAGCACTCTGGAACGAAAGCCAGCACCACTATTTCCAAGGAACCTACCTCTATGCAGCACCCCTACAATCGCCCATCATCGACAATTTTGCACAAGCCCTCGCCGTGCTATGGAATATTGCCACCGACGATAGAGCGGAAAATTTAATGATGTACACACCCGTCACCCACTATGGTGTGCCTGCCATTAGCCCGTATTATCAAACCGACGACCGCGTGAATTTGAGCGAAATCGTAACGCCCATGGTGCAAGCCTTTTGGAATATGGCAGCCGCCAAAACCGAAAACGAGGCTATGCTGCGCTTAGGGCTCGGCGCCATGTATCGCGCACAAGCGCTGTTTTGCGCCAACAAAGGCGCCTTTTATGGCACCACCGGCATGCCCCTTGGCAATCATCAAGCCGACATGGCATCGGCAGCCGGCAATGTGGCGATGGTGTTTCGCATATATGCGGGAATGACTTTTTTGCCCAATGGCATTGAATTCAACCCCTTTGTGCCCGTTTTCCTCGATGGCAAGAAAGAAATCAAAGGCTTTAAATACCGCGATGCCGTGCTCAATATCACCATAGAAGGCACCGGCAACAAAATCGAAAAGTTTATCATCGATGGAAAAGAAACCCACGACAATTTCATCAATGCCAAACTCACCGGCACACACGCCATCACCATCAAAATGAGCCGCAGCATAAAAGCCGCCCAGCAGGTGACGATGATGGACCGCAATTTCACCGTGCCGCAAATGCCCATTGTGCAATGGAATAAGAGCTCTTGCCAATTGCTCAATTTCGACAAAAACCGCCATTATCGCGTGATGATTAACGGAAAATATCGCTACAGCATTCCCGACAGCACTTTCCGCATCCGCCAGGAGAAATCGAATTTCGCCGCAGTGGGCGTGATTGCCATCGGCAACCAAAGCCAAAGCTACCTTTCGCAACCGCAATATGTGATGAAAGAATGCATAGAGATTCCTTTTAACACCGTGGCAAAAGGCGGAACGTCACTACGCAAGGTTGAGAAAGGAAAATCGGTGGTGGAAGTGAGCAGCATCAAAAATCAACAATTGGAGTTGGAGGTAACGGTGCCCGAGGGCGGCGACTACTTCATCGACATTCGCTACGCCAATGGCTACAATTCACCCTTCTGCCCCACCCTCACCATTAAAGCCAACACGCATCAGCAAGGCACCATCGTGCTCCCTTGCCGTGGCCACAATGAATGGCTCAACACCGGGTGGTCGAACATCATTAAAGCCGAACTCCTAAAAGGCAAAAACGCCATCACCGTGGAGCGCACAGCCAGCCACACCACCCTCACCCCGGTGCTCCTCCAATCCATCCGAATCACAAAAAAATAACCCGGCACCCCCGAATTAGCCCGTGATAAGGAATCAAGTGTCTCGCCCTGAAAAAAGTTGACTCCTAAAAGAGCAAAAAGATGATAAAATTTCAGAGTCTGCCGAGACAGAAACGGCAAGAGATCCGCGACGAAG
>SFWW01000065.1 GCA_004559845.1 bacterium
GATACACAAATATTAGGCTATGGCTCGTGGGGAGCATGGGGATTCATTTAAAACCCTTATGGATGGTGGGGTGGGATGGAAGAGAACAAAAAGTCGGCTTTGCCGAAAAAAAACGGCGTCTATAGCACATAGGGCTGTATCGTGTTCGTAGACAAGTGGGCGAATTTCCTTTTTGGGTGTTTTCCGTAGCCATGATATGGCGGAGGCGGGTGGGTGGCGATTTTTCGGCTTTGTTCGGATTTGGACCAAAATCGGGCGGTTTGTTGGTCCAAAAGCGAAATGAAACACTTGAAACACCCGAAACACTTGAAACACCTGAAACACTTTCTGTGGATGCCGGGATTGCTTTTTTGTAAACATTTCAAAGAACTTGGTAGCAAAGTTAATGATGGCGTGCAATGAGGGCAATACCAATAGGGAATGTTCCTTTTTTTGGGGTGGATAGATGCTATAGACCCAACAGACCCAACAGACCCAACAGATTGAATAGATTCAACCTGGTGGATGGATGAGGGATTTGGTGGGGATGGTGGGGTTTTGATGGATGGAAGAGAAAAAAAGTCGGGAGGCGGGGATGTGAGGGCTAAAGCCCTATCGTGAGCCGGCGAATGGGGATAAAGCCGAAAACAAGTTTTCGCCATTGTATCCCCACTCGCTGCTCACGGTGGCACGCGAGGCGCGCCACTCACATCCCTCGCCTCCCGAAGAAAAAGCCGCTTCGCGGAAAAAAAGTCGGCTCCGCCGAAAAAAAAACTGCGCCTGACGCAAAAAAATGGCGCATCGTGTGTGTCAAGGGTGGCATATTCCTACCTATGATTCTTGCCACAACTGACCCTCTCGAGGCTCTTCACTCTGGCTACGCTATCTCCAAGCTGCGCTCGCCTGCGCCTCGCTTGCATGGAGTTGTCCACGATACGCCATCTCCGATGGCGACTTGCTCGCCCTCACATCCCAGCCACCCGACTTTTTGTTCTCTTCCATCCCTCTCAAGCCACCATCCCTCTAAACCTCACCAAATCAAGCAGCCGCTATCAAAAAGAGCCGTAAATGAAAGAGCCGTGAAGTATTTTGCAAAATAGATGGTCAGGATACTTACTATATTGCACATTATTATTATATTTGTAACTTGGATGGGCAACATTCCGCACCGACATTGCCAAGGGGCGGCGACTCGACATCGCACTTAGCGGACAGTATCCAATCCGGCCGTGGACTATAGCCAATGCCGGCCGGTTGAATAACGGATCAAACATAACTCCTGTTTTTAATTACATATATACTATTGTCTAAATATGAATACATTCCACAAAATATCATTTGTTTTGGCAATATTAATTGCCAACTGCATTAGCGCCTCTGCCATCGAATTTATGGTTGATGGCGTGCGCTACAGCGTCAATGACGGAAACACAACTGTTACGGTAGCGGGCTATCCGTCAGGCAGTAAGCCGACAGGCCACCTCACCATCCCCGAGTCGGTCACTTATGGTGGTATCTCATATCCCGTCACCTCAATCGGGGAAGAGGCGTTCTCCGATTGCAGCGGTTTGGCGAGCGTCACCATCGGCAACTCCGTCTCCTCAATCGGCCGATGGGCGTTCCGCGGTTGCATCGGCCTGGCGAGCGTCACCATCCCCAACTCCGTCACCGAAATAGGCGGCTGGGCATTCTACGGCACAGCTTGGTATAACAATCAACCCAATGGGCTTGTCTATGCCGGCCTTGTAGCATATAAATACAAAGGCAAAATGCCAAGCGGCACAAGTATTGTTCTAAAAGAAGGAACCAAAGGAATTGCAGGCAATGCGTTCTACGATTGTGACGGCTTGACGAGCGTCACCATCCCCAACTCCGTCACCTCAATCGGCGCCGGGGCGTTCGAATATTGAGAAGGCTTGACGAGCGTCACCATCCCCAACTCCGTCACCTCAATCGGCGCCGGGGCGTTCGAATATTGCGAAGGCTTGACGAGCGTCACCATCCCCAACTCCGTCACCACCATCGGCAACTGGGCGTTCTCCGATTGCAGCGGCCTGACGAGCGTCACCATCCCCAACTCAGTCACCTCAATCGGCAAATATGCGTTCGGATATTGCAGCGGCTTGACGAGGATTGAAGCCTATCCCAATCCTGAAAAAGTCGGCACTGGGGAGTACGCTTTCCTTCGCGTGCCTAAAGATGGGATCCTGCATGTGCTACCCAAGTATCTGAGTGCATACCAGACGGCGAGCCAGTGGTGCGAGTTCACCAATATCAAGGATGACCTTACCGAGATTGGCGACATCAACCTCGATGGAAAGGTGGATGTGTCCGACGTAACAACCTTGGTGAATATGATTGCCAACGGCGAAACCGCTAATCTTGAGCTTGCCGATATCAACGCCGATGGCAAAGTTAACGTATCGGACGTAACAGCCCCGGTGGGATGGAAGAGAACAAAAGTCGGCTTCGCCGAAACAACCTTGCGCCCCTACAGTTAACGTGCTGTCGTATAGCGGGGTTCGCGGGGTGCTATAGAGGTTATAGAGGTTATAGAGGTTATAGATGCTATAGGTGCTATAGATGCTATAGATGCTATAGATGCTATTGCATAGCGTGGGTGCCGGTGGTAGCGTGCGGGTTTGTGGTTTTTTTTGAGGGGGAGGGTGGGTAAAAAATCTCCCCGCTTCAGTGATGTGAAGCGGGGAGATTGTATGGAAATAATCTAAAATTTTTTCTAATTAGTGATTATTTTTTTTCGTTGGTGTTGATAAAGCAAATCGAAACACGGTTCCAGTCGGGTTCAGAGAACATGTTGCCGATGCCTTGGCCTTCAGCTTGGATGCGATTAGCTTTCACTTTGTAGTTCTTTACGAGCATATTCTTTACAGCTTCAGCGCGAGCGTTGGCCAAGCGGATGTTGAGGTCTTGAGGACCTTCGGGAGAAGCATAGCCCTTGATTACTACAGTGGCTTCGGGGTGGTTCTTCAAGAAGGTAGCCACGCGTTCCACGTTGGGTTGTTGTGCACGTTCGATGGTGCTCTTACCTTGTTGGAAGAAAACGTTGGTTTCGAGAGAAGCACTCTTCACTTCAGTTTCTTTCACTTTCACCACTTCAGTCACTTTGCTTTTTTGTGCCTTGCATGCTTCGAGGTCGCGAGCCAATTGGGCAGCGCGAGCGTTGCAAGCATCGAGGTCGGCTTGAGCATTGTTCACTTGATTGCGGAGTGCATTGATTTGTCCATTGAGAGCGTCGATATCGGCTTGCGTGTATTCCTTATCGCATGGAACGAAGTAGCGCTTACCGTAGCTGTTGTTGAAGTGATAAGTGATACCGGCTTGCATTTCCACGATAGCGTGGTTGGCATTGAATCGGCTTTCTTGTCCCTTGAGGCCTCCATTTTCTTTGCGGTTCACCTTTTGAGCATCCCCGTTCATATCCCAAAGGATAGCGGGTTTCAAAGAGATGGACCAAGCCTTGCTTTCGCCAAGGTTGAAGTTGAAGTTCACGCCAACTTTAGTGTACCAAGAGTTTTCGTCGGTTACGTCAGCACCATTTTGGTAGGCATGCAGCCATCCGGCACCAAACACGGTTTCCACATCCACATCGCGAGGCACGCCTTTGTATCCGCCGAAGAAGTTGGAGAGGTTAACGGCAGCAAAACCGCCTACGAATTGGTGGTCGAGCCAGTTGTTGCTCTTAACACCGAGAGCAGATTGCCATACATTGGCAGGAGCTTTACCCCAGCTGGAGGTGTTGATTGTCCATTCACCTTCCACACCCACACCGAGGATAGGGGTTACTTGCTTGCGGAGTTCGGCACCGAAAATGCCGCGCGCATTCTTAAAGAAAGCATAGTGTTGGAAAGGAGATACGGCACCACCTTTAAGGGTTACAGATACGTTGTCGGTTGCTTTTGTTCCCTTCAATGTGAGTTGTGCATTTGCAGCAGAGAAAGAAAGAGCAACAATAGCTAACAGAATAATCTTTTTCATACTTTGAATAGAATTAATAAAAAACTAAATAATTGTGTTGAAATATAATTTACAAAATTAATCATTTTGTGTGGTCTATGCAAATTTCGAGAGTGGTTTGTGTGCTTTTTGATGCGTTTTGTTTGAGGCTATTTTTGATAGCGGCTGCTTGATTTGGTGGGGTTGGGGGTGGCTTGAGTGGGATGGAAGAGAACAAAAAGTCGGGAGGCGGGGATGTGAGGGCTGAAGCCCTATCGTGAGCAGGCGAATGGGTATAAAAGCCGAAAACGAGTTTTCGCCATTGTATCCCCATTCGCTGCCCACGGTGGGCTGCTTCGCACCCCACTCACATCCCTCGCCGCCCGAAGAAAAAGTCGCTTCGCGAAGAAAAAGTCGGCTTCGCCGAAAAAAAACTGTGCCCCTATAGTTAACGTGCTGTCGTATAGCGGGGTTCGCGGAGTGCTATAGATGCTATAGATGCTATACCGCTATAGCCGCAATAGATGCTATAGCCGCAATAGATGCTATAGATGCAATAGATGCTATAGATTTAATTGATGGATTATGGGAATTTTTGGGTGTTACGACTGACCTTTTTCGTGGCTCTTTGCTTTGGGTTTGGGATGGTGGGGAAAAAGCCCTGTGGAGGGTGTGGTCCACAGGGCTATTGGATGTGATATGGGAGGGATGGTGTTAGGCGTTTTCTGCCACCAAAGCTACCATTTTTTCTAATGCGAGGCTGATGCCTTCGGGGTTTCGTCCGCCGGCTTGTGCAAATCCGGGTTGGCCGCCACCACCTCCTTGGATGGCTTTTGCTGCTTCACGTACCAATTTGCCGGCATTCATACCCTTTTTCACCAGGTCGTCGCTCACTAAGACGGTGAGTGTGGGTTTGCCTGCCAGTCGTGTGGCAGCGAGAAGCACCGTATTGTCGGGCGCATCTGCTTTCACCATATATGCGGTGGTTTTCACCACATTCGGTTCGTAGATGCCATAAATTTTGAGTACGCGGATGCCCGATACGTCGGTGGCATGGCTGTAGATTTCGTTTTTCAAATTCTTAGCGGCATCGTTGATGTAACCTTCCACTTGCTTTTGTAGGGAAGTGTTTTCGTTGAGCGATTTCGCCACAGCCGACACCACATCGGGAGTGTTGTTGAGCAAAGAGCGAAGATTGTGCATCACATCTTCCAAATCGAAGAGACGTTTTTCCACTGCCGCCCCAGTGATAGCCTCGATTCGTCGGATTCCGGCAGCGATACTGCTTTCGCTCACAATTTTCACCATACCGATATTGCCGGTGTTAGCCACATGAGTACCGCCGCACAATTCCACCGAATGTCCGTATTTGATTACGCGCACACAGTCGCCGTATTTTTCGCCGAAAAGTGCCATGGCACCCATGGCTTTTGCTTCCGCGATAGGCATATTGCGGTGTTCTTCTCGCGGAATGGATTCGCGAATCATGGCATTAGCCACGCGTTCCACTTCGCGGATTTCATCCAGAGTCATTTTCTGATAGTGAGAGAAGTCAAATCGAAGCATGGTGGCGTCTACCATTGAGCCCTTTTGCTCAACATGTTCGCCCAGCACTTGTCGGAGTGCATCGTGGAGCAAGTGGGTGGCAGTGTGGTTACGCGCGATAGCCATACGAGCTTCCTTATCGATTGTGGCTTTAAACGACGCATTCACATCGGTAGGCAATTTTTTTACGATGTGCACCGGCAGATTGTTTTCTCGCTTCGTGGTGGTGACCTCCACCACTTCTCCATTGGCAGCGAGCGTACCCTTATCGCCCACTTGTCCGCCCATTTCGGCGTAGAACGGCGTGCGTGAAAGCACGATTTGATAGTAGGAAGAATTTTTTTGTTTCACCTGTCGGTATCGCAAAATTTCGGCGTCGCATTCCATCACATCGTAGCCCACAAATTCGGTGTTACCCTCGCGGAGGACCACCCAGTCGGACGTTTCCATTTGTGCTGCATTGCGCGCGCGCTGTTTTTGCTTCGCCATTTCGGCATTGAAATCGTCTTCGCTCACACTCATACCGTTTTCTTTCAGAATGAGTTCGGTGAGGTCGAACGGAAATCCGTAGGTGTCGTAGAGCGTGAAAGCCTCCACGCCGTCGATGGTGCTTTTGCCAGCCTTCTTGGCTGTGGCAATAATGTCGTCAATCATCTTCATGCCAGTGGCGAGGGTGCGGAGGAAAGCGTCTTCTTCCTCCTTAATCACATGCTTGATGAGCGATTCTTGTGCCGGGAGTTCGGGATATGCTTCCCCCATAGAATCGATGAGCGTGTTGATTAATCGATACATAAACGCCTCCTTCAGGTTGAGGAACGTGAATCCGTAGCGCACGGCACGTCGCAAAATGCGTCGAATCACATATCCCGCCTTAGCATTGCCAGGCAATTGTCCGTCGGCAATAGAGAACGCGATAGCGCGCACATGGTCGGCAATTACCCGCATAGCCACATCTTGGTCGGCATTATTGCCATATTTCACGCCTGCAATGGTGGCGATGGTTTGGATGAGGGGTTGGAACACATCGGTATCGTAGTTGCTCTTAGTGCCTTGCATCACCATACACAAGCGTTCAAATCCCATGCCGGTGTCGATTACCTTAGCAGGGAGCGGGTGTAAAGAGCCATCGGCATGTCGGTCGTATTGCATAAACACAAGGTTCCAAATTTCAATCACCTGCGGGTTGTCTTTATTCACCAATTCCGCTCCGGGCACTTTAGCCTTTTCAGCATCGTCGCGCAAATCGATATGGATTTCGCTTGAGGGTCCGCAGGGTCCGGTGTCGCCCATTTCCCAGAAATTGTCGTGCTTATTGCCATTGATGATATGGTCTTTCGGCAAGTGAGCTTCCCAAAACGAAGACGCTTCATTGTCGCGCTCCAATCCCTCTTCCGGGCAACCTTCAAACACCGTGGCGTAGAGGTTTTTTGGGTCGATTTTCAGCACATCCACCAAAAATTCCCATGCCCAATTGATGGCATCTTCTTTGAAATAATCGCCAAACGACCAGTTTCCGAGCATTTCAAACATCGTGTGGTGGTAGGTGTCGTGTCCCACTTCCTCCAGATCGTTGTGCTTACCGCTCACGCGCAAACACTTTTGGCTATCGGTGGCACGTTTCCACTGTGCAGGCTTATTGCCCAAAATAATATCCTTGAATTGGTTCATGCCGGCATTGGTAAACATCAATGTCGGATCGTCTTTCACAACCATTGGAGCCGACGGCACGATGTGGTGTCCCTTGCTCTGAAAAAAGGTTTTAAACGATTCTCTAATTTCTTTTGCTGTTTGCATATTGAATAGATATATATAATGTGTAGCAACTTGAATTTTTGAGCGAAAGAGTTGGGAATTAAAAACATATTTTCTAACTTTACACCCAAATAAATGCAAAGTTACTGAGAAAATGCATTTTGTGCAAGAGCAGTGGCGCACAAACGAAATTTTTAACGGCTCAACTGTGAGAATATGGAAGATTTAAGCAAGCGATATTATCGGATAGGCGATGTGGCGAGCATCCTGAACATCCCCACTTCCACGCTTCGATTTTGGGAAAAAGAATTCACCATCATCAAGCCTGTGCGGAATCAAAAAAACACCCGGCTCTACACGCCGAAAGACATAGAAACCATAAAAATGATACACTTTTTGGTGAAAGAGAAAGGGCTGAAACTGGATGCTGCGCAAGCCCTTATTCGGCGTAACCGCGACGGAGTGTCGAAGCAATTTGAGGTGATAGAGCGCTTGAAAGGCATCAAAGCCAAACTGCAGACTCTCAACCACTACTTGGGGAAAGTGAAAGAGTGATTTTGCTTCAGTGATGGCGGCTTTCAGCAAGTGAAAAAAATATGTAGCGGCAGGTGTCCACTAAGGTGCCTGCCGCTATAGTTTTTAAAAAAATATTTCCCAGCTATTTTTCCTATTGCATATACCGGGTGATTAGATCTGAAATTCTTGTCATGTATTTTGTTTGAAGGGTGCTGTTAACATTTGCAACAATTTCGTTGATCGTATCACACACTTTCTTGCCGGTGGGAGTGGCATAGAACGCATTGACATTCTTCAAATCTTGAAGTGTGAAATGCTTGGCATACTCCAAGATGTATTCCTCGAGCAAATCGGGCCATAAATCACTAACCACAGCATTGGCAAGGCGAGTAGCATTGGGAATGCCCATTTGGCTCCAGGATTGGTCGAGTGTTTGAATCAGCAGCGATTTTGTGTGTAATGCATCAAGCATTTTCACCATTTCAGCTTTGTAGGATGCAGAAATGGTTTGCGCTTTGGCAAACGCAGCGGCGGAGAAGACCAAAACCGCAATCATAAAAATTTTTTTCATCTTCAATAATTAGCTTAAAAATTTATTAGTTCAATTTTCTTGAGGGCTTTAGTGTGCCGGGTGAGCACCCATTAGCTCTTCACTGTAATGATATAGACCGCCATACTGATAATTTTCTATCACCCGGGGCATTTTTTTCGGGATTGGAGTCCGCTGCACCGTTATTGTTAGGAAAATTGTGGGGCGATTAGAGTATTACTTTGGATACGGTGTTTCCTTTTCTTACGATGTAGATGCCGTGTGATGGATGGCTAATGCGCTGTCCATCAATTGTGAAGTATTCGGTGGGGGCATCATTGGCAGAGGTGATATCCGTTACTGCGCCGGAAATTATGCCACCGATGCGAGCATGCTTAAAGGTGAAGATATCGGTGTCTTCTTTTTCGGCGCTGGTGGAAGAATCCTTAGAGTAGGAAACGAAGGCGTTGTCGAACACGGTAGGGTCGTAGGGTGTGCAGCCGATAGCACCTTGTCCGTAGGTGTCGATGACCATCACACCGATGCCATTGTTTTTGATATGCTGCTCCGTGATACCGAGTTTTGCCAGCGGGAATTTCCATTCGTAGAATGCATGCTTATCTCGCGCCACTTCATCGATAAGATCAACAAATCCCTCATTGGTGCGCAGTTCTTCAGGGTCGTAGCCAAAATCGGCTTGTCCCCAAATGTGGTCGATGCACGGAAGGAGGCCATCAGCCACGCCGTAGAAAGGTTCAGACCCCAGCGTTACGCAAGTGGCAGGGTTGGTGTAGTCGACTGTGCCATCGGTACCCGGGAAGAATAGCGCGGGTGTGCCCACCATGGGTTTAGTGTTGCCGAGCCAGATGCAGTCGGTGCCATTTCGCATCACATTGTATTGACCGTCGGCGTCCCAGATGGTGTTGCCATTTGAGAGTAAGCCCTCAAATTCCTTGTTAGGGTCGAGGTCAAACGCCAGCATCAAGCGGCCGTCCATCATCCAAGGGCGGTGGCGGTCGTTGTCGGATTTACCATCGCCGGCGGCATCCCACACTGCATACACATATTGCACGCCGAGATAGAGGTTTTCGGCATCGTAGGCAGCATATATGGCGTAGGAATCGATAACGGGATATTCGTGTTTACCCTTAAACGCCGAAGCGATGTCGCGCGCCACGCCTTGGCAAATGAGGTCGTTGTCGGTCCAGTTGGCGAGTGCATTGTCGGCGCGACATTGGTAGTTGGTGTTGGTGTATCGAGTGAATTTAGTGTTCACTGTTCGGTTAGAGCCATTCTTGCCGTCAGGATTCACACGGTAGAAGTCGGTGGTGAGCGTGCCGTTTTCCACCGGAATCACGGAGCGCTTAGTGTAGGTGAATTTTTGTTCATTTTCCACCCCTTCAGCGGTAACGGTAAAGGTACGCAGTTCGGTAGAATTTGAGAATTTTAAAGGCGAGGAATATACCGGCGACGCAGTGGATGGTGTAGAGCCGTCGGTGGTGTAATAGATATTGACCACCGGATTCACCGTCAGAGTCACCGTCAGTTCGTCGGAGAAGCGAGTGCCCGATTTTGGAGAAGCCGTTACGATGGCTTTTTCTTCAGCGGGCTGTCCGGTGTAAACTCCCTCATCGGTTACTTTGCCTTTTGCACCACCGGCGCCTTTGTAAAGGTGTCCGGGAATGGGCGCACTCTTGTAGTCGGCAGTTTGGTAAGTATCGCCGAAGAGCGAAGCGTGTTTAAAGATGAATCCGTCGATTGAAGACGGGTTGGAGGTAAATGTAAACGACCAAATATTGCCACTCACATGTTGCATTTCCTCCCCGGGCCAAGTTGATCCCGGATCAGACCAATAGTGAATGCCCACGGTTTCCCATTGGGTGAGAGAATTGTCGTAATAAATGGTGTAGGTTTGTGCCATTGCTGCCAAGGCTGATACATACATTAGCAGTAGGAAACTGATAAATTTTGATTTCATAGGAGATTAATGGGGTTGGAAAAACTTAAATTGTTGGAAATGATATGCAAACTTACGAAAATTTTTTGAAAAAGCAAAGTGGCGGGTTAGGGATGCTTGAAGGGGTGGCACACTTGGAACGCTTGGCACACTTGAAACACCTATTTTGTTCGGATTTGGACCAAAAACGGGCGGTTTTTTGGTCCAAAAGCGAAATGAAACACCTGAAACACCCTGAAACACTCGGAACACCTGAAACACTTTGTGTGGATGTTGGGATTGCTGTTTTGTAAACATTTCAAAGAACTCGGGGGCAAAGATACTGTGCCCGGTGACGGAAGGCAAGACCAATAGGGAATGTTGCTATTTTTGGGATGGTGGAGTTGTGGGCATTGTGGTATGGAAATGAACAAAAAGTCTGGGGGCGGGGATGTGAGGGCTGAAGCCCTTTCGTGGGACGGCGAGTGGGATAAAGCCTGAAAACTCATTTTCAGCTTTATCTCCACTCTCGCCCACGGT
>SFWW01000066.1 GCA_004559845.1 bacterium
CGAAAGCTGCGACATAGTCGGCATCAACCCGCTGGAGTGGCTCACCCATGTGCTCAACAACCTGCACAACGACACCCCACCCGAGCAAATCAAGCAACTGCTACCATACTACTACAAAAAATCTCACGAATAACCCTCGTGAGATTTTTTTTCAATTAAGTCCAACGGCTTATTTCGGATGCTTACATTAAGCCCAACGGCTTATTTCGGATGCTTACTTTCTTTATAGCTATGAAGTTCACCTTCCTCGGGGATTATTTTTGGGGGAAGAGGGTGGAGAGGAGGGTGAGGGCTTTTTGGACGGTGTCTTTGTCGGGGACGGGGATGTTGAGGTAGGTTTTGCCGGTTTGCGGGTCTTCTTTCACGATAGCGTTGACCAACTCGCCTGTGGCTTTTGGCGATTGCAGGGTTTTTGCCAATCCGCTAAAGAAAGATATTCCTTGCGAAATCAGTTCTTGCGGGCTTGAAGCCTCCTGCTGATGGCTTGACGGCTCCCCGGCGGGGCTTCCCGACGGCTTAGCCGAGCTTACGGGCTCTTCGGCAGGATTTGCAGGCTGATTGGCAGGGGCTTCGGAGATGACTTCTTCGGCAGCGTCATCATCTTCTTCATCTTCATTTTCTTCTTCATAGAAGCCTTCCCAATCTTCGGCATTGTGGTGCCAACCATCGTCGTAATCGTCCCACTCATCATAATCATCGTAATAGTCGTCTTCATCCCATTCTTCATCGTCGTCGAAGAGGAAGGGAGTTGAGGGGTCGGGGGCTTCAAAAATGTCTGCCGGGGTGGCGATGTGTGGTTCTGGGGTGGCTTCAGGAGTGCCTTTAGGGGTAGTTTCCTCGTTGAGATCGTTGATTATGGAGTCGGCGAGTTCCACGATTTTGTTGGCTTTTTCTTCCACGAAGATGGAGTCTTCGCCGCCGTCGAGCACGCCTTCAAACATATTTTGCTTGAATCGCAGTTTGCCAATCATATTCTCTTCGATGGTGTCCTTCGACACGAGATTGATTACCATAATGTTGCGCGATTGACCGTAGCGATAGATGCGGCCGATGCGCTGTTCGAGCACTGCGGGGTTCCACGGCAGGTCCACATTGATAATCAGCGATGCGCTTTGCAGGTTGAGACCCGTGCTGCCGGCATCGGTGGAGAGAAACACTTTGCACTCCGGGTTGTCTTGAAAGTTTGCCACCATTTTGCCGCGTTTCACCGAAGGCACGCCGCCGTGAAGATATTCGTAGGCGATGCCGCGCGAGTCGAGTTCGGCGGCTATCAGCCGCGCCATGCGCTCCCATTGGCTGAACACCACCACCTTGTTGGCGGGGTTTTCGTCGGTGTATTCCTTGATGATATTGGCTGCTTCGTCCACTTTCGTGTCGTTGCGCGATTGCTGGTCGAGGATATAGGTGCTGTCGCTCACCATGCGCATCATGTTGAGGTTGAGCAAAAGGCGCTTGTGGTCGGTTTCCGATAGGAAATGGTTTTTTTGCCATTTAATCACCAATTGTGCCACCACCGATTTATATTCTTCGTGTGCATCCATTTGCTTTTGTGTCATGGGCACGAAGAGGTTTTTGTCTTGTCGTTCAGGCAATTGGATTGCCACATCAGATTTTCGGCGGCGAATAAGGCGCGAGGAAATGCGGTCGCCTATTTCATTGAGATTGCGATAACCTATCACTTTACCCAAGGGGGATTGAATGATGTAGCGATCACGGAAATCGTAAAACGGCGCCAGGCAATATTGGTCGACCAGTTCCATCACCGAATACAATTCTTCGAGCTTGTTTTCCAAGGGCGTACCGGAAAGCGCCACCACATATTTTGCATTCACCCGGCGCGCCGAAATGGCAATTTGCGTGTCCCAATTTTTGAGACGTTGCACCTCGTCGAGAATGAAAATGTCGGTGTCGACGTGGCCGGCGTAGCGCACATCGTTGTTGAGCGTGTGATACGACACTATTTTGTAGGGCACATCCACGTCGTAGAGTTTTCGGCGCTTCACAATTTCGCCCTCAATCACCAAGGCTTCAGCGCCCACAAAGCGCTCAATTTCGCGTTTCCACTGATATTTGAGCGAATTGGGGCATGCCACAATCACCGATTCGGCAAGCGAATTGCGGCGCAGCACCTCGGCAGTGGCGATGGCTTGGATGGTTTTACCCAAACCCATTTCGTCGGCAATCACCGTGCGCCCTTTTTCCACGGCAAAACGCACGCCCTCCATCTGATAAGGGAAGAGACTGGTGCGGAGCAAATGGTTGAGCACATCGTCGGTCAGGGTTTTCGCCAGGGCTTGGCGCATCTTGTCGTCGCGGCGAGCAATCACATTGCTGAGGGCATCGTCGTAGCAGCGAAAGGTGTCGGAAATCTTTTTGGCTTCAGCCAAGAAAGTGGGAAACCGATCGATGGCATCGGGCAAAAGGCACATATCAGCGTCGAAATAATCGCGTGCCAGCCGGGCAAACGCCTCCGCATTTTCGCTGCCAATGCGAAGCATCACCTTGCGACCGTTCACATAGGAGAGATACACCGACGTGTAGGGCGGAATTTTGCGGCTCAAGAGTGTGGGATGGTCCTCTAACCACAGTTTCACAGCCTCGATATGCTTGCAAGTGCCCAAACGGGAGGTTTTGAAATCAAGGCAAGAGCAATAGTTCCAACAACTACCCTCTCCACGATACACCACCTTATACACACGCTTGGTGATGGCATTGGTGACCAAAAATTCGCCACTCGCCCACTTTTCGTCCACGTGTTCCACTGCCAGCGGAGTGCGCTGAGCCACCTGCTTGCGCAAAGCCACCTGCCACTGCTCCAGCGACATTTTCTCCGGCTTCGTTATATTAGAGACACGTTTTCCCGCCTTCTTTGCTTTCTCTGTACTGTAGCCGGCTTGCTTCTTTTGGGATGCTAACTCGGTGTCGTTGCCCTTACGTTTCGCCATAAAATAAATAATCTGAGTTGAAAAATGTAGACATTATCAATCATCAAATTTACAAAATTCCCGCCAAGTGGCAAAAAGGATGGACAAAAAAGTGTGGAAACCTTCACAATCAGCAATTCCCAATCAGCTGTTAGCCTTTAGCTACCCTTTGTGATTCCATAGTTCGACCTACACGAATCGTCTTTGGAGGCTTTTGAATTTTTGTTAGAATTTGTAGGCGAGGGCTATGTGAAAGCCTTGGAGGGGCTTTTTGGCAGGGACGGATAATGTGATGCCATCAATGGTGATGTGGCGCGCCGAACTGTAGGCGTCGAAATTGCTCCAGGTGTAACCTGTCCAAAATTGCCAGCGGTCGGTTTCCAATGCCAGCGAGGTTTTGAAATGAACGAAGCAAGATTTTCCGCCTACGTTTTTGGCATGATATTTTTCCGACACCGGATAGGTGCCGGGGGAACTCGGTGTAATCGTGTATTCCAAATTTTGGTTTGCCGGGATGGGCAATGTAAGCCCGCAATCTTCTTTTACGAACAGCGTCAGGGAGCCATCACTCTTGCGCCAAATGGCAGGGCTTTGCAACTGTAGGGAAGTGCGCAGCGAAAGCTCATTGTTCAGATTTTCCGTTTGATAAAAGAAATCATTATGGATAAAGGAACGACTCGTTCCGCCAAAATCACCTGTAGCATAAACACTCACGCCCATGCCTACATATTGGATAGGATAATAATCAATGCCATATTCTATGCCCCAATCCAGCACATTCGCAGTAGAAAGTTCACATCTACCCATCCAATGGCGTGTACGTTCATCCGCCTCATCTGCAAAGCATTGCACATTTGCGGAGAAACAGAAAAGCAAGGCAATAAAATTCAGTAAAATCTTTTTCATATTCACTACTTAGTTTTTGTAATTGTCATACCACCTCAATGGTTATCTAAACAAGCTGCCACTCTAACCTCAGCAACCATCAGTTTAGGATTATCAATATTTTTCCCTAAAAGACTTTGAATTGTCTTTCCCCGGTTCCCGGGATTAAGAAAGTTAAACGAAATTTTAAAGTTCCAAGAATCATGAAATACTACGCGGCAATTAGCTTCGTTCGTGAGATTACACAAAATCTATTTATAGTTTCCGTTATTAAAAGTTATTAAAAGAAGTGCAAATAAACAAAGCTCTGGGGGGCTATTGGGCTTCTTCGCCGTTGGAGATGACGGTTTCGTCGGGTTCGGGTTCTTGGGTGTGTACCACAGTAATATCGTCGAGATAGTCTTCGGTTTGCGGTTGGGTGATGATGGTTACATTGTAGTAGGTGGTTTTGTCGGCTTTCACCTCCACTTCGTGGTCCTCCACCCCATCGATTGCCACCAAGTAGCGCCCCGGGCGCACACGGGTGAAGCAATAGAAACCATTATTGTAGTTATCGATGTGATACGTTTGGATGGGATTGCCGTCGAGGTCGCAGAGTTCCACGGGCACGCCATTTTGTGGCTGATAGGCGTCCTTGCCGTAAGCTTTCAGCTTTTTACCCTTGCGTGGATAATCGAAGCGCACGAGTCCTGCCACTTCGCCGAATTTTTGCGCCGGTCGGGCAAAGAATTTGTCAAGCGAGCGGCTATTAATCATTCCCAACAGCCAGCAGTAGTCTTTGTTGAGCAAGCGTTCGCGCTCAATTTGGTAGTCGTGAAAACAGTTTTCGGAGAGCACACCGGGCAGTTTGTTCCAGCGGAATACGCCCAATCCCGAGCGAGAGCGATAGAACGTCCAGTCGCCGTGAATCAAGCCGCCTCGGCTCCACGAAGTGGCCTCCATATCCGCCAAATTCGACGCCACAATCGATGCCAAATATTCGCTACCTTCGGCTGCCTCTGCTCCATCATAGCCGCGATAAATCACGAATGGAAAATTCACACGGCGAGAAGAACCCGACGAATTGCTATGGATGGAGAAAAACACATCGGCTCCGCTATTGAGGGCGAGTTGGTGAATTTCAAAGAGATTGAGATCGTCGGCGGTGGTATTGTTCACGCGCGACATAAACACCTCATAGCCGCGCTCGCGCAAAATATCTTTCATTGCCATAGCGCATTTGAGGTTGCTGTCGGATTCGTAGTATTCCACACGCGCTTGCATGCCCTCGTTGAAAAACGGGCAGGGACGATCGTCGCTATCGTGACCGCCATGACCGGGATTTAGAAACACACGCGGGCGCACCACTGCCGAAGCGGCAGGTGGTACATTTTGCGACGAAGTGCTCCTTTGAGATTTCATAGGCACCTTTTGCTCCTTGGGTGCAGGCTTAGCCTTGGGCGCAGGCACCTCACGGCTTTGCGCGGTGCGCTGCTGTGCCCCTGCCGAGAGCGGCATGAGGGCGCAAATGAGGAGCAATAGGATGTATGTAATGAATCTCATAAATATTTCGCAGTTTTTCTTAAAAAAATTACCCGCCTTGTGAGGCGCATTATTGATTGTTGTCAGCTTCCGCCGCTTGCTTTTCAGCCTCGGCACGCGCCGCCTCTTCGGCTTTTTCTTTCGCGATGCGTTCGGCTTCGATGCGTTCTTGTTCCAAGCGCACGTCACGCTCTTCGGGCGTTTCAAGTGTAAGGAGTTTCACACTGCCGCCCTTGGTGGTGTAAATCACATTGTTGCCACTCACCGAAGGCATCACACTTTCGCCATTGGCAAGCGATTGAATATCGCCCGTGCCATCAGCACGGAAAATGATAATGTGGTAGCCCCATCGCCCGGTGCCTTGCGCCACTATCAAATCGTTGTTATACCACTGCGGCATCAGGCAGCGGTTGAGTTTTTGTAGCACTCTGCCGGTGGCGGCATCACACACGAAGAGCCCCACTGCCGGCACTTGGAAAAGTACCTTTTTGCCATCGGGCGACACATCCACCCAGAGGTAGCCGGTTTGCACATTCACAGGCGAAAAAACCTGCTTTTTGCCATTGCGATAAACATAGAGTTGTGAGCCGAGCGCCCAGGCAAAAGTGCCGGCATTGCGCACATTCCATTCTTTCTGCTCGCCCACCACTGCAGTGCCGGCTGTGCCATTAATGGCATGCACAGCGCCGTGTTGCTCAGGCAACACTTCACGATTCTCGCCGGTGGCGGGGTCGAACACCCTACCGGAGCGTCGAATAATGTGGTTTTTGTCGATGCTCATTGCCACATAATACACCTTGCCATCATTGCCAAAAATAGCTTCAAAGCCCGGCGAGCCCACATCTGACACGAGTTCGCGCTTTTGCGTCTCCAAATCGTAGATATAGAGACACTTGGCATCGGTGGTGGCAGAAATCACCTTTTTGCCGTCGGCACTGATTTGAGGGAAATAGCCATCGCACCTCAAATTACAGCGACTTTTCACATACACATGATTAGCCCCCACCGCAGCTACGGCAATCAAAAGTGATGCTAATGTGGCAAAAAAATGTAATTTCATTCGAAGCGTAGTTATCATAAAAAATGGATGTGATAAGCCTTGTGGTATCACAACAAACGAGTTTGGGCGAATGAAAGTCATCGCCAAAACACTTATCAAGAACAACAAATCCATAGGTAAGCTATGGCGACGACACTACCGCCGTGTTCGTTTTCAAGGGCAAAGGTACAAAAAAAACACCCACTTTCCAAAAAGCCGCTCCCCGGAGGAGCAAAACATAAGTGGGCGGTATGCCCTGAAAATCAGCGCCACAGCATAGCAGAAACAGCAAAGCAAACAAAAATGCAAAATTACATTAAAAAATCTTGAAAGCTAATAATTCAGCCCTGAACCCACACACCCCTCTCGCTCCGATGCGAACTGAAAAGAAGGAGAAATCGGCTAAGATTTCTCCTTCTTCCGGTTTTTAGATAATTAATGTATTAAGGTAAAGGGGCTTATGTTAACGTATGAGTTGGAATAAGCTACCGGATGCAGAAGCAAATGCTTCCAAATTGATGTAAACACAACTTACCACACCCAAGAGCACAATACCAAGCACGCAAATAATCATGCCTGCTTTTTCGCTCCAATGCGACTGAAGCGTAGGAATAGCGCAGTCGTCCTGACGGATGAACATGGCTTTCACCACGAGTAAGTAGTAGTAGAGCGAAATGATGGTATTAATTAAAGCAATCAATACGAGTACATACAAAGCCACATCGGCATCCTTCAATGCACCGGCAAACACAAAGAATTTGCTAAAGAAGCCGGCAAATGGCGGAATACCTGCCAAAGAGAACATTGCCACCATCATGGTGAAGGAAAGCCAAGGATTGGTTTTAAACAGTCCGTTATAATCGTCGGTGGACACCTTCGAGGTGTGGCGCTCAATGGCTGCAATCACTGCAAAGGCGGCAAGGTTGGAGAAGATGTAAACCACCACATAATACATCATTGAAGCCATACCGAGCGTGTTGGCAGCTATCACACCAAGCATGATGTAGCCGGCTTGTGAGATTGAAGAGAATGCCAAGAAACGCTTGAGGTTGCGCTGACGCACTGCGAAGAGGTTACCAATGGTGATGGTGAGCACAATCACTGCATAGAGCATCCATTTCCAAACATCGGCGTAAACGGCACCGAACACTTGGGTGAGAATCACAAGGAATGCAAATGCGGCTGCACCCTTAGAAATCACTGAAAGGTAGCTGGTCACAGCGGTTGGAGCACCTTGGTAAACGTCGGCGGTCCAGTTGTGGAATGGAACAAGCGAGAGCTTGAAGCCCACACCGGCAATCACAAACGCCACTGCCACGATGAGCAGAGCCGACTGCTTCGACACGAGCACTTCACCGATGGTGGCGAAGTTGAGCGAACCGCTCAAACCGTAAACGAACGACACGCCGAGCAGCATAATGGCTGAAGAGAACACGGCAGTAAAAATGTATTTGGCAGCCGCTTCGCGCGATTCGTAATGGTTCTTCTCAAATGCCGCAAGGGCTGCGAGTGGCAAGGATGCCGTTTCGAGGCCGATGTAGAACAAGAGGAAGTTGCGCGCCGATACCATGAGGAACATACCGAAAAGTGTGAGCATAATCAACTCGTAGAATTCGCCACGGCGAACGCTTACGAAGTCGCTATTAGTCCACTTCACGGCTTGAAGAATCACAAGGAATGTGCCGATATTGAGAATGCCTTTCATCGCCCAAGTGGCTTGGCTTTGCTCAAACATACCGGCAAAGGCGATGCCTGTGCAGCATGGAATGAAGCTAAAAGCCGTGTAGAGGGCAAACACCACTGCGGTGAACACAGGGAGGTGCTTTTGGCACTTAGAGGGCATAAAAGTGTCATAGAGAAATACTAACAAGAATGTAGCCAACAGACCGATTTCTTGAGGCATCATTAAAAATTGAGAATAATCCATTTTGTATCTTATCGATTTTTAAATTCAACACTTTTATTAAAGAACATTCTTAATAGCGTCAACTACAGGGAGGAAACTATCGCGAATGATGTCGCCGCTAAAGCGCTCAAACCACACTGCATCGGTGAGCTGGCGATGGTGCTCGTTTTGCACTTCGCCAAAGAGCAATTTGCCCACCACGCGCAAAATGTAGACGGCTGTGATAACGATTGAAGCGCAAGCTGCCACGGTGAACACGCGTTGGAGCAAACCGGCTTCTTGGAACGAGCCGAAGAAGATGGTCATTTCGGCAGCGAAACCGCTCAAGCCCGGCAAACCAAGCGAAGCCAAACCGGCAATCACATAACCTACACCAAGGTAAGGCATGATGTGCATCATACCACCCATGTCGCGAATGTCGCGGGTGTGGGTACGACCGTAAATCTGACCGATGAGGGCAAAGAAGAGGGCTGTCATCAAACCGTGAGAGAGCATCTGGAGCACGGCACCGGTCATTGCCGTTTGATTATACATCAAAATGGCGAAGAGCACCATACCACAGTGGCTCACCGAAGAATAAGCATTGATGTACTTGAGGTCGGTTTGCACGCAAGCGCTGAACGCGCCATACACGATGCTGATACCGGTGAGTGTGAGGAAAATCCATCCCAATTCGGTAGCGGCATAGGGCATCAAATAGATAGCCACACGGAAGCAGCCGTAACCACCCAATTTCATCAACACGCCTGCGTGGAGCATCGACACTGCTGTAGGGGCTGATGCGTGACCATCAGGCGACCAAGTGTGGAATGGGAACATAGCACCAAGCACACCGAAACCAACGAACGCCATTGGGAAGAGGTAG
>SFWW01000067.1 GCA_004559845.1 bacterium
AAAGGTGGTGGGGGGATAGGAGGCATTAGAGTGCGCCTTGCTCCACTCGGGTGGCGATGCGCTCTATCAAGGCATCTTTTTTGTCTTTTTCGGGGCGGTAAGGAGAGTTGAGGTTCACGCCGAAAAATCTGCCGAACGTTTGCCACACTCCGGCACGAAATGTGCCGAGAAATGCTTTCACAATGTGGTAGGAGGTTTGGTTGGTTTCGCGGTTGATGAGTTTTATCATCATTTTGCCCTGGTTTTTGGTGAGTTTTTTCATCACCGGTTTATACTGGGCATAGAGCGCCTTTTCAAATTGCTTGAGGTAGGCGTCTTTTTCTTTTTTGGTGTCGAAAGTTTCAAGGTATTCATAGGTTTCTTGAAGGGTGCGGTTAATGAGTTTGGCGTAGGGTAGGGTGCGCTTCACGTCGCGCACGGTGCGCCAATAGAATTTTTCTTCTTCTTTATTGCGAAAGCGTTCGTTGGGATACACCACCACATCGCGCATAATAATCTCGAAGGCAGTTTCGTTGGGGTTGTAGGGGTCGGGAATCACTTTGTAGCCCACATACACCTTCCGCATCGGCGAAAGATTTTTCTCCGAAATGTCGTCGTTCACGCTTTGTGCCAAAGCACTTCCGGCGAACACGCTGAGCCATATAAATGCTAATATCCTAAGCAATTATCGTGTTGCTGTTTTTAAAATCCAAGGGCGTGGAGCAAGCCGGTGTAGTTGATGGTCATTCCCACAAATGCGCCACTCACTGTGGGGTTGCATTTATCATATTTGCTATATGCCACAAAGGGCGAGAAGCGGATTGATTGCTTGAATTGGTTGTCGCCCGAGCCGGTGAAGGGATTCTTCATTTTGGTGGTGGAGAAGGTGTAGTCGATGTCGAGGGAGCCTATCACACCCAAGCTGCTGAGTTTGGCGCTTTCCGTGCCAATGTGCTCGGGCACGTATTCCCCTTCTTCGTTTTTCTCCCATTTGAGGTTTTCGAGGTTCCAACTATATTTGCTGTAGTACAAGCCCACGTTGGGCGTAACGCCGAAGCGGCCTTGGCTGTACACTTTGTAGCCCAATTGCAAACTCCAGGCAAAAAAGGATGCCGAACTGTTGCCGTTCACCTGTGCCGGGTGCCCTTGCTCGTCGTAGGCGGGGGTGTTGAAAATGTTGTCGTTGCGATAGCCGGGTTGTCCGAATTGCACATCCGTTTTCAGTTGAAAGCCTTTGTAGGTGCCCACTGCACCCACCTGAAAGAGGAAACATCCACCAAAATTATCGTTGAGCGACGGGGTGGTCACCGAGTATCCGCCACCGAGATAAATGCCGTAGCCAAAATCCGCCACCGATTGATATTGTGGGGTGTAGTTCACTTGAGCCGGGGCTTTGCTATCGGCAGATTCTTCTGCCACCACTTGTGCCTGAGCCGCCACACACATCAGTGTAGCAAGCAGTGCAATGAGGCATTTCGTTGAAGTTTTCATCTTTTTCACAACTTTTGAAGTGTTAACAAATTGCCGCCGTTGCGGCTTTCTATTCGGCAAAGATACAATATGATTTCCAAATTTTTGCCCATAGAATAGTTAAAGTAGTTAAAGTTTGCCAAATCCGCAACCTCGCCACGGCGCCTTTTATGCGTTCACTTGCACTTGAATGCCGGCGGCGCGAATTTGCTCGGCAATGCGCTCCAGTTCGTCTTTGCCCACCTTCTCAAGATGCTGTTCGGGTGTGGCGCGGTCTATGCTGTAGAGCATCACGCTGCGCGGTGCAATTTCGCGGTAGGCGCTGATGAGGGCGGCAATTTCCTTGCCGGTGGTGTTGTCGATGGCAATGCCATTGTGTTCGCCTCTAAGCATCATGGTTTGCACCACGCATTGCCCGGCAAACGCCTTTAAATCGGCTATCACACCCTCCGGAACCACGTTCGCCGACACCGGTTGATTAATGGCGCGCATGGTGGATGCCACTGCCGAGTCGAGTTTGAGGATATTATTGTCCACTTTTTTCAAAGCTTCAGCCACATTCGGCTTGCCCGCCATGGTGGCATTGCTCAGCACGCTCACCTTGGCTTGGGGATAATAGGTGTTGCGAAGGCGTATCACATCGTCAACGATGGCGCCGAAATGCGGATGAATGGTGGGTTCGCCATTGCCCGAAAAGGTAATCACATCGAGCGTGGCGCCTTCTGCCTGCATGGCTTCGAGTTTGCGTTTGAGCGCTTTTTTCACGCTTTCGCGCGATGGAATACCGTCGGTGCCCGGACCTTGAGCATTGTAACCCGCTTCGCAATACACGCAGTCGAACGAACAAATTTTCCCATCGTTGGGCATCAAATTCACGCCCAGCGACACGCCTAACCGGCGACTATGAATGGGACCAAAAATGGTGCTATGAAATATTACTGTTTGCATAATTCTTGATTATTAATTCACAATTCACAATTCATAATGCATAATGCACAATTCATAATTCTTAATTCATCTAATCTCTAACCTCTAACCTCTAACCTCTAACCACTAACCTCTAACCACTAACCTCTCTCTTCATCTCTTTTCCGGCTCTTGGAGGTGGGGCGGAATCACGCGGCGCAGCGAGGTGAGCAGGCTACGCAGCATTTTTTCGCTGATGAAATCGCTTTTCACGTAGAGCGAAAAGTGACGCACAGGGTTCGTTTGGTCGGCAGTAGGTTCCACCACATGGCGGCGCTGCTCGGCACTCAGAAATTTGAGATGCATTTTCGGAATCACGGTGCGTCCGCCTATGGTGTCCACCATGTGGATGAGTGTTTCCAAATTCGATGCTTCATAAATGGGGCACCCCTCTTTATAAGCCTTGTAGAAACTGAATGCGCTCTCCCTCAAACTAATAGCTTCTTTCATCACCCAAATAAATTCTTTATTGGATTCGGTGCCTTTGTCCACCACGTATGCCACCACCGGGTCGAAATAGAGCGGAATTTCCAGAATGCCCTTGCGCATATTTCCGGCAATACCGATGCCGGCGTCGATGCTCCGATTCAATAGCATATTGAGCATACTCGAGATTTTCATTTCTTGGATGCGGAGTTGCACATGGGGATACTTAGCGCTAAAGTGCTGAATAAATTCCGGCAGTATGTAGGGCGAAATCGTGGGACCGGCTGCAAGGTTCAGCTCGCCCGACAAACCGTTTTCGCCATTGCTCACCAATGCTTTGAGCGCCACGGCATCAGCCACGGTTTTTTCGGCTTGCTTGATGATTTTGATGCCCACGGGTGTGGGTATCACGTTTTTGTTGGTGCGCTCAAAAATTTTCACATTCAGTTCGGCTTCCAATTTTGAGAGCATTGCGCTCAGCGTGGGTTGGGTCACGGCGCAAGCATTTGCCGCCTTGGCAAAATTGCGGTATTTGTTCACGGCAATCACATATTTCAATTGCTGAAGCGTCATAGAGCAAAAAATCGGAAAATTATGGGTTGGATAATTGTGAAGATTCGTTTTGAGAGAAGCCTGCCGCACCGCTATTTATTGCGGGCAATCACATAATTAAAAATCTGCTTAAAGGCATCCACCATGGCGCTGGCAGGGTAGGCATCAAGCAGTTGCTCTGCCTCTTGGCGCAACGCTTGCATTTTTTCAAACGCATAGTCCACCCCCCCGGCAGCCTTTGCATAATTCACCAAGCGGGTGATATCCTCCTCCGAAAGTTCGGGGTTGTGCACCAATTGATTCATCTGCTCACATTCCGCCAAATCCTTTCTGCCAAGGGCATAAATCAGCGGCAAGGTGATTTTCCCTTCGCGCAAATCATTGCCGGTGGGCTTACCCACTTCCGGATTAGAAAAATAGTCGAAGGTGTCGTCTTTAATCTGAAAGCACATGCCCAAAAGTTCCGCATAGCGCCGCAAATTCTCTACCTCCTCTACTGAAGCACCGGCTGAGATGCCTCCCACCATCACGCAGGAGGTGAACAGAGAGGCGGTTTTTCGGCGGATGATATTGAAATACACTTCTTCGGTGATTTCGCGATTGCGCGCATTATCAATTTGGTCAATCTCGCCCAACGCCAAATCCGCACCCATATCCGAAAGAATTTGGAGCACTCGAACATCATCCGTTCGCACAGCGCACGACAGCGCTCCGCTCACAAAAAAATCGCCCACCAGCACCGCCACATGGTTGTTCCACACACTATTAATGGTGGCATTGCCGCGTCTTGAAGTGCTTTGGTCGATCACATCATCGTGAATCAGTGAAGCATTATGCAGCAATTCTATTGCAGCGCCGCCATGGAGCACTTTCTCATTGATGCCTCCAAACAGTTTGCCACTCAGCAACACCAACACCGGACGAATTTGCTTTCCCTTCGTGCTCAAATATTCGCTCACTATGGTATTGGTGAGCGCACTTTCGCTCTGCAGCGTGCGAGCAATAATAGCATTGAGTTGGGCTAATTCCGGCTTGATGGACTCTCGTATGTGTTCAAGTTTCTGCATTTGGATGCAAAAATACTAATTTTCCGCCAATAAACAGCCAAAAACCCATTTTTTTTAAACACCCTCCCCACAATGCCCACCATCCTCCCAACCTCCATACTTCTTTTCCTAAAAATTTTAAAAACTACACACATTATTATAGGTAGTTTGAAATTTTTGTCTAATTTTGCACCCGATTTTAAATGAAGCCTGCATCCAAAAAGGCAGTAAGTTTTAAATATGATTAGGTGATATGCCAAAAAATTTAGTGATTGTAGAGTCTCCCGCCAAGGCGAAGACCATAGAGAAATATCTTGGAAAAGACTATAAGGTGATGGCAAGCCAAGGCCATATCCGCGATTTGCATAAGAGCGATTTCAGCATTGATGTGGCACACGGCTATATGCCCATCTATGAAATACCCGACGATAAAAAGCGCACAGTGGCTGATTTGAAAAAAGCCACCAAAAGCGCCGAAATGGTGTGGCTCGCATCCGATGAAGACCGCGAAGGAGAGGCCATTGCATGGCACCTCTATGAGGTGCTGGGGCTGAAGCCCGACACCACGCGACGCATCGTGTTTCACGAAATCACCAAAACCGCCATTCTGGATGCCATCCAAAATCCGCGAAACATTGATATCAATTTGGTCAACGCACAGCAGGCTCGCCGTGTGCTCGACCGCATTGTGGGCTTTGAACTATCGCCGGTGCTTTGGCGAAAAATCAAACCCGGACTTTCTGCCGGGCGTGTGCAGAGTGTGGCGGTGCGCCTCATTGCCGACCGAGAAAAAGAAATTGCCGACTTTAAGAGCGAACCCTATTTCCGCGTGACCGGCACCATGAAGCCTGAAGGCTCAGAGGCCTCTTTGGCTGTGGAGCTCTCCCGACGCCTCGATAGCCGTGAAGATGCCATCTCTTTCCTCGAAGCATGCAAGCAATCAACCTTTACCGTGAGCGATGTGGCAATGCGACCCATCACCAAATGCCCCGCACCACCGTTCACTACCTCTACCTTGCAGCAAGAGGCTGCCAGAAAATTGGGCTTCTCGGTGGCACAAACCATGCGCGTGGCGCAAGCACTCTACGAAGCCGGACACATCACCTATATGCGTACCGACTCGGTGAATCTTTCACAACTCGCACTCTCCACCATTGCCAAGGAAGTGAACGAAATGTATGGCGCCAACCACTATAAGCGCCGCCAATTCACCACCAAAGCAAGAGGGGCACAAGAAGCACACGAGGCTATTCGACCCACATTTGTGGCTGACCACGATATTCAAGGCACACCACAAGAAAAGAAACTCTATCAGTTGATTTGGAAACGAACCGTGGCTTCACAAATGGCAGATGCACAAATCGAAAAAACCACCATCGACATTGCCATCAGTAATCGACAGGAGCATTTCACCGCATCAGGTGAAGTGGTCACTTTCCCCGGTTTCATGAAGGTGTATGCCGAAAGCATCGACGACGAACCATCCGCTAAAGCAACTTCCTCACTGCCGGCTCTGAATGTGGGCGCGCATATACACGCCACAGCCATTGAAGCCACCCAACGCTTCACACAGCAACCCGTGCGCTACACCGAAGCATCGCTCGTGCGACGTATGGAGGAATTAGGCATCGGCCGACCATCCACCTATGCACCCACCATCTCTACCATTCAGCAACGCAATTATGTGGAAAAGGGTGAAAGCAAAGGCGAAACACGTAAATGCGAAATCATCACCCTCAAAGGTGCCAACATCACATCAAAGCTGAAAAACGAACTCGCCGGAGCAGAAAAAGGAAAACTACTGCCCACCGACGTGGGAATGGTGGTCAACGATTTCTTGATTGAATATTTCCCCAATATCATCGACTACAACTTCACCGCTAAGGTGGAAAATGAATTCGACGACGTGGCGGAAGGTGCAATGCAATGGACCGATGCCATCGATAAATTCTACACCTCATTTCACCCCAATGTGGAAAATGTGTCACACCTGCGCCTCGACCGCAAAGTGGGCGAACGACTCTTGGGCACCGACCCGAAATCGGGCAAACCCGTGTCGGTGAAAATCACTCGATTCGGACCGGCTGTGCAATTGGGCAACACCGGAGAAAATGGAGAAAAACCACGATTCGCTTCGCTTAGAGCCGACCAAAGTATGCAAACCATCACCCTCGAAGAAGCACTCATGCTATTTGAATTGCCTCGCACTTTAGGACAATTTGAAGGCAGTGATGTGGTGGCTTCCATCGGACGATTCGGACCCTACGTGCGCCACGCCGGCAAATTCGTGTCCATACCCAAAAATCTCACAGCCGAAACCATTTCTCTGGAAGAAGCCATCGAAATTATCGAAAATAATCGCAAAACGGAAGAACAGCGAGTGATTGCCACCTTTAGCGAAGAACCTGAATTGCAAGTGCTCAATGGCAGATTCGGACCATACATCAGCTACAAAAAAGCCAACTACAAAATCCCCAAAGACAAAGACGCCAAAGCACTCAATCTACAAGATTGCCTCGCTATCGTAGCCGACGAAGCCAACGCATCCAAAGCCTCAGCACGCCGAGCCACCACAAAAAAAGCCCCCCGCCGCCCCACAAAAAAATCCACAAAATAACCCCGCCGCCGGCACCTCGCCGCCATCGCAGAGGGCGTATCGTGGCGCAAACCCGCCATCGGAGATGGCGTATTGTGAAAAACTCCATGCAAGCGAAAGGCGTAGCCTGCAGCGCAGCTTGGAGATAGCGTAGCCAGAGTGAGAGCCTCGGAGGGTTGGTCGTGGCAGCCACAACCAACATCCACACTTTCCCACCCTTCCGCCCCATCAAAACAAACAGAGAAAGCGCCTCCCGATACACACAGAAGGCGCTTCCTCAAAAAATCCTTTTAATTAGGAATACCCTTTAATTAAAACTTATATCCTAACGAAATACTGAAGTTCCTATTTTGAGCATTTGCTTCGTCGGCAATATCGGTCAAACCGAAATCGTATCCAATCGACACTGATGCCTTTTTAGCAAATTCAAAGCCGGCACGCAGCCCCAAACCCACATCAAACCTCTTATAGCCCACCTCATCGCTAAACACATCTACGCCCTCCGTTTTGCCAAACAAGCCAATGCCAAAATAAGGACCAAATTCACCAAAAATGCCCACAGCATCAGTGATAGAATACTTGTAACCCATGTGGATAGGAATTTCAAGATAGTAAGGATTGAATGTAACATCCTCAAACTTTTCACCCTTCAGCGACAACAATGCACCGGCATTAGCATAAAGTCCTTGGTCAGGAGATTGGAAAGCATAAGTGCCACGAACACCAACATGAAAACCAATACGAGAATTGAAACCCGATACATTAGCGTTAGCAACATTCATACCCACAACGCCCTCAAAATTTAAGTTTTCAGCCATTGCCGCATTGCCAAAAGCCAAAATAGCGGCAGCCAGAATAGAAAGTAATTTTTTCATAAAGCAAATTAGTTTAAATAATGAATGAATAAGAATAGTATGTATTTTTCTCCCACAAATATACAAATTCTCCACAATCCCCACAATTTTCCCTCAAAATAAATCTTTTTTACCGGCTCCGGGTGTCCGTTCCTGAAAATGGTTGACTCGGTTTTGTACAATTACTAATTTGTGTTTACTCTATCTCTGGAGGTGGTTGACTAACCGGGTCCTATCCCTGGG
>SFWW01000068.1 GCA_004559845.1 bacterium
TGAGTGGGGTGCGAAGCAGCCCACCGTGGGCGAGAGTGGTGATAAAGCTGAAAATGAGTTTTCAGGCTTTATCCCACTCGCCGTCCCACGAAAGGGCTTAGCCCTCACATCCCCGCCTCCCGACTTTTTATTCTCTTCCATACCACCCAGGCCTCACTATCCCACCCAGGCCTCACTATCCCATCCAAGCCTCACCAAAGCAAGCAGCCGCTATCAAAAATAGCCGTGTGCGTTTGTGAAAAAATTGGGGAGATTCTTTGGTAGTGTAGCGCCTTTGGTGTAAATTTGCATAGGATTTTGTCCTGATTCCACACTATGATAGAACGACACGTAATTATCGATAACGTTGACCCCGTGGTTTTCTATGGTGTCAATAATTCCAATATTCAGCTGATTCGTAACCTCTTTCCCAAGTTGCGCATGGCTGCTCGCGGCAATGTGATTAAGGTGATTGGCGAGGAGGAGGAGACGGCTTTCTTTGAGCAAAAAATCAAGGAACTTGCCGAGTTTTGCAACCACTACAATCAGCTCACCGACGATGTGATTATCAACACCATAAAAGGTACGCCGCCCAAAGAATTGAAAATGGACGACGCCATTATTTTCGGTGTGAATGGCAAGCCTATCAAGGCGCGCACGCCGAATCAGCAATTGCTGGTGAAAACCATCAGCGAAAGCGACCTTACCTTTGCCCTCGGTCCGGCGGGCACCGGCAAAACCTACTTGGCGGTGGCTATGGCGGTGAGAGCACTCAAAAATCGCGAGGTGAGAAAAATTATCCTCTCGCGTCCTGCGGTGGAAGCCGGCGAAAAACTCGGATTTCTTCCGGGAGATATGAAGGACAAAATCGACCCTTATTTGCAGCCGCTCTACGATGCCCTCGAAGATATGATTCCGCCCATGAAACTGAAGGAATATATGGAAACGAATGTGATTCAAATTGCCCCGCTGGCGTTTATGCGCGGTCGCACGCTCAACGACGCCATGGTGGTGCTTGATGAAGCGCAAAACACCACCACCCACCAAATTAAAATGTTTCTTACCCGCTTGGGCATGGGTAGCAAAATGATAGTGACCGGCGACGTGACCCAAATCGACTTGCCGCGCACCACCTCATCGGGACTGATTCAAGCACTGAAAATTTTGCGCAATGTGAAGGGTATCGGCAAGGTGGAATTTGAAAAAGCCGACATCGTGCGCCACCATTTGGTGCAGCGCATTGTGGAGGCCTACGAGCGCTTCGATAAAGAAGAACAGCAGCCTCATAATGAGTGACATTTATTCGAGTAAAACATTATCAATCAATACATCTTTTCACAATGGCTAAAACTTTAGTTCACACCGACTTTAATTTTGAAGGACAAACTGCAGTGTATCACGGCAAAGTGCGCGATGTGTACAGCATTGGCAACGACATTCTGGTGATGGTTGCCACCGACCGCATCTCGGCTTTCGATGTGGTGCTTCCGAAAGGTATCCCATCCAAGGGACAAGTGCTCAACCAAATTGCGGCTTCGTTTTTGGATGCCACTGCCCATATTGTGCCCAACTGGAAATTGGCTACGCCCGACCCTATGGTGACCGTGGGAAGGAAATGTGAACCCTTTGCCGTGGAAATGATTATTCGCGGCTACCTCACCGGCAGTGCTTGGCGCGCCTACAAAAATGGCTGCCGAGAAATTTGCGGCGTGAAATTGCCTGACGGCATGCGCGAAAATGAGCGTTTCCCCGAACCGATTATCACCCCCACCACCAAGGCTGAAGCCGGCCACGATGAAGACATCTCGCGTGAAGAAATCATTGCCCAAGGCATTGTGAGTGCTGAAGACTATGCCGTGGTGGAGCAATACACCCGCGCCCTATTTGCTCGCGGCACCGAAATCGCCGCTGCCAAGGGACTGATTTTGGTTGACACTAAATATGAGTTTGGTAAAGCCGACGGCAAGGTGATTTTGATGGATGAAATCCACACGCCCGACAGTAGCCGCTATTTCTATGCTGAGGGCTACGAAGAAAAATTTGAAAAGGGCGAGCCGCAAAAGCAATTGAGCAAAGAATTTGTGCGCCAATGGCTCATCGACCATGATTTTATGGGCAAAGCCGGACAAACCGTGCCGGAAATGACCGACGAATATTGCCAAGAGGTGTCGCAACGCTACATTGAACTCTACGAAGAAATCACCGGCAATAAATTTGTGCCTTGCAACGAAGACAACCTTGCCGCACGTATCGAAAAAAACGTGAGCGAATATCTCAAAACGCTCTAATGCACCATCGTGAACAAAGTAGAACAAATAAAGCCCTATAGCGAAAGCGACGGAAAAACCGAGCAGGTGAAAGCCATGTTCGACTCCATAGCGCCTGCCTACGACTTCATGAATCGAGCCATGACGATGGGCATCGATAAATGGTGGCGCAAGGTGGCGCGCAAGCAGGTGGCAGCCGTTGCCCCTAAGCATTTGCTTGATGTGGCTACCGGTACGGGCGATTTTGCCATCCAGCTCCACAATCATCTCCACTGCCAAGTGACGGGCATCGACCTGAGCGAAGGCATGCTCAAGGTGGCACGGAAAAAGGTGGCTGAAAAGCAGCTCCATGAACTTATCACCTTTGAGCAAGGCGATTGCCTGAAGATGCGCTTCAGCGATGAGCAATTCGATGCTGTGACGGTGGCTTTTGGCGTGCGCAATTTTGAGCACATCCACCAAGGCTATGCCGAAATGTGGCGCGTGCTCAAGCCCGGCGCTATGCTCTGCGTGCTTGAACTCTCCACACCGCAAAATCCCTTCATCCGCTTTTTCTACGACCTCTACGCCCTCCACATCATTCCCTTCGTGGGTTCGCTGAAAAGTGGCGACAAGAGCGCCTATCGCTATCTGCCCGAAAGCATTGCAGCCGTGCCCCAAGGCGAAGATATGCTCTGCATTATGCGCGAGGCAGGCTTCACGCAATGCCGTGTGAAGCGCCTCACGCTGGGCGTGTGCAGCATCTACATCGGCATCAAACCCTAAGCACCATTTTCCGTGCTAATACGAGAATTTGGGTGCGTCTTTTATAAAAGTTAACAAAAAATGGTGTCATTTTGTGAGCCGAATCCGGCGTTTTTAGGGTAATTATTACTAAATTTGTGACTCCAAAAAAAGATTTTCAAGTATAAACATTTCAATTTGTATTCATTATGGCAGAGATCAAAACTATCGGTATTCTCACTTCCGGAGGCGATGCGCCAGGCATGAACGCCGCCATTCGCTCCGTGACCCGCTCTGCAATTTTCGGCGGATTTAAAGTGAAAGGTATTTACCGTGGATATAAAGGACTTATCGACGATGATATAGTGGAATTCAAAACCCAAAATGTGTCGAATATCATTCAGCAAGGTGGCACCATTCTCAAAACCGCACGATGCAAGGAATTTACCACCATCGAAGGACGCCAACGTGCCTACGAGGTGATTAAGCGCCACGGTATCGACGCACTGGTGGTGATTGGTGGCGATGGCTCGCTCACAGGAGCACGCCAGTTTGCCAGCGATTTCGACTTCCCGATTATCGGCCTTCCGGGCACCATCGACAACGACCTCTACGGCACCGACCACACCATCGGCTACGACACCGCGCTCAACACCATCATGTGGTGCGTGGACCGCATTCGCGACACTGCCACCTCCCACGAACGCCTCTTCTTCATTGAAGTGATGGGTCGCAATGCCGGCTTCCTTGCCCTCAACGGAGCCATTGCCACCGGTGCCGAAGCTGCTATTATCCCGGAAATCTCTACCGAGGTCGACCAATTGGCAGAACTCATTCAAAACGGATTCCGCAAGAGTAAAAACTCCTCCATCGTGCTCGTGGCAGAAAGCCCTATCACCGGCGGTGCTATGGGATTGGCTGAGCGCGTGCGAAAGGAATATCCCGAATATGATGTGCGTGTCACCATTCTCGGCCATTTGCAGCGCGGCGGTTCGCCCACAGCGCAAGACCGCATCCTCGCATCGCGTATGGGCGCAGCAGCAGTGGATGCCCTGCTCGAAGGCCAACGCAACGTGATGATTGGCGACGACGAAGAAGAAATCGTTTACGTTCCCTTTAGCAAGGCCATCAAAAACGATAAGCCCATCGACCGCGAGTTGCTCAATACACTCCGCCGCCTCTCCATCTAAAAGAATCCTTCATCCTCACACCACAAGCGCTTGGCACCTCGCCGAGCGCTTGTGGGGTGGGGGATAGGCAACACAAAATAGGCGCAATCAGCAGGGAGAACGGTGGTTTTTCGGGCGCCCGAGAGGGCGGCGCATGTGGCGGAATTTTGCAGAAAGTAATAATTTTGCTAATTTTGCAATAGATATGGATAGCGCGCTTGCGCAAATTTTCTCTTCACATGATGCATTGCTATGAGTAATCTTTCCGACACCACCTCACATATTGATATTCGGCAACCGGAATTCTGGACGCTGCAGTTGGCGCTTTGCCCCAAGGTGATTCAATACACGCTATTCGATGTGGATGAAGAAAATTCGCTAATTGCCGGCGAGGTGCCCCTCGATTTATCCGGTGGTAGCTATTTGAAAGCGGTGGAGAATGCCATCTACGATAATCCCGCCTTACTCCAGGATTATAAGCAGGTGCGGGTGTTGATATTCTCGCAGCATTTCATGATTTTGCCGCCCGAATACTCAGCCGAAACAGATGCTGAGGAAGCCTTCCGGGCAATGTATGCCGATGCCAAAGGCGATGTGGCAACGTGCTTTTTACCGCGGTGTCATGCCCACATTGCTTTTGAAGTGGAAAAAGGACTGATTGGCTTTTTGCACCGCACCTTCAACATTCCGCCCATTGTGCACCACTTGTATCCGCTGATGGAGCATTTTAAATGGCAAGACGAGCGCCGCACCGGGGCTTGTATGCATCTGAATTTGCGTCAAGAGGGCATTGATATGTTGATTGTGCGCGACAAGCAACTGCTGATGGCAAATTCCATTGCGTGCACTGCGCCCGACGATGTGGTGTATTATGCACTTCATGCTTGGCAGAGCTTCAATCTTGAAGCCACACGCCACGAGCTCTTTATCACCGGGGAGAAAGCGTTGCGCGACGCTGTGATTCCCACCCTTAGAAAGTATGTAAGTTATGTGATGCCTTCCATCTTCCCTGCCGCAGCGCTGAAAATCGGGCAAGATGCCGTGAAGGCTCCTTTTGAACTCATTTTATTGGCATTATGCGAATAATTAGCGGAAAATACGGACGTAGGCGCTTTCAAGTGCCGCCCAACATCACCGCTCGCCCCACCACCGATATGGCGCGCGAAAATATTTTTAATGTGCTCACCAATTGGGTAGACTTTGACGGACTCACCGCCCTTGACCTTTTTTCCGGCACCGGAGCAATGAGTTTTGAATTTCTATCGCGCGGTTGTGCGCAAGTCACCAGTGTGGAAAAAGCCGCCACGCAATATCAATTTATTCGCAAAGTGAAGGATTTGCTCCACGAGAAAAATCTGATTCAAGTGAAGGGTGATGCTTTCAAATTTATGGAAACGTGCACCAAAAAGTTTGACATCATTTTTGCCGACCCGCCCTACGATTTGCCCAACTTTGCCACCATTCCCGAGCTGGTGCTCCAAAGCCAAATGCTACTGCCCGACACCATTTTTATTATTGAACACAGCAAGGCACACGATTTCAGCCACTTGCCCCACTTCTATCAGCAGCGCACCTATGGCAAAGTGAATTTCTCCATTTTCCGTCTCGACGACCCTGAATAGGTTAGCCGCTCGCTGTGCTCGCTTGGTTAGCCGTGCTTCGCACTCGGTTAGGTATTTCGGTTGTTGTCACGAATTTTTACGAATGAAGCTAATTCTCTACTGAGATTCAAAATCGATTTTTGAACAGAGGGACAGTCCCTTGTTCAAAAATTTGGCAATTGAGGAGGGTTGAGGGCAGTAGATATAATAAAAACAGCGGCTCCTTGTGGGGAGTCGCCACGACTGCGTTTATTCACTATCAGTGTTGCTTGAAAAAAAGTGATGGTTATAGGCGGAAGGCGATGGGGAGAATGCACCGCACATTCACTTTGGCGTCCCACATGCGTCCGGCTTCCCATCGGGGCATTCGCTTAATCACGCGCACAGCCTCTTTGTCGAGCGCTTGGCATCCCGAGCTGCGGAGCACTTCCACATGCGACACTTGCCCATCGGCGAGGATGATAAAGCTGCAAAGCACACGCCCTTGTCGCCCTGCCATATATTCATCGTAGGGATACTCGCGAGTGTTGTTCACAAATTTCACCAATCCACGTTCACCGCCCGGAAATTTGGGTTGCACATCCACTTGCTCAAATTCGTAGAATTCAATATAGGCAGCATGGTCGCGCGAAGTGGGATTCACCACTCCGATGCGCTTGGCACGTGGGCGCGTTTGCGCATCAGCCGATGCAGCAGCGAGCAGTAGTGTGGAGCACACAAGGAGTAATGAAATTTGTAATTCGTTTCGCATCTTATTGATTAACAAATACATTGCGTAGCATTCCGCTTTTGGGAGTGTAGTTTATGTATATAAATCCGATGCAAATATAATTTTGTTTTTTCAAATTTCCATATCCTAACTCCCGAATTTGGAAATGATTAATAATGTTTTGTGAATTTTTACAGATTCAATAGAAAATGCCTATTTGTTGTAAAAAAAAATTAAAACGGTATACGAATTGCAGGTGTTTACTCGTTAATTATACTGATGATAATTGGCTTATTGCTATTATTTCACTAACCCAATCGCAAACATTTCACGAATGAAGTCATATATAGTTCGACATATTTTATTACTTGCCGCCGTGGTGCCGGGCATCATTGCTTGGGCACAAGACGGCACCACTGCCTACGAATTTCTCCAAATCACCCCCTCAGCCCACGTGTACGGGCTCGGAGGGCATAATATTGCCCTTATCGACGATGATATCAACCTCGTGGAGCAGAACCCGGCACTCTTAGGTCCGGAATTTAACAAACAAGTGGGTGTGAACTATATGAAATACATCGGTTCTACCAATTTTATGGGCTTGCGATATGGTCAGGGGCTCACCGAACACAGCGCATTGGCAGTGGGCATTCAATACTACGGCTACGGCAGTATGACAGAAGCCGATGCCTCCGGCGCCATTTTGGGTTCATTTAATGCCAGCGACATCAATTTCAACGTGACTTATTCGCACGACATTTCCGAGAATGCCCGCGGCGGTATCACCCTCAAATATCTCTATTCGAAATATGGCGACTATTCTGCCGGCGCCATTGCAGCCGATTTAGGTATCAATTTCTATAACCCCGACAATGAACTATCGCTGTCGGTGGTGGCAAAAAATTTGGGTGGTCAGGTGAAGAAATTCGATGGCACCTACGATTCGAAAGATCACTTGCCGTGGGATATTCAAATCGGCTTTTCAAAAATAATGGGTACCTCGCCATTCCGCCTCTCTATCACCGCCTACAACCTCCGCAAATGGAGCCTCCCTTACTATGAGCCCGAAGACAAAAACAATGTGAATAGCGATTTGATTAAGAAAGAGAACTTTGGGTCAAACTTGATGCGCCACTTGGTGCTCGGATTGGAATTTCTGCCCACCAGCAATGTGTGGGTGGGGATGGGCTACAACCACAAAACACGCACCGACATGAGTACCTACCAACGAAATTTCTTCTCCGGCATCTCGTTGGGTGCCGGTATGAAAGTGAAATCGTTTGGCTTCAACGTGGCTTTCGCTCAACCCCACACCGGCGCCACCACCTTCATGCTCAACCTCACCACCTCTCTGGGCGAGCTCCTTAAATAGCAAGATACCCATTTTTTGAAGGATGGGATAGGGCCGGTTGACCTTTTTCGGACTTTTCGAACGAGGTTGGGTCGGCAGGAATCTTTTACCACATTCAAAAACGAAGTGCGAAAATTCTGTAGAAAAAGACTTGCGGTAAAGCAGTGTTTTGCGTTAGCTCAAAGCTATGAAAAACACACCGCGGGT
>SFWW01000069.1 GCA_004559845.1 bacterium
CGAATTTTTCTCCGCCATCGAAAACCGTGACACGGCAATCATGGCGCGCGACAAAAGAATCCAAGAGCAAGACTTCCTGATTTCCGAGCAAAGCAACACGATCACTGAGCAAAGCAACACCATCACCGAGCAAAGCAATACGATCACCGAGCAAAGCAACACGATCACCGAGCAAAGCAACACGATCACCGAGCAAAGCAACACGATCACGGAGCAAAGCAATATTATCACCGAGCAAAGTGATTTGCTAAAAAAGATGGCAAAAAGTATGCTAAGCAATGGCATTGCCATAGAAGACATTGCAAGCGCTACGGGCAAGTCGGTTGATGCTATTCGTCAACTGTTAAGTAATTAAATATCAGCCCCAAATTCATACCACTGCACTATCTATCGGTAATGCAGTGTGCTTTTTGCGGATAACGGGCATCATATTTAAAAATCAACAAAACGCATCAAATACCCAAAAGTGGGTATTGAATTGTCCGAAAAATTGTCGTTAATTTGCACCCTTAATAGTATTAGTCACCATAGTGACGACCGTTTTTTGTGCGCTCTCCCTTATAGTTGTTTCGCAAAATAAGAGCAATATGGGCATTAGCGACTTCAAAATGTGATAAATTGACGTGATGAAATTATCTGATTTAAAAATAGGCGATTCGGCAATTGTAGACAAAGTGGGTGGTGAAGGTGCGCTTCGCCAACACTTCCTTGATATGGGTTTGATTCCCGGCAGTGAATTAACATTGGTTAAGTTTGCTCCTATGGGCGATCCTATGCAATTCCGAATCCATGATTATGAACTCACTTTGCGTAAGGAAGATGCTGCCAATATCGAGGTAACACTTTGCAACCCGGCAACTCATCCTTCACCCAAATCACATCGGAACACCATAGCAAAGCCCCGCGTGGAGCACCCGGGGTTGGGCGAAACCGGGCGTTTTCATTGCAAAAAGGATGAACATGCCCTTCCAATCACCACTCCGCTCACCTTTGCCTTGGTGGGTAATCAAAATTGTGGCAAAACCACCCTTTTCAATGCCCTGACCGGCATGAATCAGCATGTGGGCAATTTTCCGGGAGTGACGGTGGACCGAAAGTCGGGTGCCATCAAGGGACGTCCGCACACCGAGGTGGTGGACCTACCGGGCATCTATTCGCTTTCGCCCTACACTTCGGAGGAAATTGTGTCGCGCCAATTCATTCTCAATTCCAAACCCCAAGGCATCATCAATATTGTGGATGCCACCAACATTGAGCGCAACCTTTATCTCACGATGCAATTGATGGAAATTGGAATACCCATGGTGTTGGCTGTCAATATGATGGACGAAGTGCACAACAATGGCGGAACGATAAATATCAATCAGCTGGAAACCAATTTGGGCATACCGGTGGTGCCGATTTCCGCCATCAAAAAAGAAGGCGTGGCAGAACTGGTGGAACACGCCATCCACGTGGCGCGCTACCAAGAGGGACCACAACGGCAAGATTTTTGTAGCCCTTCCGACCGTGGCGGTGCATTGCATCGATGCATCCACGCCGTGTGTCACTTGATTGAAGACCATGCCGCTACTGCCGACATTCCTCTGCGCTTTGCCGCATGCAAGGTGATTGAGGGCGATGCGCAGGTGCTTGAGGCTTTAAATCTGTCTGAAAACGAGCGCAATACCATCGACCACATTCTTCAGCAATTGCAGACGGAATCGGGCTTGGACCCTGCTGCTGCCATGGCAGATATGCGCTATTCGTTCATTAAGCGCATTTGCGAGCGTTCTGTGGTGAAGCCTGAGTGGAGCAAGGAGTACGTGCGTAGCCGTGCTATCGACAAGGTGCTCACCGGGCGATGGACTGCCATCCCGGCGTTTTTGCTCTTGATGTGTCTCATTTTTTGGCTCACATTCGATGTGATAGGCGGCACTATGCAAGGGTGGTTGGAAAGCGGTATCGAAGCCTTCACAGCGCAAGTTGATTCGTTGCTCACTTCGTGGAGCATCAGCGATGTGGTGCATGGCTTAATTATCGACGGCGTGTTTCAAGGCATAGGCACGGTGGTGTCGTTTGTCCCCATCATCCTCACCCTCTTCTTTTTTCTATCCATTTTGGAAGATAGTGGCTATATGGCTCGAATCGCATTCGTGACCGACAAATCGCTTCGCCGCCTTGGCTTATCGGGGCGCTCAATCGTGCCGCTGCTCATTGGATTCGGTTGCACTGTGCCCGGTGTGATGGCTACCCGCACCCTTCCCTCGGCGCGCGACCGCCGCCTCACCGTGATGCTCACCCCCTTTATGAGTTGCACGGCAAAATTGCCCATTTATGCCTTCTTTACGCAAATTTTCTTCCCGCAGCAAGAGGCAATCGTGATGATTTCGCTCTATTTCTTAGGCATTGCCATTGCCATTGTGGCGGCATTGGTGCTCAAGCGCACCCTCTACAGCGGCGAGCCGGTGCCCTTTGTGATGGAATTGCCCAACTATCGCATTCCCACCGTATCCAGTGTGCTCCACCTCATTTGGGATAAAGCCAAAGACTTTTTGCAGCGTGCCTTTTCCGTGATTTTTATTGCCACCATCGTGGTGTGGTTTTTGCAATCATTCGATTTCCATCTCTCGCTCGTAACCGATTCGGCTGAAAGTATGCTCGCCGATATCGCCAACCTCATCACGCCCGTCTTTGCTCCCCTCGGCTTTGCCGACTGGCGCATCACCACCTCGCTCATTTCCGGTGTGATGGCGAAAGAAAGTGTGGTGTCAACCCTCACCGTGCTTTTTGGCAGCAATGTGTCGCTCTCGGCATTACTTGGCACAGCTTCGGCGTATGCCTTGCTGGTGTTCTGCCTGCTCTACACCCCCTGCGTGGCTGCCATCGCCACCGTGCGCCGCGAGCTCTCCGCCAAGCACGCCTTGGCAATGGCGCTATGGCAATGCGTCTTGGCTTGGGCAGTGGCGTTTGTGGTGTATCAGTTGTTGAATTTAATGCTGTAAGCCTATGAATTTGCAAAGTTGGATATTGCTCATCCTCGTCCTTGCCTTGGCAGTGTTTGCCATCTACCGTGGTCGTAGGCGTCGAAAGCAGGGCAAAGGTTGCTGTTCGGGTTGTTCGGGTTGTTCGGGTTGCTCCTCCTCTTGTGAGCACCATGGAGGTGATTAACTTGCATCGCCTTGCCGATTTTTGTGAAAAACTTGGGCAATTGTTTGCTAAAGTGGATAAATTAAGCGAAATTTGCAGATTAGCAGTAGTGATATCTGCAATTTTTTTCGCAACGTATGCCTATACTCGCTCCAAAACAGGAAACGGTGCCGTATCACTACCCCTTTTTTCGTAAATATTATAATGTAACAGAATATGAGAAAACTGATTTTTTTACTTGCATTAGCAATGTGCTCCGTGAGCCAAATGCTCGCTGTCCCCGCTGCGCCCTATCCCGTGCAGAAAACCCAACCCGATGGCAGCACGCTCACCGTGCATATCAATGGTGACGAATTCTACCACTTCTACACCACCACCGATGGCTACACCGTGGTGAAAAACGACCTCGGGTGCTTTACCTACGCTCAGCGCGTGGAGGGACGATTAGTGCCCACCGCCATTGTGGCGCATAATCCCGCCGAGCGCAATGCCACCGAGCAATTGTATCTCTCCACACTCCCCAAGCGCCTCACCGACGCGGTGCAAGTGGCAGAAGCCAAGGCTGAAAAGGCGAAGCGGCAAGTGGCGCCTAAGGCGCTCTTCGACTATAGCGCCTTCCGCGGACTAATTGTGTTGGTGCAATTCAACGACTACACTTTCTCGCGCTCCGATGCCAATGCCTTCTATAGCGCAATGGTGAACCAAAAAGGCTACACCGGATTTGTGAACGAAGACGGCTCCGCCGCCAATTTCGGCAATTTCACCGGCAGTGTGCGCGACTATTACGAAGACAACTCCAACGGCATGTTTGCCCCCACTTTCGATGTGGTGGGTCCCATCACGGTGCCTTATTCTATCACTAATTCATATAACAATTTGAGCATCATCATGCGCAATGCGCTCAACCAAGCCACCTCTTCTTATGGCGTGGACTACACCAAATATGATGCCGATGGCAATGGCTATGTGGATATGGTGTATCTCATTTTTGCCGGCGTGGGCTCTAACACCGGCGAGGCCGACGACCACATTTGGCCCCACAAATCCACCACTTTTGTGGGCCGCTTCCGCACCTATGCCTGCTCTTGCGAACTCCTCTCGCAGCGCAGCAACATTCTTGATGGCATCGGCACCATTTGCCACGAATTCTCACACGTGCTCGGATTGCCCGACCTCTACGACACCGACTATGAACAATCCGGCGGACAAACCCACGACCCGGGCATCTGGGACATTATGTCGGGTGGCAGTTACAACAACAATAGCCGCACCCCGGTAGGCTATTCGGCCTACGACCGCTATTCTCTCGGCTTCCTCAAGCCCACAGTAATTGATGCCGCCGGCACCTACTCGCTCAATCCGCTCAACACCCACAATGAGGCGATGCTTATCAAATCGCCGCAATCCAAGGAATATTTCCTCTTGGAAAATCGCCAAAAATCGCGCTGGGATGCCTATATGCCCGGCCATGGCTTGCTGGTGGCGCGTGTGGATTCTTCCAACGCAACGCGCTGGGCCAACAACACGGTGAACACCAACCCCGAGCGCCTCTACTATGAACTGCTCCGTGCAGGTTGCGTGCCCACGGGTGAAGGCGATGCCAGCGACCCGTTCCCGGGCACTTCTTCCATCACGATGCTCACCAACGAAACCAGCGCCAATCTGAAAACTTTCGCCGGCGACTACAATCAGTGGAACCTTGCCGCTATCAGCGAAACCGATGGCGTGATTTCATTTAAAGTGATGAAGGAGGGCGACATCATTAGCGATGTGGAAGATTTTGAAGCCATGCCGGTCACTGCCACCACAGGCGCTGCCGATGTGGAAGGCAAATTCGCTTCGTGGACCTTCACTAAGTGTAATGTGGCTGCCCCGGGAGCCGACACCAAAGCCGATGGCACCCACTCGGTGCAAATGAAATTGCCCAGCCAATTCACCACTTCCGCCACCTACTACGATGCTTATCAACTCTCAGCCAAGGTGTTTAACCCCGGCTCCGCCACCATCAAATTGGCAATGCAATATTCCACCGACGATGGCGCATCTTGGATTCCGGTGAAGGTGATGGGCGAAACCACCCAATCGGTGAAAGGGGGCGTAACGGTTACGCTCTTCTGGCCGGTGAGCATTTCGAAAAATGAAGCGGTGAAATATCGATTGGCTATGACCGGCGGTAGCAAAACCGTGGCCTCATACATCGACAATTTTACCATCTACTACACCGACAAGGGTAAAGCCGAAACCACCCCGGGCGATGTGAATGGCGATGGCATAGTGAATGTGAGCGATGTAACTGCCCTCATCAATCGTATCCTTGGCGATTCCTCTTTCTCCGATGAGGTGTGCGATATCAATGCCGATGGCGAAGTGAATGTGAGCGACGTAACAGCGCTCATCAATTCCATCTTGCAATAAGCCCACACCGGCCTCTTGCCCCATTGGCAATAATGGTAATGAATGATAAATTTAAATTTTTATAGCGAATGATGAAACATCTTGCATTAGTTTTGCTTTGTGCTCTGGCGCTGGTGCGTGCCTATGCCGTGCCGGCATATCCCCATCCGGTGACCATCACACAGCCCGACGGCTCCACACTCGAAATCGTGGGGCATGGCGACGAATTTTACAATTTTATTACCACTGCCGATGGCTACACCGTGGTGAAAAACGCCCAAGGCTACTATGTATATGCCACCCTCGTCAATCATCAGTTGGCACCCTCTGCCATAGTGGCGCGCAATCCTTTGCAGCGCACCGCTGCCGATAATGCCTTTTTGCAAACCACCGGCAAAATGCTCCACGAGGAGGAACGCAACCAAGCCTCAAAAAAGGCGCGTAGCCGGGTGGCAACCAAGGTGTCCGACAGCTTCTACTCAAAATTCCGCGGATTGGTGGTGCTGGTGAATTTCACCGACCGCAAATTCACTCGTTCCGACTACAAGTCGGTCGTCACCGATATGCTCAACAAGGAAAACTACACCGGCTACACCAATACCGATGGCAGCGCCAATACCTACGGATCAATGTTCTTGGGCAGTGTGCGCGACTATTTCGCCGACAATAGTTATGGCAAATTCGCACCCCAATTCGATGTGGTGGGCCCCGTGACCGTGAACTATGCTTCCACCGACATTCAGCAGTTTTCCTATGCTCCCTCTGCCTTCTATGAAGCCCTCCAAGCCCTTGATTCGTCGGTAGATTATAGCAAATACGATGCCGACGGTGATGGCTATGTGGATATGGTTTACTTCATTGCAGCGGGCTTTGGTTCCAACTATTCCGGCAACAACACCAATTATCTCTGGCCTCACAAATCGTCGTTGGCGGGCTACGGACTTTGGAGCAACGATGGCGTGAAGTATGGCACCTATGCCTGCTCCACCGAGCGCTACGGATGGGAGTCGCAAAGCGCCATTATTCTTGATGGCATCGGCACCATTTGCCACGAATTCTCCCACGTGATTGGCTTGCGCGATATCTACGACACCGACTATGAAACCAACGGACAAAGCAACGACCCCGGACGGTGGGATGTGATGGCAGGTGGTAGCTATTTGAGCTACAGTCGCCGACCGGTGGGCTACACCGGCTTTGAGCGCTACGCTCTCGGTTTCCTCGCCCCCAAGGTGCTCTCCAAAGCCGGCTCCTACACCCTCAATCCTGTGGAAAATTCGCCTGAAGCATATATCCTCCCCACATCCGTCGACAAAGAATACTTCATTATCGACAATCGTCAGCAAACCCAATGGGATGTGGAAGCTCCCGGGCATGGCATGATGGTGTATCGTGTGGATTCCACCGATGTGTCGGTGTGGACCAACAATAAGGTGAATGCCTATTCCTCACACAATTATTTCGAACTCCTCCGTGCGGGCAACGGCACCTCCCAAGCATCTGATTCCGACCCATTCCCGGGCACGACCGGCGTGACCACGCTTTCTGCCGAAACGCAGCCTGCGCTCGTTACGTGGAATGGCACCGCCACCGAATTCGCTTTCTCGGATATTACCGAAACCAATGGTGTGATTTCATTCAAACTCAAACAAACCTCCGACGTTGCCACCCTGGTGGAAGACTTTGAAACCATCGGCACTGACGGTGTGGCCGGTGCCACTGGAGTGCAAGGACGATTCTGCTCATGGGATTTCACCAAGAGCAATGTGGTTACGCCCACCAAAACCGGCGTGGGTGACGGACAATATGCCTTGGCAATGGTGAAGCCCAGTGCCATCACCACCTCCCAACCGCTATCCATCAATCCTTTCATGGCTTCCGTACATTTCTATAATCCCGGCACCACTACGTGCAAATTCGTGCTGCAATACCGATTGCCGGATTCCGACACTTGGACCGAAATCGGCACCGTGTCGCTATCCGGTGGAACCGACCAGGTGACTTCGTTCACCATCCCCACAGTCGCATCGTCGGCTTACTTCCGCGTGTCGCAAACTTCCGGCTCCACCACTTCTAAGGTGTATGCCGACAACATTACATTCTATTATTATCGCGACTTCGTTCTTGGCGACTTAAACCAAGACGGCACGGTTGATGTGGCGGATGTAACCGTCCTCCTCAACATAGTGCTCAATGCCGATATCTCTAACCCCGATGCCGATATCAACGCCGACGGCACTATCGACATTGCCGACGTAACAGCGCTCATCAACATCATCCAAGAACCGTCCCTTTGGTGCGTAAATAGTGGGAATTGTGGGGGATTGGTTTGGATTGGTTTGGATTGGTTTGGATTGTTGGGATTTATGCTCCCCAGCTTCGACACCCCCGACCCACTGACCGAGCAATACCCCCACCTCAGCCCCTACGCCCACTGCGCCGCCAACCAACTGATGTATGTAGACCCAAGCGGAAAGAAAATAGAGTAAACCAAAGGGACGGTTCTTTTGGTTAGCACTTGCTAATTATTTAAAGCACCCCCCCCTCCTTCCACAGACCAAAAGAACCGTCCCTTTGGTGCGTGAATGGTGCGAATTGTGGGGGATTTGTTTGGAATGTTGGGATTTAATTGATAAATTTGCTTGGGGTAGTCGATTGTGTGATAGGGCTACCGCAGTGATGATTAATTAACTTGTAAAAACAAATATACATCGATGCGAAAAACGGTATTTATCACAGGAGCCACAAGCGGCATCGGCGAGGCTTGCGCTCGCAAGTTTGCACAAGGTGGCTACGATCTGATTATCACGGCACGCCGTGCAGAGAAGTTGGCTGAAATCAAGGCACAACTTGAGGCAGAGGGCGCGAAGGTGAAAACGCTTACATTCGATGTTCGCGACGCTCAAGCCGCACAGGCTGCGGTGGAGTCGCTCGATGAGGAATGGCAGAAAATCGACGTGCTGATCAACAACGCCGGACTTGCACTTGGTCTTGACAAGGAATACGAGGGCGACCCTGAGGACTGGAACACAATGATCGACACCAACATCAAGGGACTCCTGACCATGACGCGCCTGATAGTGCCCGGCATGGTGAAGAAAGCGGCTGTGAAGGCGATTACCGACGGCTTGCGCATCGATGTGGCTGAAACGGCTGTGCGTGTCACCAACCTGAAACCCGGACTGGTGGAAACCAACTTCAGCAACGTGCGTTTCCACGGCGACAACGAGCGTGCCGAAAACGTGTATAAAGGCATCACTCCACTCACTGGTGCCGACATCGCCGACGTGGCATTCTACGCCGCCTCAGCCCCCAAACACGTGCAAATAGCCGAAGTGCTCATCCT
>SFWW01000070.1 GCA_004559845.1 bacterium
AGTTATGATTTATGATATGCTTTTGCATACGGATTATACAATAAGTGGAGAAAGGTTGCATATTCGATGTGGTTTCCTATTCCGAATGGATTTGCCAATCTCCAAAATTTTGGAGATAACTCATAAATCCACAATCCTATCATCACCGGCATTGTCCGCTAAAAGAATAGGATTAAGATATGGGAAAAGAAGATGGGTATATATTTCGCCAAAGAATCAAGAAGAATTTATATCAGATTTAATTACAATCAATCCCACAATACAAATCAACTAAAGCCCCTCTGAAATTCAGAGAGGCTTTTTAATGATAGAGAGTCGTTCAATCTCCGTTGAGATTTAGATTGCAAAGGGACGGTTCTTTTGCAATCAAAAACCTCATAATCATTTGTGTGTCAGGGTTTTGGCAGATTATTTTGGAAGGATTTTTCTTTGAAATATTTCGATGTAAAAATCTCCATTAATGTTTTGATAATGAATGCATTATGCTGGATTTGATTGCAAAAGAACCGTCCCTTTGCAATCACGAGCGTTCATATCATCTATGGCGTGACGCATAGCGAGAAACACGGTTTTGATGCGCCGGTGGCGCGGTTTATAGTTGAGTGTTGAGAAATTCAACAGTTCAAAGTTATGGTAATTGGTAGGTGTCAGAAAAGACACAACAACAAGGCTGATATTCAAAATATTATTCGTATATTTGTATTTGAATATCAACAGCTTCAAAATCCTTCATATGAAAACCCGATTGGCACTACTTTTTAGTATTGTCTTTTTCGTGCTGAATATTTCAGCAGAAGTTCCCGAAAAAGCAATCCCTTTCATTCTCGACTCACATGTATATATACAAGGGGTAATTGCCGACACAATTCCAGTGTCGCTGATATACGATACAGGGGCGGACAGACTGTATATGGATAAAGACTATATGGATTTATCCACATTCGGCAAGTTGCCGTTACGTAAAGCGCGTGCCAAAATGGGAGGTGCAGGAAATGACGGAGTAAAGACTGTTCCCATCATAATAGACACGATACCTCTGCAAATGGGTGATGTCGTACACAAAGAGCATATTACCCCTATAATCAATTTACGTGAGATTTTGGGACGACATGCGGACGGGATGATAGGCAACAACGCTGTATTTGATAAGCCGTTGTTGGTGAATTATACTGATGGATACCTACTATCTATTGACAGTCTTACTCCTGGTATGCTTGATGGATACACAAAACTCCCTGCACAATTCAATGACAACAGAATTGATATTGAATGTGAGCTGAAAATTGACTCCATTCAAAGTGTAAAAGGTGCTTTCCGTCTTGATTTAGGTTGCGGTAGTACTATAATACTGACAAATGCGGCAAGAAAAGGTATTGATTTAACCGGGAAACCGCAAGCGATCTGCTATTACTCAAATATGGGAGTCGGCGGCGATGGTTCAGATGTGAATTTCAGAGTTGATTCATTCAGGCTCCTTGACGAATTGTATAACATAGTTATATCAGCATCGTATAATACGGAGGGGGCTTTGTCTGACCGTGATCATTTGGGAATTATTGGTAATGATATACTGTGCCATTATGACTTGATAATCGATGCTCCCAATAATGTGCTATATGCTCGAAGAAATGGCAATATGGACACCTCATACCAAAAGAGCACAAAAATACAAATGGGTTATGTTGATAGAACGGATATTGGTGATGGATGGATTGTAAGCAGCATTTATTATGATGGAATCGCTCAAAAAGCCGGATTTGAGATAGGAGATGAGATCCTGTCTATAAACGGCAGACCGGTTAAAGAAATCTCGTGGGAGGAACAGCGCAAAGGTCTTGGCTTAACAGGGCCGACCACTTACGAAGTTAAGAAAAAGACCGGTGAAATTGTAACCTATATTCTCAATATAGAGAAGGAAATTATATAGTAACGTTTCGTCGCATGATGTCGGGATTGTGATTGCAAAGGGACGGTTCTTTTGCAATCAAAAACCGCGTAATAATTTGTGTGTCAGGGTTTTGACGGATTATTTTGGAAAGATTTTTCTTTGAAATTTTTCGATGCAAAATCTTCATTAAAGTTTTGATAATGAATACATTATGCTGAATTTGATTGCAAAAGAACCGTCCCTTTGCAATCAGAATCGGTTTAATTTACTGTGTATCTGTTTATTGAGGTTTATTTTCGTATGTTTTGAAACATCCTATCCTCATCGCGGTAGTGGGGGGATGATATGGAATGAGCTCTGCATTTGGGGGTGCAGAGCTCATTTTTCAGTATGCTTGGAGGTGATTTGCTTCTATGCTAATCGGCCGTGGCATTTTTTGTATTTTTTGCCGCTACCGCATGGGCATGGGTCGTTTGGCATCACCTTTGGACCCACTTTGATGGGCTGGTTGGGCTGCTGCAGGTGTGGCGAAGCGGCTCTTGATGCTTGTGCATTGGCTTTGGCAGCTGCCACGAGGGCATCGTCGCCGCGTCCTTCGCTCAAGCGTGGCTGTCGGCGCTCACGGATGGGAGCACGCTCGCCTTCGCGACGCACGCTATCGGGGTCGGATGCTTGTTCGGGGATTTGACCGCGGAACAGGGTAGCCACCACCTTGCTATTGAGTGTGGCAAGCATCGCTTCAAAGAGTTTAAACGATTCCACCTTATAGATTACCAACGGGTCTTTCTGCTCGTAGCTTGCATTTTGCACCGATTGTCGCAATTGATCGAGTTCGCGAAGGTGTTCTTTCCAGTTTTCGTCGATAGAGAGCAAAAGCACTGCTTTTTGCCAAGCCTTCACCAGATTTTTGCATCCGGATTCGTATGCCTCCTTAATGTCGACCACGATGCCAAACATGCGTCGTCCGTCGTGGATAGGCACGCGGATTTGTCCGCTCACTTCAGGTGCGCCATTTTGGAGTTGGTCTTCGGCGATACGCGAAATCACCGGATGAGCCACCTCGCGGAGGCGTTCCATTTTGCGGTTGAAGGCCTCGTAGACCACCTTATAGAGCTTCTCGATTTTTTCTTTTTCGTCGAATCTGCGATATTCCTCTTCATCGTAAGGGGGTTCGATGGCAAATGTGGTGAGCACATGCATTTTGAAATCAAGGTATTCATACACATTGAATTTCTTCACCGAATCTTCCACGGTGTCGTAGATGGTGTTGATGATATCGAGCCCGATTCGTTCGCCCAGCAGAGCGTGGTGGCGGTTGGTGTAAATCACCTTACGCTGTGCGTTCATCACATCATCGTATTCCAACGTGTGCTTACGGATACCGAAGTTGTTTTCCTCCACGCGTTTTTGTGCATTTTCAATGCTCTTGGTCACCATCGGCGATTCAATGGCTTCGCCATCTTCGAGACCGAGGCGGTCGAGGAGTTTCACGATTTTTTCGCTGGCAAAGAGACGCATCACCTTGTCTTCAAACGACACGAAAAACACAGAGCTACCGGGGTCGCCTTGACGTCCGGCGCGACCACGGAGCTGACGGTCGACGCGGCGCGATTCGTGGCGCTCGGTGCCGATAATAGCCAAACCGCCGGCTTCTCTCACCTCTTTAGAGAGCTTGATGTCGGTACCACGACCTGCCATATTGGTGGCGATGGTCACCACACCCTTGCCATCGACCGACTGACCGGCTTGCGCCACGATGTCGGCTTCCTGCTGGTGGAGCTTAGCGTTGAGCACTTGGTGCGGGATATGGCGCAAGCGCAGCATACGGCTCAGCATTTCCGAAATTTCCACCGAGGTGGTACCCACCAAAGTGGGGCGTCCGGAATTGCGCATTTTTTCGATTTCATCGATTACGGCATTGAATTTTTCCTTCTGCGTTTTATACACGCGGTCAGGCATATCGTTTCGCTGCACGGGTTTATTGGTGGGGATAGTCACCACATCGAGTTTGTAGATTTCCCAGAATTCGCCTGCTTCCGTTTCTGCCGTACCGGTCATACCGGCAAGTTTGTAGTACATACGGAAATAGTTTTGCAGGGTAATGGTGGCGAAGGTTTGTGTGGCAGCTTCCACATTCACACCTTCTTTTGCTTCAATAGCTTGGTGCAAGCCATCGCTATAGCGTCGTCCCTCCATGATACGTCCGGTTTGCTCATCCACGATTTTCACTTTACCGTTTTCGTCCACGATGTATTCATCGTCGCGGTTAAAGAGCGTGTAAGCCTTCAGCAATTGTGTCACGGTGTGCACGCGTTCAGCCTTGAGCGAATATTCTTGAAGCAATTGGTCGCGCTTAGCCACCTTTTCTTCATCGGTGAGCGGTTCGTTGGTCACGGCAGAGAGTTGGCTGGCGATGTCGGGGAGCACGAAGAATTGCGGGTCTTCAGTGCCTCGAGTGAGCACGTCGATACCCTTGTCGGTGAGTTCCACCGTATTGTTTTGCTCTTCGATAATAAAGTAGAGCGGGTCGGTAACGATGTGCATATCTCGGCTATTGTCTTGCATATACTTCGCCTCGATTTTCATCATAGCCTGCTTCACGCCCTCTTCAGAGAGGAACTTAATGAGGGGCTTATATTTAGGCAAACCCTTGTGGGCGCGATAGAGGCGGAGCACACCTTCTTCGAAGGTTTTGTCGTCGTTGCTGCCCATCATGCGCTTGGCATCGGAGAGCAATTGCGTAACGAGGCGGCGCTGCGCATCATACACGCGTTCCACATTCGGCTTAAAGTCGTTGAACATTTGGTCTTCGCCCTTGGGCACAGAGCCTGAAATGATGAGCGGGGTGCGGGCATCGTCGATGAGCACCGAGTCCACCTCATCCACGATAGCGAAATTGTGGGGGCGCTGCACCATTTCTTCGGGCGTCATACACATATTGTCGCGCAGGTAGTCGAAGCCGAATTCGCTGTTCGTACCGAAAGTGATGTCGCAATTATAGGCAGCGCGGCGTTCTTTGGAATTGGGTTGTGTTTTGTCGATACAAGCCACGCTGATGCCGTGGAACATGTAGAGCGGTCCCATCCACTCCGAGTCGCGCTTGGCGAGGTAGTCGTTCACGGTCACCATGTGCACACCGTTGCCACTGAGCGCATTGAGAAACACGGGAAGCGTACCCACGAGGGTTTTACCTTCACCGGTAGCCATTTCGGCGATTTTGCCTTGGTGGAGCACGATACCGCCAATGAGCTGCACATCGTAGTGAATCATATCCCAGGTCACCTCGTTGCCGCCAGCCACCCAGTGGTTGTAGTAGATTGCCTTATCGCCCTCAATGGAGAGGAAATCGTGTCCGTCGGCGGCGAGTTGTCGGTCGAAATCGGTGGCAGTCACCTCAATGGTTTCATTTTGAGCGAATCGGCGCGCCGTATCTTTCACGATAGCGAACACTTCGGGAAGTGCGTCATCGAGTTTGTCTTTGATGCGTTCGAGCACCTCTTTTTCGAGTTTGTCGACCTTCGCCCAGAGAGGCTCACGTTCTTCAAAATTGAGGAGCTCAACCTTCACTTTAATTTCTGCAATTTCGTCGCGCAAGGGCTGCACGGATTGCTGAATATCTTGACGGATAGCAGTTACGCGGGCGCGCAATTCATCGTTGGAGAGCGCCTCGATAGAAGGATATATATCCTTGATTTTCTGAAGAATAGGGCGCAATTTTTTTAAGTCGCGGTCGCTTTTGCTACCGAAGAGAGATTTTAAAAAGTCGTTTAAAGCCATATATCGTAGTTGTAGTTTTTTTTGTTCTGTTATAGGCGATGCAGCGCCCTTAAGCCGGGGCACAGCACCGAAGCACCACATAATAAGGTACAAAGATAATAAAAATAGTTGATATTTACGGCGAAAGTGCCGATAGAAGCGTGCGAAAGCATCAAAAATTGCGATGCTTCGCTACAAATGGCTATGCCCTCACACACCCGGGCGAACGCACGTGGAGCCCGGCTCTGATTTCGGGAAGGAGCAAGGCGGGAGGGATGGTGAGTGATGTGAATAGAAGGGATTCCGGGGGTGCCACAGGGCGATTTTGGGGCAAATGTGCCGCCGAAAAATGCGCGCCTTGAAGCTGCAACCCTATGTGTTTGAGATGAATAAAGGCTTGCGCCAGTGCCCTACCCTTAGTGTGACGCAACATTCTTCCCAGCGCCTCTTGCCCCTCGCGGTGAGAGAGCAAAAGCGTGCAATCGGTGCGCAATTGGTTCACGATTTGCTCCATCTCCGGCTTGGGCACCGACAATTCCACACTTGCCATGGCAGATAGCACCACCATGGAAGCCATAATGGAAGTGAGCAACCTATTTATTTGACCTTTGCGCGATTGCATAAGCGATTAACGTAGACATAACTTGCCGAGAGTGCCATGGGCACGAGCATCAGCAAATAGTGGGTGAGTGAAAATGCTTGATGAACAATGCCTGTGGCAAACAGCACAAGCAGCACGGCTATCCACCCCACATTTAGCAAATGCAGGGCAAAAAGCACTTGGCGCCCTTGGCGTAGCCACACCAAAACGGCGAGCACCACATACAGCGGATGTAGCCAGAGGGCATTGTAGTTGGGCGAGGTAAACTCGTGGGTGGAAACAAACACGAGATAGAAAATGATGGCGCCCGTGAGGGCATACAAGCTGTAGAGCAGCGTGTGGAACGGGCGGTTGATTTTGCCCCTTCGCACATCGCGCACCGAGATAGCCACCACCAATAGCAGCAACAGCAGTGCCGCAAAGAGCGGCGAGCGATACCACGGTGTGGGAGGCATCAGCGCAGCATCGGCGGGATAGTCGGAAAGCACCACGGTGGAAGCCACGAGCGGCTGCTCGGTGCCGGCGGCAGTAGTCACTGTGGCTCGGCTGAAGGCATCCATCAGCACCAAGGGGGCAAACATTTGTTGGCGATAGGTGATGGTGGTATCAAGGTCGGCACCCAGCGCCAAGTCGATGCCGAATTGATTCCAAGCATAATTGGCATTGTAACGGTGCATCATCTGCCGAAACGATACCGTGGAAGGCGCTTCGGGATGATATTTGAGCGAATCACCCAACACACGCTCAATGATGTCGCGCGGACGGGTGGCGCAATTGTCGCTCACAAATTTATAGCGATAGGTGGCATTTTCGGGCATGGCGTTCACCACAAGCAAATCACGCACCTTGCGTGCCTGATCCGCTGATAGATTGAGCACTTGCTCCACGATGCGGCGTCCGGTGTAGCCCCGGGTGGCATACGCAGCTGGCACGGCGCCACAAAGATAATCGGTTTCGCCCTTCACAAAGCGATACACAAAGCCGGGCGAATTGAAATCAAACAAGCCGTAATTGAAGAAAAAGTCGCCATACGAATCTTGCACGCGCAATTCGGTGTGACCATACACCTCATACACCTCGCCACCGGGATAGAGCGTGACCAAACTCACCCTAATGCCGGAATCGGGCATCTCGGCGGCGCTCATCATCATGGCGAGCGTAAGAAAAACGTATGTGAGAATTTTGCGTATCATTAATTCGGATATGGATGCAGCAACTATCGTGCCACTACCCCAACGTTTGACGTCACAAAGATAGTGATTTCATTTCACAACCGATGAATTTTTGAAAAAAAATGAAAAAAATTGGTAATTTAGAAAACTATAACATTTAAAATGTTGCCAAAACGAAAAAGTGTGATTAAATTTGCATCGCAATTAAAAACAATGCTCAAAAGTTTTTATTTTTACT
>SFWW01000071.1 GCA_004559845.1 bacterium
CGCATGTGGGAATACCAAAATGAGCAACGCTCCTACATCGGTTTCCGATGCGTGCGCTCAAAGGTGGGCTACACGAAGGTGAAACGTAAAAACAATAATTAATCATTTATCATCCATATTTATCCGGATTTCTCTCACAATCAATATATTTAGCGATTACGACCATGGGAAAAATTAAGAAATATAAAAATGTGATTGAGCGTTTCCTCTCGGGCGAAACCGGGCAGCGCTTTTTCAATTTCGCATATAGTATAGGTGCGGCCATCGTGATTTTGGGCGCTTTGTTCAAAATTCTTCACCTTCAAGGCGGTAACGAGATGCTCACCATTGGTATGGGCACCGAGGTGCTGATGTTTGTGCTCACTGCCTTCGACCGCCCGGAGCACGAATATAAGTGGGAACAGGTGTTTCCCGTGCTTGCCAGCGGTGATCCCGACGACCGTCCTAACTTCGAGTCTGGCGGCAATATCGTGATTGGTGGTGGCGGCGCAGCACAGCCTGCATCCCAACCCTCCGTGAGCACAGCTGAGGCAAAAGCCGCTGTGGGCATCCCACAAGGCATTGAACTCACTGAAGAAGACTCGCGCTCGCTGAGCGAAAGCATCGCCAAAATGGCTGCCGCAAGCGACCAACTTAGCCGCATGGCGGAACTCACCGACGCCACGCAGCAATACCTGAGCCAAATGGCGGGCATTTCCGAACAAATGCAACGCCTCCACGACACCACCTCCGCACTCAACCAAGTGTCGGAAACGCTGCTGGGTAGCTATCGCGCCATCACCGAAAATAGCGAAAACATTACCCAAAGTAGCACCGGATATGTGGAGCAAATGGAAAATCTCAATCGCAATATCAGCGGCTTGAACACCATCTACGAAATCCAACTCAAGAGCATCTCTTCGCAGCTCGATAGCATCGACCGTGTGAACCGCGGCTTGAAGGATATCCGAGATATGTATGAAAAATCGGCTGCCGAAAGCGCTCACTACTGCGATGAAACCGAAAAAATGGCACGCTACATGAAGCAACTCAATAGCGTGTACGAAAAAATGATTAAGGCCATGACCGTGAACATGTATCGCCCTATGGGTGGTATGCCCGGCGTGGACATCAACGATAATGATAACTCTGAAGATTAAAGCATGGCAAACGCTAGAAACCAGACGGTAGGACGCATGTCGCCGCGTCAGAAGATGATCAACTTGATGTACATCGTTCTGACGGCTATGCTTGCACTGAATGTGTCGAGCGATGTGCTCAATGGGTTCCGACAAGTGCAACAGGGACTCGTGCGCACCAACCACATTCTCTCGGCGCGCAACTACACCATGTACGACCAAATCCAAGCCTTCTACAATAAGTATCCCAAGCAGGGACGCCAATGGATTGATTTGGCAAATCAGGTGCGCCAACAGTCTGACTCGCTCTACAACTATATTGAATCGCTGAAGGTGGATATCGTGCATCTGTGCGATGGCCCGCAAGGCGATGTCAACAATATTCAAGCCGACGATAACCTCGATGCGGCTTCTCAAGTGATGTTGCCGCCCACCGGCAAAAAGGGCGCTCTGCTGCACCACAAAATCGACCAATATCGCACCTTCATTTTGGGTATGCTCAATAACCCCGACAATCAAAAGAATGTGGAAGAAGCCCTTTCCACCGCTAATGTGAAGGGCACTGAAGGCGAAAAAGCGTGGGAAGTGAGCCTCTTTGAGGGGATGCCTTCCATTGCAGCCGTCACACTGCTCTCGAAATTGCAAAATGATATCCGATTTGCCGAAGGTGTGGCGCTGTCGAACATTATCTCTAACCTCGACACCGGCGAATTGCGCGTGAATCATTTCACGGCTTTCGTGGTGCCTGAATCCAAGATTGTGATGCGCGGCAGTAGGTATTCGGCAGAAATCGTGATGGCGGCTATCGACACCACTGCGCGACCCCGTGTATATGTGAATGGTAGCCAAATCAATGGCAGCCACTACGAGGTGTCGACCGGCAGTGTAGGTACCTTCGATTTTTCGGGCTTTATAGAGGTTACGGCTCGCGATGGCTCGGTTACTAAGCGCGATTTTAAGTCGTCCTACACCGTAATCGAACCCCTTGCCACCGTGTCGGCTACGATGATGAATGTGTTCTACGCCGGTATCGACAACCCGGTTTCCATTGCCGTGGCAGGTGTGCCTCAGCAGTCGATTCAAGCCACTATGACCAATGGCTCGCTCACCAAAACCGATAAGGGATGGGTGGCGCGCTCCACCGCCATCGGCAGCGAATGTACCATCACCGTTACGGCTGAAATCGACGGGCAGCGCACCAATGTGGGCACCACCAGTTTCCGCGTGCGGAAGTTGCCCGACCCCATGCCTTTCATCGCCTACACCGATGGCAATGGCCACCAAGCCAGCTACAAGGGCGGTAAACCCTTCTCGAAGGGTACTTTGCTTGCCGCAAAAGGCCTTGATGCCGCCATCGACGACGACTTGCTGAAAATCGACTTCCGTGTGGTGAGTTTCGAAATGGTGCTCTTCGACCAAATGGGAAATGCCATGAGCGAACGCTCTGCCGGCGCCTATTTCTCGCCGCGACAAAAGGAGGCGATTAAGCAAATGAAGCATGGTCGCCGCTTCTACATCTCGCGTGTGAAAGCCACCGGACCCGATGGCGTGACCCGCGACATCGCGCCAATGGAAGTGATAGTGAACTGATAATAAGGGATGTGGCTCGTGTGGCCAAACCCGTTTTTTAGATAATATTGTTTCAAAACTTTAGATATGAAGTTGATTAAATTCGTTCTCGCCGCTTTGGCTATTGCATGCACCGCTTCGCAAGTGCAAGCACAGGTGGTGAAAAAAACTTCTGAAACCGAGAAGAAAAAAAGTCAATCGCAGGTGTCGTCGCGTCAGAAAGATTTCTATGAGGTGGCTGAGCCAAGTGATGCCGACTTGCAATGGAAAAAAATCGTGTATCGCGAGTTAGACCTCACCAAGGGCAAAAATGCCGCGCTCTACTACCCCGAAGAGCCTAACGAAGATGGTGAGAGCCTCTTCTACATTATCATGCGCCGAGTGGCTAATGGCGAAATTAATGTGTATGAATGGCTCGACGGACGCGAAATGTTTACCGATGCCTACAAGTATAAGGTTTCCAACCTGCTCGACCGTTTCCACATTCTCTATGCCCACGCCAAAGGGAGCACCGAAAAGGCTCCTAAATATGTGATTGAGAATGCCGATATCCCGGGCAGTGAGGTGCTCAGCTACTATATCATCGAAAAATGGGAATTTGACACCCGTAGCAATAAAATGCGTTGCCGAGTGGATGCCATTTGCCCGGTGCTCCATCGCGAAGATGAATATGGCGTGACGCAAAAGTGGCCGATGTTTTGGGTGAAACTCAACGATATTCGCCCCTACATCGCACAGCAGTTTGTGTTCACCGACAACGATAACAACCTGCTGCGCTACAACCTCGACGATTTCTTTAAACTCAATATGTACAGCGGAGAAATCTATAAGGTGAAAAACTTGCGCAACCAAACGCTCCGTATGCAATTCCCCGACGATAAGGCGTATAAGCACGCACAAGATAGCATCGAGCGCCGTCTGCGCCAATTCGATAAAGAATTGTGGGTGCCTTCGCGCGAAGAACTCTTAGCACAAAAAGAAGCGCGCGAAAAGGCTGAACTGGCTGCCGCCGGTGAAGACGCTGATGAGAATGCCGATAGCCCTGCCTCCGACGATGAAAAGGCTACGGAAAAGAAAACCTCTACCAAGCGGGGAACGAAGAGTGTGAAGTCCACAAAATCTACCAAATCCACCAAATCCACCAAGACGAAGACTAAAACCAAAACCGCCAAGGTGAAAACTCGCGAAGTGAAAACCAATAGCGGTGCCGTGCGCAGTGTTCGTAACCGCAAAAAGTAACCCTCCCTTTGCAAAGCATTACTCCGATATAATGAATAAGTGCTCCTCAATCCCTCGAGGGGCACTTTTTTGATAATCATCCCATCTGCCGTCGGAGATGGCATATCGTGATCAACTCCATGCAAGCGAGGCGTAGCCGAGCGCAGCTTGGAGATCGTCATAGCGAGAGCAGTGAGCCTCGGAGGGTCGGTCGTGGCAAATCATCTATGCGCAGTAGCAAAAGCGTGAACAAAAAAACCGTCCCTTTGTTTCCACCACACTTTCCCTATCCCCACTATTTTGCTACTGATTCGGATTGGCGCAGCTGCGCATATTGCACGCTTTGCACGATGGAGCGCGTGGCAAGGAAGCCTACATACGCTGCCCACAGTGCATGGTTGCCCCACTGTTCAACCCCTGTCACATAGCACAAAATAAACACGCCCAAGGCAATGCCCACCGCCGTGGTCATGTGGCGTGTGCGAGTGAGTCCGATAAACACCCCGTCCCACACAAAGGCTGCCATACCGGCAACGGGAATCACGGCGCACCACCAACGGTAGCGCAGGGCGGTGTGCACCACGCTGCGGTCGGAGGTGAGCAGGGAGAAAATTTCTTCCGGAAAGATGGCGTAAATCAAGGTGCATACGGCGGCGAACGCCATTCCCCAGCCAAACAAATGCCGCACGCACCGATGCTCGGCTTTCCTATTCCCTTGCCCGAAATATTTGCCGGTGATGGCTTCTCCGGCAAATGCGAGCCCGTCCATAAAGTAAGAAAACAGGATGCCCATGTGCAAAATGAGTGTGTTCACGGCAAGGGTCATATTGCCGGCGCGGGCACTTGCCGAGGTGAAAAACAACGCTTGCACCATCATGAGCGTGCTTCGCACAAAAATGTGCACATTCACGCGGAAAAAGCCTCTCGCACCGCAAAAATGCAGCGCTTGTCGGAGGCTCACGCCGCTCAGGTGCTCGCCATATTTCCGGCGGAGTATCCACAGCGAATAGCCCAACCCCAACCATTGCGCTACCACGGTGCCGATGGCAATGCCTTTAAAACCTAAGCCCAGCACCGTTACTGCCGTGAGCGAGAGCAAGATGTTCACCACATTCACCCCAATGGAAATATGCATCGGGTGTTTGGAATCTTGCATCCCAATCATCCAGCCCTTTATCGCCATCATCACTAATGTGGGTGGCGCGCCCCAAACGGCAATGTAGAAGTAGGTGAGAGCCAATGCCTCCACGCCGGGCTCGGCGCCGATGGCTATGAGGGTGATGCGCTGTAAGGGCCATTGCAAGGCGATGATGCCCAGCCCTATGAGCAAGGCTAACACTGAGGCGTGCTGAAGCACCAAAGTAGCTGCAGCCTTGTCGGCGCGCCCGTAGGCCTGCGCGGTGAGCCCGGAGGTGCCCATTCGCAAAAATCCGAAATTCCAATAAATGAGGTTAAACATCATCGCACCCACCGCCACTGCGCTGATGTAGACGGCACCGCCGGCGTCACTCAGATGTCCGGCAATCGCCGTATCCACCAATCCCAACAGCGGAATGGTGATGTTCGTTACGATGGCGGGTAGGGCAATATGGAGTATTTCGCGGTTCATTTTTTATAAGAAATGCAGCAATGCTGCAAAATTACTGCTTTTTTTGTGGTTTCTACCAAAATGAGCGAATAATTGACCATTGTCCATAATTGCATAGATGCCGAAAAATGTATACTTTTGCGCCGTAAACTTGAGAAAACACAGTAGCGAATGAAGATAGGCACGATAGATTTGGGCAATCGCCCGGTGATGCTGGCTCCAATGGAAGACGTAACCGACCTTTCGTTCCGACAAATTTGTCGCGAACAAGGAGCGGATATGGTCTACACTGAATTTGTGTCGGCTGATGCGTTGATTCGTAACATTCAAGCCACGTTGCGCAAACTCAATATCTCTGCCGCTGAGCGTCCTGCCGCCATCCAAATCTATGGCAAGGAGGTGGAGCCTATGGTGGAGGCCGCAAAAATGTGTGCCGAGGTGCATCCCGATGTGATTGACCTTAATTTCGGTTGCCCGGTGAAGAAGGTGGCAAGCAAAGGTGCCGGCTCGGGTTTGCTGCGCAATGTGCCGCTCATGTGCGAAATCACCCGCGCTGTGGTGGATGCCGTTTCCATTCCCGTCACTGCCAAAACGCGCTTGGGGTGGGACTGCAACACCAAGCACATCGTGGATGTGGCGGAACGCTTGCAAGACTGTGGCATTCAAGCCCTCACCATCCACGGTCGCACCCGTAGCCAAATGTACACCGGTGAAGCCGATTGGACACTGATTGGGGAAGTGAAAAATAATCCGCGTATGCATATCCCTATCATTGGCAATGGCGACATCACCGGACCGCAAAAGTTGGTCGACTACTACAATCGCTACGGTGTGGATGGCATTATGGTGGGCAGGGCTGCCATCGGTGCACCATGGATTTTTAAGGAAATGAAGCAATTTTTGCTCACCGGAGAGGTGCCTCACATCCCGAATAAAGAGAAAATGGCGTTGCTGCGCCGACAAATCAACGAAAGCATCAACCGTATTGATGAATTTCGCGGCATCCTTCACATCCGCCGACACCTGGCTGCCACGCCGCTCTTTAAGGGTATCTATAATTTCCGCGAAACCCGCATCGCCATGCTGCAAGCACGCACCTACGCCGAACTCAATAGCATACTCAACCATATAGAAGCCACCTACTTGGGTGAATAAACAATTTTGTGATATATAGATACACTAACGACCATAATTTTTAATCTTTTAGAGGTGATGAAAAGTATACGTTTGGCAATAATGGCTTGCTTGATGCTATCTTTTGTTGCTCTCAGCGCACAAGTAAAAACCCACACCCAAGTGAATGTGGGCGATTTCACCGCACTCAATGTGGGCAATAGCATCAATGTGATTTACTGCGCCAATAAAGAGAAAGCCGGCGTGGCTGAATTTGACGCACCTGCCGACAAAACTAACTTGTTTATTTTTAAAAACAATGAGGGTAAACTTAGTGTACAGCTCTACGATTACAGTATGACAACCGACATTCCCACCATACGGCTCTATTCTTCGATGCTGCAAGAGGTGGTGAACCAAAGCGATAGCACTATCATTATTGAGCAAAATGAATCACTGCCCGCTTTCACCGCCAAAACCTACAACAATGGCACCATCAAAATCTATGGGCTAAACACCACCACAACCACACTCAACGAAACCACCGGCAAGGGTTTTATCTATGTGGAGGGCTCCACCACCACGCTCAAATGCCATATTGTGGGCACCGGGAGCATCAATGCACTCAATCTTAACGCCTCCGACATCTCTTGTGCCCTGCGTGGCACCGGACACGTGTACTGCCATTCTGCCGGAGGCAAACTCAATCTCAAAGGCATAGGCTCCGGCAAAGTGTATTACACCGGCACTCCCTCCAAAATCAGTGTGAAAAAACTCGGCTCCCTCAAAGCCGTCCCCTACACTCCCACCAACCCCTAACCGCCGTAGGTTCAACTCTGCCAAAAGCCATCGCCTTCGGCATACCTTGCACTTTTTTTCTTGCTTTTCCCTGACTTTTTCCTTGCGTCAGCCAAAAACAACGCAAATCGGCGCTACAGCCCCCGGTAGGGCAGGCTCATAGAAAAATCACGAAAAAGTGATAAAGGCAGGAATTTCA
>SFWW01000072.1 GCA_004559845.1 bacterium
ATTATTCCAAATGGGACGCAATTTTGGCATTACTCTAAAATAGCATCCCCACACTCAGTGCGCCCATATTATTGCATAGCTGAATAGTTACCACAAACCGGTACCCTCCCACCTCCGCCATAAAATAGGTGCGGAAAACACCCAAAAAAGCAATTCACCCACTGGTCTACGAACACGATCCTGTCCTGTTTTAAATAGCCGCAGTTTTTTCTGCGAAGCGACTTTTTGTTCTCTTCCATCCATCCAAAGCCCACCATCCCACCCAACTCCATCCCTCCAAACCTCACCAAATCAAGCAGCCGCTATCAAAAAGAGCCGTAAATGAAAGAGCTGTCGCCTCCGTCTTCTCGGAGTACGCTATTTGCTACGCGCCGCTAACGGCTCTTGCCGATATTTGCCATTCTCAAAAATTTGTTTTATCTTTACTGCAAATTATTGATAACTGACTAATTGCCCTAATATTCATCCATTTTTCTCATCGCCTCTCTATGAAAACTGTTCGTCATTTCCTGTTTGTGGCAGTGTGCGCCATGTGCGTGCCTTTTTCCGTTATGGCAGAAACGTATTTGATTGACCCCTCTGCCACTCAAAGCGGCGCCACCATTTCTTATCGCAATATCAATTTCACGGTAGGTACCACGGCTTTTGCCTCGTTTGCCGAGTTCAATGCCGCCGGACCGGTGAGCAGTTCCACCGTGTATGTGGCTCCGGGCACCTACGATGGCGCTACCATCTCTACCTACGGGCTGAAAGTGCTTGGTGCCAATGCCTTCTGCGATTGGAATAGCCGAGGTGCGGAATCCACCTTCATAGGAGAAGTCGTGATTAAAGCCGGCGCTGTGGAAGTGAATGGTTTTCACTTTTCCGGAGCCGGTAGGGTAGTGGCGAATAGTGCCACCAATGAGTCGCCGCTTTATAGCATCCGCGTGCGCTACAACATGTTCAGCAATTCCACCGTGAGTCGCGCCGACGGCACTTCGCTCATTACCATCGGTAGTCGATACGCCGATGCCAATGCCAATAGCGATGTGTCGCAGCGCCGCTATGCCAACTGTGCCGTGGAGCATAACCGATTCAGTGGCAGTAGCTCGCATTTGGCAAATTCCATTGGGTTGTTCGGCGTGTTCGGTACCACTTCCCTGACCGACAACTACATCTACGGTGGCGGCACGGGTGTGCATATCTGCAATGCTCAAGGCAATGTGAATGTGAAGCACAATAAATTCTATTATGTGGGCGTTGAGGCTGCCGCTAACACCGATGGCGGTGGCGTGGGCGCTTTCTCTGTGTATTACGAACGCTCTGCGTATGCCAATACGTCGACCCTCAATATCACCGACAACGAATTCGACCACTGCTATGGCAAAACGTCATACATGGCACTACTGCGCGTCTACCCGGGCTCTGCCGGGAGCACCAATTGCGTGACGCCTTCCAATTTGTCGGTGAATATCAACCGAAACACTTTCACCAACAAAACGTCGATTGCCACCAATGCCAACCAGTTTGGCGAAAATATGCTGCTGTACGCCGACAAAGGCACCACCGGAGGCGTGAAATTCAACATTTCCGACAACCACTACGATAATCGTTTCTATAAATACTCTTTCGTTACGCTCGCCGACAGTTGGGGGCAACGCGAAATCTATTCCAATGTGGCTGACCAATTCACCATCGCCGGAAAATATTCCACCATGGGCACATCCATCATCGATGGTAAAGACATCAGCAACCACCTCACCGGACTCACGCCGGCAAACAACACCGTGATTCAAAGCATGGACATCGACCCGGTGACCGGCGACCTCTATTTCTTGCAATTGATGAATAGCACCAATAAATCCAATTTCAATAGCGCCAACGGGCTGAGCACCACCGAATGCGACCCGCTCTACCTCTTCCGCGTGCCATGCACCAAGAAGGCATCCGCCACCGACGGCACCTACACCTACAGCAGTTCTGTCCAGAAAATGAGTCTTGCCAAAACGGGACACGGCGTGAAACTGTCGGTGTTTCGCGACCCGAACGGCGAACTGTGGATGCTCACCGGCGCCAAAGGCTCCGACAATGGCACAAGCAACGACCTCTCGGGGCGTGCCATTTGCAAATTCAAATTCGTGAGCGGTGCCACAGTGATTGCTGATGGCAGAACCAACAGCACCGTGAGTCTTTCTTACTACGACCACCCGAAAGCATACAACAATGTGTATGCCGACGTCGACCCCGTGAACCGCTACATTTGCTATAGCAGTTCGGGCGGCGGCTCGCGCCGCTATTGCGTGTACGACCTCGATGCTTTCCTCTCCGGCAAAAATGTAGAAATCAAGGAATACGTGATGCCTAAGGGTGCCACTCCGGTCACAGGCTCGGGACTCTCGGGCGACACGGGATTTGAATGGAAGTCCTACCAGAGTTTTTGCATCAATGGCGACTATTTGTATTTGTATGAGGGCGTGGGCAGCAGTAGCAATTCGCCGGTGCATATCATGAGCATCGTGAATTGGCGTACCAACACCTACATTCAGCGCAAAGACATCGACTATGCCCGCATCAACAATATGTCGTGGGGCGAACCTGAGGCGGTGACTATCCGACCTGATGTGTTTGGCAATGCTTGTATGTATTTGGGTGTTTCAGCCAATAGCACATCGGTGTCGGTGTTTAAGTTTCATATCGACCGCCATGTGAATTCCGCGGGCACGGTGATTGGCGACGACACCAATGCCACTGCCAAACATTTCTCCACTTCGCAATATGCGGGCATCACAATGGCACCTTCGGTCTCGGAATTGGATTTTAGCGCAAGCAGTATGGAAGATAAACCGATGCAAACGCTCTCCGTGAACCGCACCAGCGAATATATGTTTGGCAAATGGACTGCCGTTATCACCGGCGAAGATGGCGATGCATTCACTGCCGAAGTGGCTGACCACAACCAGTTTGCATCCTCCTTTACGGTGAATGTGACCTTCATCCCCAATGGCAGAAAATCCAACTATGCAGCCACGCTCCGCCTCACCTCGCCCAACGCTCCCGACATCCTGATTCCGCTCTCCGGCACAGCACCTGCCGCCTCTGCGCTCGGCGACGTGAACTGCGACGGTAAGGTGGACGTAAGCGATGTAACCACCCTCGTGAGCAGAATCCTTGGCGATGACCCCGTCCCATTCAATCCCTCCGCTGCCGATGTAAAAGCCGACTCCATCCTCGACGTGAGCGATGTTACCGCCCTCATCACCATCATCCTCGCATAGTATCGCCCCCGGATTCAATCTATAGCCACTATAGGGGCTATCCCGCCATCCACCCCAAAAATATAGTTTTCGTTTTCGTTCAAATCTATGCCTTGGATTTGGAAAAAAATTGCTAAATTTGTAGGTTAATTGCCTAAATAGGCTATTTTTCCAATCCTTTTTATATGAACAACAACGATAAGACCCCTGAAGAAGTAAACAATCAGCACAATGGCGAAGCGCTCCCTACTCCCGGCGCACAGTCCCCTGAAGCAAATCATACTCCCGAACCCGTAGCTGAGGAATCGGCACATTCATCGTATGCGCTCCCTAAAGACAAGAAATTGCAACTTTCGGGCATGTATGAGAATTGGTTTCTCGACTATGCCAGTTATGTGATTTTGGAGCGTGCGGTGCCACACATTGAAGACGGTTTCAAGCCTGTGCAGCGTCGCATTATGCACGTGATGAAAAAGAGCGACAATGGTCACTATGCCAAGGTGGCGGGTATCGTGGGCGACACGATGCACTACCACCCCCACGGCGACGCGTCGATTTATTCGGCGCTGGTGGCAATCGGTCAGAAGGGATTGCTGGTCGACACGCAGGGCAACTGGGGTAATATTCTCACCGGCGACGGTGCGGCAGCGGGGCGTTACATTGAGGCGCGCCTGTCGGAATTTGCCCTCGATGTGGTGTTCGATAATAAGGTAACGGATTGGACGTGGAGCTACGATGGCACCAATCAAGAGCCTATCACTCTGCCGGCAAAGTTCCCCCTTCTGCTGGCACAAGGGGCTGAGGGTATTGCTGTGGGCTTGTCGTGCAAAATTTTGCCGCACAATTTCAATGAAATTATTGATGCTGCCGTGGCATATTTGCGTGGCGAAGAGTTTCATCTCTACCCCGATTTCCCCACCGGCGGCTACATTGATGTGAACAATTACAAAGACGGTGAGCGGGGTGGCAATGTGCGGGTGCGCACCAAAATTGAGAAGGTCGACAACAAAACACTGCTCGTGAAGGATGTGCCCTACGGCAAAACCACCGCCACGGTGATTGAATCCATCCTGAAAGCCGCTGAAAAAGGTAAAATTAAAATCAAAAAGGTGGAAGACAACACTGCCTCCACCGCCGAAATCATCGTCACCTTGCAGCCGGGCACTTCGAGCGATAAGGCGATTGATGCGCTCTATGCTTTCAGCGATTGCGAAATTAGCATTTCGCCATGCTGCTGTGTGATTAAGGACGAAAAACCGCAGTTCCTCAATGTGAGCGAATTGCTCCGTTTTAGCGTGAACCGCACCAAAGATATCCTGAAAGCCGACCTCGAATATCAGCGCAAAGATGCGCTCGAATCGCTGCTCTATGCATCGCTCGAGAAAATCTTTATCGAAGAACGCATCTATAAAGACCGCGCCTATGAGCAAGCCAAAGACTTGGACACTGCCTTGGCACACATCGATAAGCGTTTGGAGCCCTACAAGTCGCAATTTGTGCGCCTCATCACGCGCGACGATTTGCTCCGATTGCTGGAAATTAAAATGGCAAGAATTTTGAAATTCAATATCGATAAGGCAAACAACTACATTGCGATGCTCAATGAGCGCATCGCCGACATTGACCAAAAACTTGCCCACTTGGTGGACTACACCATCGAATGGTATGAGCGCCTGAAAAAGAAATACGGTAGCGCCTATCCGCGCCGCACCATTATCCGCGACTTCGACACCATTGTGGCGTCGAAGGTGGCGGAAGCCAACGAAAAACTCTACATCAATCGTGCCGATGGTTTTATTGGCACGGGGCTGAAGAAAGATGAATTTGTGTGCAATTGCTCCGACATCGACGACATTATCATTTTCTACAAAGATGGTAAATTCAAGGTGATTAAGGTGAGCGAAAAAATTTATGTGGGCAAAAATATCATCTACCTCAATGTGTTTAAGCGCAACGACACCCGCACCATCTACAATGTGCTCTACCAGGATGGCAAGGGCGGTATCGTGTATATGAAGCGCTTTGCCGTAACCGGTGTGACGCGCGACCGAGAATACGACCTCACGCAGGGTAAACCGGGTAGCAAAATCATGTGGTTCACAGCCAATCCCAATGGTGAGGCGGAGGTGCTACGCATCACTCTCAAACCTAAGCCGCGCCTGAAGGTGCTCCAATTTGATATCGACTTGGCGGATTTGGGCATCAAGGGTAAACTCACCCGGGGCAATTTGGTGACCAAAAATGAGGTGCACCGCATCACCCTTAAAGAGCATGGCGTGTCCACTCTCGGCGATCGAGAGGTGTGGTTCGACCCCGATGTGCTCCGCATCAACTACGAAAACCATGGCTTCTCGTTGGGTAAGTTCAGTGGCGACGACCGCATTCTCGTGATTATGAAAAACGGCGATTTCTACACCACCACCAGCGAAGCCACCAACCACTACGAAGATGGCATCTTGCGCATTGAAAAATATGCCGAAAGCAAGGTGTGGACCGCTATTGTGGATGATGCCGACCAAGGATATCTCTACATCAAGCGCTGCACGCTCGACGACCGAAACAGCAAGCAAAGTATGATTGGCGGCAATCCGGCTTCTAAATTGCTGGCGCTCTCCGATGCCAAATTCCCGCGATTTGAAGTGAAATTCGGCGGTGGAGATGCCTTCCGCGAAAATCTCGTGATTGATGCCGACGAATTTATTGGGGTGAAGAGTTTTAAGGCGAAGGGTAAGCGAGTGAGCAATTTCGCTATAGATGCCATCACTGAAATCGAACCGCGCGAAGTGCCGGAGGAAGAAACTGTGGCTGAAACTGCCATCGCCGAAATGGAAGATGCCGACACTACGGTGGTCAACAATTCAAAGGAAATCAACCAACAAGAAGTGCGCGACCAATTAACCGGGCAAACGCGCCTCTTCGACGATGACGATGAATAAACTGCTCCACATAGTGCTGCTGATGCTGGTGGGCGTGGAATGCGGTTTCGCGCAATCCGATACTGCCCGTTGCATTTCGCCTTCGAAAACCACCACGAGCATTTTTTCCTTGGATGTCGGTATGGGCTCCCAACGCGATACCTACATTTCGCCTATCACCTACGATGGCATGCACCTGAGGCTGGCATATCATAATATGTGCCAAAATGAGAAGTCGAGCATCACACGGGTGCTGGAGGGCGGCATCGACTACCAACTTACCGAAAACCCGGCAGGCAATCACATCATGCACACCCTGCTCGCCGACTTTAGATGGGCGGCGATGCACCGATGGAGGAATGTGCCGCTCTCGCGCTTGGATGTGATGGTGGGACCCTTGGCGCATTTTCGAGGCGGTTTGCTCTATAATCCCAACAATAGTAATAATGTGGTGTCGGCACGCATCCATGCCGCCGTGGGTGTCAACGCTATGGCGTCGTATCTCACCTCGCTGAAAAACAGGCGCCTGAAACTGTGCTATGAAGTGTCGCTTCCGATGGTGGGCGCTATGTTTTCGCCGGAATACGATGAAGCCTACTATGAAATCTATGTGGGAAATCACAGCGGTCTTGCACACTTCGCTTGGTGGGGCAATCGCTTCGATATCACCAATTATGTGTTTGCCGATTATAGCATCGGTGCCAACACGGTGCTAAGAGTGGGCTATCGCAATAGAATCGAATCTTCGAATGTGTGCCACATCCACACCTGCGCCATCAGCCATGCCTTGGTGCTGGGCATTGGATGCAACCTGCTTACGAAATAATTCATAATTCATAATGCACGATGCACAATTTATAATTTTTTTTAATTCATAATGCTTGCTATGATTCATAATGCTATTCGCCTGTTTTGCGCTTTGCTGCTTTCTATCACTTGCTTTGGATGCAGCGACCAAACTTTTAGCAATGATGCCGAAGGCAATTTCGATGCACTTTGGACCATCCTGGATGAGCATTACACCTTTTTTGAATACAAAAATGTGGATTGGAATGAAGTGGGCAATCGCTATCGTGCCAAAATCACTACCGGCATTAATAGCAACGAACTTTTCAACCTTTGCAGCGATATGCTCAAAGAACTGAAAGACGGACACACCAATCTGATTTCTGCCAACGATGTGTCGAGATATTGGATTTGGGAACAATATCCCGTGAACTACGATGAACGCATCATCGACGAAAACTATCTCAATTTTGAATACAAACGTACCGGTGGTATCAAATATCAAATTTTGAGCAACAATGTGGGTTATATGTATTATGGCGACTTTTCTACCGGTATCGGAGAAGGTAATTTGGATGCTGTGCTGGCATATTTGGCAAGTAGCAGCGCTCTGATTATCGATGTGCGTAGCAATGGCGGTGGCTATCTCACTAATGTGGAAAAAGCTTTTTCCGAGCCTTACGAATATTACTTCAGCCCCGCACATAATCGCCAGCACTACAACAAGCCCATCGTGGTGCTTTGCAACCGTGGCAGTTTCAGCGCCACCAACAATTTCGTGTCGATAATGAAACAGTTGCCGAATGTCACCATCATCGGCGATACCACTGGCGGTGGTTGTGGCTTGCCATTCACCAGCGAATTGCCCAACGGATGGAGTGTGCGTTTCTCTGCCGCAGTCATCCGCGATGCAGAAGGACACATCACCGAATTTGGCGTAGAACCCGACATCAAAGTCAACATCACCGAAGCCGACCGCCAAGCCGGCCACGACACCATCCTCGACACAGCCCTAAAC
>SFWW01000073.1 GCA_004559845.1 bacterium
CCACTCACATCCCTCGCCGCCCGAAGAAAAAGCCGCTTCGCGGAAAAAAAGTCGGCTTCGCCGAAAAAAAACTGCGCCTGTGGGGGTTGGCGTGGGCGGCTGGGTGGGTGCACATTGAGGGGCGGGCGCAAAATATTGCGCCCCTACATTTAATGCGCTGTTTGATAGCGGGATACAACCTGGTGGGGGCATTGCAGGGGCGGGCGCAAAATATTGCGCCCCTACATTTAATGCGCTGTCTGATAGCGGGATACAACCTAGAGGGGCATTGCAGGGGCGGGCGCAAAATATTGCGCCCCTACAAGTGGGTGGAATAGTGGCTATAGATTGCTATAGTGGCTATAGAGGCTATAGATTGCTATAGAGGGTTAGAAGAGGGACATTTGGCGGGCGTCGGGTTTTTTGGGCTCGGGGGCGGGTTCGGGTTCGGGCTCGGGGGCGGGAGCCGGTTTGTTGGATGGGGGCGTCGAGGAATGCGTCGAATTCCGTGTCGTTGGTTTCTTTGGACTCGGGAGCGGGCTCTTGCTTTTCTTTGGGGGCGGCGGCTGATTCCAGAGCGAGCTCGGGAGTGGGCTCTTGCTTTTCTTTAGGGGCGGGGGCTGATTCCGGGGCGGGCTCGGGCTCTTGCTTTTCTTTGGGGGCAGGGGCTGATTCCGGCTCGGGCTCGGGGGCGGGCTCTTGCTTTTCTTTGGAGGCGGGGGATGATTCCGACTCGGACTCGGGCTCGGGGGCGGGCTCTTGCTTTTCTTTGGGGGCAGGGGCTGATTCCGGCTCGGGGGCGGGAGTGGGCTCTTGCTTTTCTTTGGGGGCAGGGGCAGATTCCGGAGCGGGTTCCGGCTCGGGGGCGGGCTCGAGGGCGGGTTCGGGGGTGGTTTCTTGTTCGGGGGTTTCTTCTGCTTGTTGTATGAGTTCGGATGCTAATTGTGCCATTGATTGCGAGCACAGCGTTGGCTTGTTTTAGTTCATCGATTTGTGCTATAGCGAGGTTGTATTCGTTGCGCAGTTGTTGATAATCCTTGTTGTTGTTTTGCAATTCGATGCGTAGCGATTCGCACTCATTGGCGATGGTTTCATTTTGGTTGTTCGCCTTTTCGAGTGTTTCGTTTTGCTGTTTGATGGCTTTTTTAGCGGCTTTTAGTTCGTCTTTGAGTTGATTAATTTGGTTAGCGAGGTTGAGGTCTCGTCGACGATGTTGTTCTGCTGTGTCGGCAGCTTGTCGTTTGAGTTCAGCCACTTCTTGTTTGAGTTTATTATTTTGAGTTTCAGCGTTATTTATTTGTTGTTTTGCCTGATTGAGTTGTAGTTTAGTGTCGTCTAATTCTTTGTTTTTCTTATCTTTAAACGCCTCCACTTCGTCAAGCATTTGTTGCATTTCGGAGCGCATTTGTTTTTCGCTTTCGGCATCGATGTACGACTCCTTCATTTGCTGAATTTCATCGTTTTTCAGTTGAATATTTTGCTCGGCTTGTGCCAATTGCTGTTCGAGTTGATTGATAGAGGCTTGTGCATCCTTGATTTTTTGCTGAAGAATGGTAGAATTTTCTTGCGATTGTTTGTCGGATTTTTGTAGTTCGAGGAGTTGTTCGCGCAGTTGTTCCGCCTCCTTTGATTTACGCACAGCTTCGGAGCGAATTTCATTTAGGAGCGCGTTGGTAAGTTCCATTTTCTCCTTGTATTCTGCAGCGATGCTATCGATTTGTTGGTTGAGCGCATCGTTGTCAGACTTATTGGCTTGCATTTGCGCCACTTTGAGTTTGTTGAGCAGCGCTTTTTTCTCCACTTCAGCCTTTTCGGCTTCGCTTTCCATATCGGAGACACGCTGCGATAGCGTGTTGTAGCGTGCTTGGAGAGCACGTCGTTGGTCCTCGCTTTGTTTCAGTCGGGAGCGAAGCGAATCGTCGTCGGTTTGTTGTGAGCCATGTGAGGCGAAATATGACTGTAGGACGGCATTGATATCCTTTTCCAAACCGGCCGGTACAGCTTGATGCACCTGTGCAGGGGTGTGTGCAGGGGTGTGGGATGGTGTGGAATCGGGCGTGGTGTGGGTGGCAGCCGCTTGTTTCGCCGCCATGTGCTTACTCATAGGCACAATACCCTCCTCGGCATCTCCCAAAGATGTGGTTGGTGCCGTGTAGGGCTGAGAGGGTGTTTTGTTTGGTTCGTCAGCCGCCGGTTTATCGTTTTTGAACGGGTTGACATAGGGGGAGCGTGCTGCTCTGCCATCGATACCATCGAGTTCGTCGTCGTGTTCGTCGCCATTTTCAGAGAAACCGAGCGCTCTTTTAATTCCATTGAAAAATCCCATAAAGCTAATTTAATTTATAATTCATAATGCATAATGCATAATTTTAATTAAATGCTTAATGCATAATGGCTTTTTGCTTATTTATTAATTTACTTCTTTTATTTTATTCGGGTTTGAGCACGATAGCTTTTCCCTTCATGCCATTGATAGCCACGGGTAGAGGTTGGTTGAAACGCACGATTCTCACCCACTCAGATTCGTAGTCCGCCGGCAAGGCATTGAGGTATTGCAGGTCGACGAATCCTTGGTCGGCATTCATTCCCACCGTGAGGTATCCCACCCCGAAAGAGGTAAGATTTTGGAAGAAATGGGTGCCCTGGCTCGGCTCAATGGCATTGTGTGGTGCTGCCATTTCCACGATAAGCCTTGCTGCGGAAATGTGTGCCCACTTCACGGGAATGCCCAGAGCGGCATCCGACGAGCCCCATCGTCCGACGCCAATGAGGATGTAGCCCTCGCCCGAGGATGTAAAGTTACGATTAATTTTTGCAATTTCCTCAGCAATTTGCACATTATTTGCCATAGAAAACGAATCCGGCTTCACCATCACCACGTGTTTCACGCCATCCATCATGCCATGGCCGAGTGCACTGTTGGAGCTAATGAGCACTTGCTGATGTGGTGCGTTCATCACCTCCTCATCGAGCATTTCGCGTCGGTCGACCATCGGGCGAATTTGTAGCCAGTAGAGCGAGCCACGCACGCCATTCTTCATTTCATCCGGCGAAGCCAGGACACCGGCAAATTCAATTTCCACGGGTCGTCCCATTTCCTGCTGTCCGGTGGAAAGCATAAAATCGAGGGATTGCGCCAAAGGGAACACCCCATGCTGAAGCACATTGGCAAAGGTAACCACCTTACGGCCCATACCCTCATCGGTGTCGACAAGGCGGTCGTTTTGGTAATCGTAGGTAGAAACGAGGTATTTCAAATGGCCTTGTTTAGCGGCATCATCCACCTTCAGTCGCTCAATATCGAATCCCTCATCGATAGAGAAATCCTGCTGCGGGACATTGGTAGATAGGGCGTAGAAATAGCGCTGTGTGTCGCGCAACGCCAAATCGATGGTAGAGGTTTGGAGCACGTGGGAAGGGTGTCGGGGTGAAAAGCGGAGCGCCATGCCCCCATCCACGATGTATTTGCCCAAACCCACCGCCACTTCAGCCACGCCATCGGCAGGGAGTTCGTCGCCCACGGGATAATAATTGAGCGAGCGTCCCACGCCGGCAAACGACGGGTAGAAATGGTCGGCATGCTGCTGTCCCACCGCCTCTTGAATGATAACCGCCATTTTTTCTTGGTCGATAACATTACGTGTTGCCACCATATACGCCTTGCTATCGGCAAAAAACACCGAAGCATAGACCCCTTTCACCGCATCGGCCAGCAAACGGATAGTGCGCTTTCGGTCGGCGAAATGAGGCACCATATAGGTGGAATAGACCCCGGCAAAAGGCTGATAGTGGCTATCTTCGAGCAAGCTCGAGCTACGCACCGCGAGGGGTCCGTCGAGCACATCGTAGAGCGCATTGAGGTCAGCCATCACCGATTCGGGAAGGTGTGCATCGACAAACGCCCGGAGGATTTCGGCGTCGGAGATATTGGAAAGCGCCAAAGGATAGAGCGCGTTAGCCTCCATAAACTCGTCGAACACATCGGTGCAAAGCACCACGGTGTGCGGGATGCGAATCACCACGCCTTCAAAATTGTCGCACACAGGGTTGTTTTTGATCATCGCATCGATAAATGCCAATCCCCTACCCTTACCGCCAAGGCTACCCTTACCGATACGTGCAAAATTGCTATATCGGTCGAAACGGTCTTTGTGAAATTCAGCCACCACGCCCCGGTTTTTCATTTTTCGATATTTCACGATGAGGTCGAAAAAGAGTTGTCGCACGGCAGGAGCCTCGCTAATGTCGCGAAATCGGTGCATTTTCACCACCTGAGCAATGGGGAAGAGCGCGCGCGAATAGAGCCATCGCGAAATGTGGTCGCGCTGAGCATGGTAGAGGAGCGAATCGGCGGGGATATTGAACACATTGTCTTGAAACTCCTTCAGATTTCGGATACGCATTATTTCCTCGCCCGACTGCGGGTTGATAATCACAAAATCGCCAAAGCCGAAATTCTTCATCACGGCATTGCCCAAGTCGACAGGTAGTTTTTTGCTATTTTTATCAAGGAACGTGCCGTTAAAATCCGCCACGTGTTCGGCATTTTCGGAATCGCTCGACTCAATGATGATCGGCAAATTGGGGTCTTGGCTTCGGAGATAATTCGCCAATTTCAAACCCGCTTGCTTATCCTTCACGTCGCCACGCACAAACGACACATCGCTGATAACGCCCAGAATGTGTTTGCTGTATTTGTTGTAGAGTTCGATGGCTTCATCGTAGTTTCGCGCAAGCATCACCTTGGGACGTCCCCGCATACGCATCATGGTTTCGTGGGCATTGAGCGCCTCGGTGGAGAAGCGACGCGACTGGCGGAGAATAAAATTATAGAGCGTGGGGAGAATCGACGAATAGAAGCGCACCGAGTCCTCCACCAAAAGAATCATTTGAATGCCCACCTGCGAGATATCGTTTTCGGCATTCATTTTATCTTCGATGAGTTTGATGATAGCTACCAGCAAATCCACATTACCCAGCCAGCTAAACACATAGTCGACGGCAGAAAAATCTTCGTTTTGCAATCGGCGCGACACCTCACGAGAGAAAGGTGTGAGCACCACGAAAGGCACATGCGGTCGCAATTGCTTAAAGTCTTTTCCTCGCACAAAGGTTTCGCTCACATCCACCCCCGGCATAGCGATGATGAGGTTGAAATCCTTCTCCTTGATGGCAGCGAAAGCCGCCTCATAGTTGGGTACACGCGTTACGCGGGGCGGTGAGGAGAGATTGAGCGACATGTATTCCATAAAGATTTGCTCCTCCACACGGCCGTCTTCCTCCATCATAAATGCATCGTAGGTGGATGCGATGAGCAGCACATTGGTGATGCGCTGCCGCATCAAATCTTGAAAGGCAGTGTCTTTGAGAAAAAGTTGACTTAAAAGCGCTTCGTTCATCGTTGATTGGTAGTAAGTGTTTGGGGTTCGCAAGTTTTGGTCTTCGGCTGCCGTTGTGGGCGGGAGCCGGTGCGAAAAATTCGGCTTGCGAAACTTAATATCGTAACAAACTACAAAAATACTGAAAAGGCGGGAGTTATCAAAGTTATGCGGCGAAAAATTTGTGACGGGATTTGGGGGGATGGAATTTGGGGATGCTTTTGGGGGATGGTTTTATTTGGGGTCGAGGGATGGAGGAGAAGAAAAAGTCGGCTTCGCCGAAAAAAAACTGCGCCTGTGGGGGATAGAGGCGATAGACGCTATAGATGCTATAGAGGCTATAGAGGGTGTTGAGGAGATTGTGTGGGGGATTTTTTTGAACAGGGACTGCCTTGTCAAATTTTTTTGGTGGGTGTGGGGGGGGAGGGTTAAAAGAAATGAAGGCTACCCTTATGTTGAGAAAGGAAAGCCTTCATTTGTCGTTTGAAACCAACGGTTACATTCCCATGCAACCCATCAATTCAACGACGCAGGGAAATTTAGACTAAATGATTTGTAAATTACACTTGGCTCACTGAGGAGCTGTGCATAATAAAGAGTTCACACGCTTTTTCTGTGGCAAATATAGAAAAACTTTTATCTACAAAACAAATTTTTGGGGCAAAAAATTTCGTTTTTTTTGAAAAAATTTTTTGGAGAGTGTGATTTATGTTGTATAACATATTTTTATAACATATTTTGCTCATTTTGAGCCGTAAAAGGGGATGGGGTTTGTGGGATGGGATGGGGTTTGTGGGATGGAAGAGAACAAAAAGTCGGGAGGCGGGGATGTGAGGGCTAAAGCCCTTTCGTGGGACATCGAGCGGGAGAAAGCCAAAAATGTGTTTTTCGGCTTTCTCCCGCTCGCGCCCACGGTGGCTCGCTGTGCGCGCCACTCACATCCCTCGCCGCCCGAAAAAAAAGCCGCTTCGCGGAGAAAAAGTCGGCTTCGCCGAAAAAAAACTGCGCCTGTGGGGGTGGCGTGGGTGTGGGCATTGAGAGGCGGGCTATAGTGGCTATAGATGCTATAGTGGCTATAGAGGGGATAGAGGGGATAGAGGCTATAGTGGCTATAGATACTATAGTGACTATAGAGGGGATAGTGGGTGTGGAGGGGCGGGGGTGTTGTGGGTTGGGTGGGTGTGGATTTGGGCGTGGGAGATGGATTTGCTTAAGTTAAATAATATGCTTATCTTTGTGGAATAAAATTCGAATATCCATTTTATTGCTAATTTGTCATGGACAACGAACTGAGAATCTTTTGCACCAATATCGGTGAGTATATTGATGTGGAAGGGGGCGAAACGCTTCAATGTGTGTATGAACGAATCAAGGACCGTATTCCTTTTAAGCCCATCAGTGTGATGGTGAATAATCGGGACAAGCATTTGGCTTATCCGCTATATGGTCCGAAACACGTAGAATTTATTGACCGCTCCTCGGTGCCGGGTCGAAGGACCTACACCCGTTCGCTGGTGATGATATTACACAAAGCCACTAAAGACCTTTTCCCTAACGAGCGCCTCGCCGTGCCTCACGCCATCGGAAAAGGTTATTTTTGTACGTTTAAGCACAATCATTCACGAGTGGATGGCACCACGGTGAAGCAGCTCAAGCAGCGCGTGAAAGAGATTATTGCTGCAGATATGCCCTTCGTTAGGCACGAGCGCCCCACAGTGGAAGTGCTCAATATGTTTCGCAAGCAAGGTATGAACGACAAGGTACGGTTTTTGTCGTATTCCAAGCAACTCTACACCGTGTATTACAAGCTCGACGACATTATTGACAGTTTTCAGGGTCCATTAGCGCCCTCTACGGGTCATATCGACACCTTCGACCTTGTTCCCTACAAAGATGGCATGTTGCTCTTGTGTCCGGACACAGAAAACCCCAATATTCCCGCCAAAGCCGGCAAGCACGAAAAGATATTCAATGCCTTTATGGAGCGCAAAGCCATCAACCATATTATCAATGTGAGTGATGTGAGCGAGCTCAATAAGGCGATAAAGGCGAAACGTGTGGCTGAAATCATCAACATAGCCGAAACCATCCACTCGCAAGTGTTGGGTTCGATAGCCACCCAAATAGCGGAGCGATTTAAGCGTGGCGGTGCCCGGATTGTGCTCATAGCGGGACCATCGTCGAGTGGTAAAACCACCTCCACCAAGCGCTTGGCAACGCACTTAGTGACCAAATTTTTGCGTCCGAAAATGATTTCGCTCGACAATTATTTCGTGAATCGACTCGATACGCCGCTCGACGAAAACGGCGAATACGACTTCGAGAATCTCCACACGGTGGACCTCGAGCTCTTTAATCAGCACATGCGCGATTTGCTCGACGGCAAAGAAGTGGATATGCCCACCTATAATTTTGAAACCGGGAAACGCGAATATCGCGGCAACACCCTACGCCTTGAAGACGATAATGTGTTGCTGCTCGAAGGGTTGCACTGCCTGAATCCCGAACTCACGCAATTCATTCCGGAAGAACAGAAATTCCGCATCTATGTGTCGGCTCTTGCCACCCTCAATATTGACGACCACAACTGGATATCCACTTCCGACTGCCGCTTGCTGCGCTGCATTGTGCGCGACTACAAGAGCCGCGGCTATAGTGCGCAGGAAACGATTAACCGCTGGCCTCGCGTGCGCAAAGGCGAAGAGAAATGGATTTTCCCCTATCAAGAGAATGCCGACGCCATTTTCAATTCAAGCATTGTGTGCGAATTGCCAGTGATGAAGCAATATGCGCTCCCCATCCTCGAACAAGTGGCTCCCAATGTGCCCGAACACTCCGAGGCACACCGCTTGCTGATGTTTTTGCAGTGCTTTGAGCCCATCAGCCCTCGCGATGTGCCCAAAACCAGCCTCTTGCGCGAATTTATGGGCGGGGGTGTGGTTTGAATCTCAATCATAATTCATAATGCTTAATCAATGCATAATGCATAATTGGATTAGACGTTAGTTGTTGATTTTTTTATGAAGAAATTTTGGTTGGCTCGCTGCTTGGTGATGGTGGCGGTGATTTGTGCGGCGGTGTGTGCCGAAGGTCAGAAACAGTTTACGCTTGAAGAT
>SFWW01000074.1 GCA_004559845.1 bacterium
GGCGTCAAGCGCGAGGAACTGCTCGACAACGTCACCGTGGGAGGTGTGGCAAGCTATATGGAACGAGCCGAACAGGCCAATGTGAACCTTTTCATCTGACGATATAGCCATCTGACGAAGAAGAAGGAGGAACTTGATGCGTCCAAGTTCAGAGGTCTTGAACGTTTCTGCATATCGGGTGGTGTTTTGGTGCTTGCAAGGTGGAAATTTTGTGCAGGAATGATGGATATAAAAAGTTTTTGTGCTAAATTTGCAAATTGTACGGGTTGAAATTTTGAACTCAAAAAACTAAGATAGATACTATATGAACAATTTTGAAGAGAACAAGCAAAATAGCAGCATTGAAGCAAAAACGAAAGCAGAGCCCATGGCGGTGAAGCAAACCGGCATGCTAAAAGAGCGCCTGAGCCGGATACAACGCTCACGCTGGATACGATTTGCGGCGGTGTCAGTCATCTTTTTTGGCTGGGTGGCATGGCTTGGTAGCTGGTGGGTGCTCGTGTTTTGGTTTTTGCTATTCGACATTTATATCACCAAATTCATACCCTGGAACTGGTGGAAATTTTCGCCAAACCCTATTGTTCGGAAAGTGATGAGTTGGGTCGACGCCATTGTGTATGCTTTGGTGCTGGTGTATTTTTTGTTTCTCTTCGTGGGTCAAAACTACCAAATTCCATCATCCTCATTGGAGAAAACGCTCCTCACCGGCGACTTCCTTTGGGTGAATAAAATGGTGTACGGACCGCGCGTGCCGCAAACACCCCTCCACTTCCCGCTGGCGCAAAACACCCTACCCGGCGGATTCGACAGCTACATTGAATCGCCACAGTGGGCGTACCATCGGCTGAAAGGCTACAGAGGCGTGGAGCGCGGCGACATTGTGGTGTTTAACTTCCCCGCCGGCGACACCGTAGCCACCAAGGTGCCCAACCCCGATTACTACAGCCTTTGCTACGAAGTGGGGCGTGCCGCCGTGTGGGCGAATAGCGACAGATTTGGCAAGGTGAAGTATCGCCCGGTGGACCGCCGCGATGCCTACGTGAAACGGTGCATCGGATTGCCCGGCGAAACACTCACCATGAAAAACGGCACCGTGTATATCAACGGCAAACCGCTACCCGAACCTCAAAATATGCAACGCAACTACATCATCGAAACCGATGGCACACCGCTACCCGTGGATTTGCTCGACGAGCTGAAAATCAGCAACGAAGCGCGGAGTTTGGGCAACGGACAATCGCCCTACGGCAAAGAATTGTGGTATGCAATGCCACTCACCAAAGACGCCAAAAAAGCCATCGAAGCACAGCCCTACGTGAAGCAAGTGCGCACCCTCACCATCGCCGAAAGTAACCCGATGGACTCGGTGCTCACCTATCCGCTGGGCGTGCAAAAAAGCTGGACACACAACGACTACGGCCCACTGTGGATTCCCAAAAAAGGCGCCACACTCAAGCTCTCGCTCCAAAATTTGCCCTACTATATTCGCTGTATCAAAAATTACGAAGGCAACTCGGTGGAAGTGAAAGGCAACACCATTTTCATCAATGGAAAGCCTGCCACCCACTACACCTTCAAGATGGACTACTACTGGATGATGGGCGACAACCGCGACAATTCGAGCGACTCCCGCTACTGGGGCTTTGTGCCCGAAGACCACATCATCGGTCAACCAATGTTTGTGATTATTTCGTTTGACCCCGACAAACCCCTGCTGCAAAGCATTCGTTGGGACAGAATTTTCAAAAGCGCAAACCCCGACAAGTGATGCTTGAAAAAGGGCGAGCCATTGTGATGGGGAGTATGGCTGCAGGCAGCGTGAGATGCTATGCCGCCATGGTGGCGGCGCAAAAGGTGTATGTGGACCGCAACGAAACGCGCCTCCCCCTGCGCCATAGCCATCACCGCTACATCATCGACGGACCCAACGGCGCGCAACGCCTCACCATCGCACTGCAAAGCGCCTCCCATTTGATGCACACACCTATGTATGCCGTGCGCATATCGGAGCACGGCAATTGGCGACATCTGCATTGGGGCGCCCTCTATTCGGCATACGGCAAATCGCCCTATTTCGACTATATCGCACCCGACTTGCACGATATCATCCACGGCAACCAAAGTTCGCTTTTGAATTTCAACACCCAATTGCAAGCACTCATCATCGACTTTCTCGACCTCCCCATCGAAATCATCACCACCGACATCACACCGGAAATCACCGCCGAAGCCATCGATTTACGCGGAAAAATTGGCGGAAAAAAGCCCGATGCCCTCGCTATCAACACTGTGCCCTACCACCAAGTGTGGGCAGCGCGCCACGGCTTTCTCCCCAACCTCAGCATCCTTGACCTGCTGATGAACACCGGTCGGGAGTGCATCTACACCCTCCTCAAATCCATCTAAACAAGAGGCTCTATGCTCCGGCTACGCCGGCTATAATGCTATAGGTGCTATAGAGACTATAGATATAGCATAGTGGTGTGATTTTGCAGTCATTACCTGCCGGGGGGCAGCGTGGGGCGGGCGCAAAATATTGCGCCCCTGCAATGGGGGGGTGTGGCTGTTATTTAGTGGGGGGTTAGGGTCTTTTGTGGTAGAGTTCGAGGCTATTGATGGCGTTTTGCCAGATGATGTAGCAGCCGGGGCCCACTGCTGCTAATGGGTGGAGGTAGGCGCTGGAGACCCAAATGGCAAAGGCGGTGTTTTTTTGGCCTAAGCCCTGTCCGCCTTCCACTGTCCGCCCGAAAAAGTGCCCGATGTTTCTGCCCACGGAAAATTGAATCACGCAAAGCACAAAACTCACTACGGCGATGGTGCCGAGTAGCGAAAGGGGTGCATCGGAGTGCATAATGTTTCGAAATGTGATACCGGTAACGATAGCCAACGAACATCCCCAAAGGTAGAACGAGAGGTCGGTTTGCGCCACCACCAGGCGCTGAAACTGTGGCAGCAGGCGTTTCACCACATAGGCAAGCGCCATGGGCACCACCAAAATCATACACACTTTGCTCATAATCATCAAAAAAGCGGTGCCGAAATCCATCACCACATTGTGGTCGATGAGGGGAAAGCAGAGTGGAATGAGGATGGCGGTGAGGCTGTTCGACACAAAAGTGTAGGTGGTCATGGATTCAAGGCTGCCGCCCAATTTGGCAGTAACCACCGCCGAAGCTGCGGCGCATGGACCTATCACACAGGTGATAACGCATTCCATCAGCACCAAATCGGGTCCATCGATATGGAAATAGAGCACGCATCCCACCAAGGTGAACACCATAAACAGCTGGGTGAAACACATCCAAAAATGCCATTTTTCGAACCGCAACTGTTTGTAGTCGATTTTCAAAAAAGTGGTGAAAAGAATCACGAACAAAAACCAAGGGAGCACCTCGTCGAACACTTGCCCGGCGGTGGTGGAAAAGGCGTCGATGGCAGGAATGTAAGCAAACAGGAAATACAAACCGGCACCACCCACAATGGCAGAAGGCAGTGTCCAGTTTTTCAAAAAGTTGATTAATTTCCTCAGCATTCCATTTCCTGATTTTCATCATCTGAGCGCATCAAAAAAGCGCATTCTCAGCCCGGAGAGAAATGGGGCTTACACCTTTTGGCGCGCCTTGGCTTGCACCACATTGAGCACGTGGTCGCCGAGTTTTTCCATACCGTTCACCAAATCGATGTAGAAAGCGCCCAAATCGTAGTCGTAGACACCGGCACTGATTTGGAGCAGGTTGTTGTCGCGCAGGCTGGTGCGCAAAGCATTGATTTCGCGCTCGGTTTCGTAGCTCTTCGAAATGTCGTGTCCCTCGCCTTCGGGCATTTCAAGGGTTTCGATCATTTGCATAAGCGAGAGTTTCACCAATTGTTCCATTTCCGAGATATGAATCATTTGCTCTTGTGTGAAGTGCTCCTTACACTTGGTGCGCTTACGCGAAAGCGTACGCGCCAAATTGTAGCAGCAGTCGCCCACACTCTCCAAGTCGTCAACCTCGCGGAGCATACGCTGAATTTGGCGTTTAGCCTCATCAGAAAGATGTCCATCAGCCACTTGCTGCAGATAGTGTGCAATTTCATACTCCATATTGTCGGTGATGCCCTCGTATTTTTCCACCTTTTTAAAGATGGCATTAAAATCATCGTCCTTCTCAATGCCATGCATACTCACCACCAAATCGAACGCCCTTTGGCATCGCTGTCCCATCAGGGCAATCTCTTTGCGGGCTTCAAGGAGCGAAAGTTCGGCAGTGGAGAGCAAGCCGGCAGAAATGTATTTCAAGCGCGGTAAATTTTCGTCGGTGCCCTTTTCGGGAAGCACACGGCACACAAAACGCTCAATTTGCTTCACAAACCAGATGAGAATGAGCGTGTTGAGCACATTGAAAGCGGTGTGGAAAGCGGAAAGCAAGAAGAGGTCGTTGCTCTTGATGTGGAGCACATCGGTCACAAACCAGCGCACGGCATCGCACGCGGGATAGAACACACAGAGCACAGCCACCACGCCAAACACATTGAAGAACATGTGCGCCAAAGCGGCACGGCGCGCCTGCGTGTTGGCAGTGAGCGACGCCATAAACGCCGTGATAGTGGTACCAATGTTTTGCCCCATCGCCAGTGCAGCAGCCTGCTCGAATCCGAAGCCCGGAATGTGCATATCAAAGAGCATCAAAGTGATAGCCATGGTGGCAGCCGACGCCTGCACAATCATCGTCACCACAGCACCCACCAGCACAAAGAGCAAGATGGTGCCAAACGAATCCACCGGCAGGGTGGCAAGCATGGAAGCCACCATTTCGCCCATATTCAGCTCCGTGGCAGAATTTTGCAAAAAGGATAGGCCCATAAACAAGAAAGAGAAGCCAAACACGAATTCGCCAATGCTCTTGCGCTTGCTATTGCCCGAAAAAATGAGCGGCATACCTATGGCAAGAAGCGGGATGGCGAAGGCGGCAATATTCACCTTAAAGCCTATGGCAGAAATAATCCATGCCGTGACCGTGGTACCGATATTGGCACCCATAATCACACCAATTGACTGAACGAGCGACATCAATCCGGCGTTGACAAACGACACCACCATCACCGTGGTGGCAGAAGAGGATTGAATGAGCGCAGTAATAAAAATACCGGTAAAAACACCCATAACACGATTTTTGGTCATTGCTGCCAAAATAGCGCGTAAGCGTTCACCGGCAAATTTTTCAAGGCCCTCGCTCATGATTTTCATTCCGTAGAGGAATAGAGCAAGCGAACCTAAAAGGGAAAATACGTTGATTAATGCATCCATATTCCGCAGAATATCTCTATTTTGTGAAATTTGTTACAAAATTAATACAATTTCATAGAGTACAAAGAAAATTAACGCCATAAAAAAATATTTAGCCTGTATTTTTTGATGAGATTGGGTGGAAAGCCTACGATACAACCCGATATTTAGGAGAGGATGCTTTTGTGGGATGGGGGTTCATTGTGGTTGGTGCTGATTTAGAAAAAAAATATGATGCTTAAAGATGCTTATTTCCAATTTTTGTAGGGATTCTTCATAAGCATCGAGTTGAAGTATTTGGGGTCGCCGGTAACTTCTTCACCGAGCCATTCGGGTTGCGAGAAGGCTTCGTTTTCGTCGGCGAGTTCCACTTCAGCCACGGTAAGGCCATCGTTGTCGCCGTAGAATTCGTCCACTTCCCAAGTGTGGACACCGTCGGCGGCTTTCACCAAGTAGCGTGTTTTGTCGATTACGCCGGGTTCCGCCAATTCGAGCAGCGCGCGCACTTCCTCTACGGGAATTTCTTTTTCCCATTCAAAACGTGAAGCACCGCTGGCGTTGCTAATGCCCTTCACGGTGATAAAGCCCTTGTCACCTTTCACGCGCACACGCACGGTGCGTTCGGGCACCGAGCAGAGGTATCCTTGAGTGATGCGAGTGGCTTTGAATGCTTCAGCCTTAAAATCTCCTTTTACGAGAAACTTTCTTTCTATTTCTTGAGCCATAGTTATTTTTTAGATTTTAGTGGTAAATGTAATGATAAATGTTGAAAATCACAATGGCGGTTTTTGCATTTCTTTTGCAAACTTAAAATAAATTTTAGTAATTTCAAATTATTTATCTAAAAATTTTTACACTATAGATAATTTCTATTATAAAAGCAGTGTTTTTGACTGATACACAACACCTTTGTTACAAAATTGTGATAAAAATGTTATCGGTTTGTTTCACCCCCGCCCCACGATGCGCTGTTGAGGCATTATGCGATGCAATAAAAGCGGGGATGCGTGCGTTAATAATAGTAGAAAAAATCAATTGCGCATGGATTTAAAACTCTTTTTGCAGGCGGGAAGAATAGAAGCCGGGTGCGATGAAGCGGGGCGTGGACCCCTTGTGGGGCCGGTTACGGCGGCTGCCGTGATTTTGCCCGATGATTTCCATAACGAGATCATCAACGATAGCAAACAGCTGTCGGAACGCAAGCGCAATATGCTTCGACCCATCATCGAGCAGCAGGCTCGGGCGTGGGCGGTGGCGCATGTGTGGCCCGAAGAGATTGACCGAATCAATATCCTCAATGCATCCATCCTTGCCATGCACCGCGCGCTGGAGCAGCTGAAGGAGCAACCGGAATTCATCCTCGTGGATGGCAATCGGTTTAAGCCTTACCGCGATATTCCCTACCGCACTATCGTGAAGGGCGATGCCACGATGATGAGCATTGCCGCAGCGTCGATTCTTGCCAAAACGCATCGCGACGAATATATGCGCACCATTGCGGAGGAATTTCCTCAGTATGGCTGGGAACACAACATGGGCTACCCCACAAAGGCGCACTATGCTGCCATTGAAAAATATGGCATCACGCCCTACCACCGAAAGAGTTTTAACCTTGAGCACAAACAGCTCTCGCTCTTTGAGGAATGAAGTTTGGAAGTTAAAGAAGTTTGGAAGTTAAAGAAGTTAAGAAGTTAAGAAGTTAAGAAGTTAAGAAGTTAAGACATTTGTCTTATTGACTTTTGGGCACAAAATAAATGGTACATACATTATATATATCCGACTTGGATGGCACGCTGCTGGATGGTGATTCGCGTATCAGTAGCGAAACGGTGGCACTTCTCAATCCTTTGCTGGATGCGGGGCTGGCGTTCACAGTCGCCACAGCGCGCACCCCTGCCACGGTGGTGCCGATGCTGAGCCGCTTGCACACGCGGCTACCTTTCATCGTGATGAATGGCGCAGCCACCTGGGATGCCGCCAAGGGCGACTACAGCCATGTGAATGTGATTGAGCCCCACACGGTGAATGCCATTTGCCGCATCTATGCCCGCCATGGCATTCAGCCATTCGTGTATCGCCGCTACGGGCGGATGATTCAAGCGCACCACATAGGGCAAATGTCGGCACAAGAGGAGGCTTTTGTGGCAGAGCGCCAACACCTTGAATTGAAGAAATTTGTGCTCGATTCGCCTCCCGCCAACACCTTGAATTGAAGAAATTTGTGCTCGATTCGCCTCCCTACGAGCAGTGCACAGCCGATGCCATGCTCATTTTTTCGATGCAAAACTATGAGCGCTTACGCCCGGTGTACGAGCAAGTGAAAGCCACAGTGGATTGCGCGGCGGTGTTTTACCACGACATCTTCGACCCCGGCGCCGGACTGCTCGAAATCTATGCCCCCGGCGTGAGCAAGGCAGCCGCCGTGCAGCGCATGAAAGCCGAGGTGGGCGCACAGCAATTGGTAGTGTTTGGCGATAATCGCAACGACATTCCCATGATGCAAGTAGCCACCCGCAGCGTGGCAGTAGAAAACGCCTTCCCCGAGGTAAAAGCCATCGCAAATGAAATCATCCCGCCAAACACCACCCACGCCGTAGCCCACTACATCGCCCGGCACCCCCTGTCTCGCCCTGAAAAAAGTTGACTCCTAAAAGAGCAAAAAGATGATAAAATTTCAGAGTCTGCCGAGACAGAAACGGCAAGAGATCCGCGACGAAGT
>SFWW01000075.1 GCA_004559845.1 bacterium
GCTGTCGAACTTCACGTTGGGCTTCCAGAAGAGTTTCGACTTGCCTGTAGCCATATCATAAGAATAGATAGAGCCTGGAGTGGTGTAGCTGGTGAAGTTATAGAACACCTCGTCGGTGTCCTCCGATGAGCTAAAACCAGCGGAGCCGATGCCAGGAAGCAGAATTTCGCCCAAATTCTTGCCTTGCATGTCCAGCAGATAAGCGTGGCTTGCGGCATCTTTCTCATAATTCACGATAAAGTGACTTTTGCCTGCCTTTTGGAGCGATGTGAGCATTGCGTCGCCCTCGGCAATAAACTCACGGCCTTTGCCCACGCCCAGATTGTCGATGTCGAACACAAGCACCTTTGCCATAGGGGCATTCTCGTTGGTGTAAATATAAATATGCTTATCATCGTTACCCACGGGGCTGAAATTGTAGTCGTAGGAGTTGTTGAGACGAATGAAGCGAGGGTTTTCGCTCTTAGTGTCTTTCACCAACAGCACATTGCCATCGCCACCGCTCTGATACATATACACAAAGCGTTCATCTTCGCTCACATAAGCCATGTGGAACATCAAAGGTTCCTCAAAACTACGGAACACGAGTTCGTCTTGCGACTGTGGAGTGCCGATTTTGTGGTAATACACCTTCTGATATTCGTTTTTGCTCGAAAGTTCTCGCTCCGGTGCATCGTAAGCGCTATAATAGAAACCATCACCTTGCCACTGAGCATTGGTGAATTTTGCCCACACAATGTGGTCGGGAAGCAGTTCTCCGGTGGATAAATCTTTTACAAAAATTTCATTCCAATCGCTACCGCTCCGCGAAATGGTGTAAGCCATATACCTTCCATCTTTCGAGAAATCCACCGATTGCAGCGCCACGGTGCCATCGTCGGAGAGTTTGTTTGGGTCGAGCACTTCACGAGGCGTGCCATCGAGCGAGTCCATTTCATACAGCACGCTCTGATTCTGCAAACCATTGTTCTTATAGAAGAAGTATTTGCCGTGATGCTTGAAAGGAATCCCGCACTTTTCATAGTTTTGCAGTGCCATCATCTTATCTTTCAGCGCATTGCGGAAAGGAATTTTCGAGATGTAGGCTTGAGTCACTTGGTTTTGCGCCTTCACCCACTGCTCGGTTTCGGCAGAATTATCATCTTCGAGCCAGCGGTAAGGGTCAGCCACCTTCACGCCGAAATACTCATCCACCTGGTTCACGGTTCTCGTGCTTGGATACTTGATAGGATTTTGTGCCATAGCATATTGCGAAATCATATTCGCCATCAATAAAATTAAAAACAAGCGTTTCATCATAGCTAAATCATTTCAAATTTATATGCGAAGTTACCCATTTTTTTGGAAAAATGCCACACCCTATAAAAAATTTGAGGACGAATTGGCTCGTCCTCAAATTTGTCGTATTGGAGCAAATGCTTAGTTTTTAGCTACCTTTTTGGTGGTTTTCTTTGCCGTTTTTTTTGCGGGTTTCTTCACTTCTTTCACGGGCTCATCAACCGGGAAATCGCCTGTGGTATCCTTCACAATGTTGTTGCGAAGCATTTCCACCTCACGATTCAGCTGGCTGATTTCGTTCGACTGATTACGAATAGTGAGCAGCAGCGCATTCAATTCCTCATTGTCGATTGATTCCGGATATTGCTCTTCCACCCTAATCATAAAGTCGCTCAGCACATTCATATAATTGGTGAATGCAGTGTAGGGCGAATCGTAGGGGCTGTAGTGAGAATGCACATTGCCGTCGTCATTGTGCTTGGTGCTCATATAGAAGAAGTGGTCGCTGGCTTGCAGATAGTACCAATCTTGCTTAATGCGGCGGTCCTGGCAAAGGCGCACACGCTCGCCAATGGAATAGAGCTTTTTCACTGCCTCTTGCTGAAGCGTGTTGCCCAACCATGCGCTGGTGTCGCGCGCCTCATCTGCCCACGAAATTGGGTGCATCACCGGCATTTCGCCCACCGGTTTCATTTTCGCAATCACTTCGCTTGGGGTGAGAAATTCTATTCCGCGTTCGGCGGCAAAACGTGGCAACGCCTTCATAAATTCAAAAATGCCGCTTTCGCGAGGTTGCATTTCGCCAAAGGTTTCATAGTTCATAAATAGGTTCACCAATTGTTCTTCTTCTGGCAATGCCGCAATCCAATCGATATATTTGTCGGCTGTGAGCGGATAAGATGCCCATTGCGGATTGCTAAAGCGGAACGAGATATCGTCGCTGAGCTTTGAATTCTTAAGCAGCAGTTTGAGCTTGGGCGCCACGGGGGAAGCATACACATAGTTGGGCGATTTCCAACCCAAAATGTGTTTTGCGCCCTCGGTAATGACACCCTTAAATCCCATAGATTGCACCATGGCAGAGATATCGTCGTCGTAAATCAACTCCGTGTTGCGGAACACCTTAGGATGCTGACCGAAAAGCTGATAAATTTTCTTATCATGGTCTTTCACCTGTGCCACAAATTCATCCGGGTCTTCGAGCGACGAAAGCGAGTGGGCATAGGTTTCGCTCAAAAATTCCACGCATCCTGTATCTGCCAATTCCTTCATCGATTCAATAAACTCGGGCACGTACACTTCGAGTTGCTCCAAAGCCGTACCGCTAATAGAGAATGCCACCTTAAATTTTTTGCCATATTGCTTAATCATGTCGAGCAACATTGCATTAGCGGGCAAGTAAGAGCGCTGAGCAATGCGAGTGATGATTTCATCGTTGGCAAAATCATCGTAATAGTAATGGTCGTTACCAATGTCAAAGAAGCGGTAATTCTTCAAGCGAAATGGCTGATGTATTTGAAAATAAAAACAAATTGCCTTCATTGCTTTATAGTTTTTTTATTGTTTGCTAATTATTTATTTTCCTATCTGTTGAGGAGTTTATTATAGATGTCAATCACCTTTGCACCTGCTTTTTTCCATGCAATTTGATTCACCTCTTCAAGTCCCTTTTCGCGCAATTCTTTATACATGGCGGGATACTTGATAATGGAATAAATGGCATCGGCTATGGCATTGGTGTCCCAATAGTCTACCTTTATCACATTGCTGAGAATTTCGGCGCAACCGCTTTGTTTTGAAATAATCGACGGCACACCCATTTGCATGGCTTCCAATGGCGATATACCGAAAGGCTCACTCACAGATGGCATGATATACACATCGCTGGCTTTGAGCATTTCATACACTTCTTTTCCGCGAAGGAATCCGGCAAAGTGGAATCGGTCGCTAATGCCGCGACGCGCTGCCAAGCGTATCATTTTCTCCATCATATCGCCGCCACCTGCCATCACAAACTGCACGCCGCGCACTTTGCTCAGCACTTGCGCTGCTGCTTCCACAAAATATTCCGGACCTTTCTGCATCGTGATGCGACCCAAGAAGGTTACCACCTTGTCGTGCTTGGGCGGCACTTCCACATTGAGCAATTCTTGGCTCAAGGGTTCCACAGCATTGTGCACAGTGGTCACTTTATCGGGAGAAATGCCATATTTTTCTATCACAGTGCGCCGCGTGAGGTTGCTCACGGTGATAATGTGGTCGGCATTGTTCATACCATCTTTTTCAATGTTAAACACGGTGGGGTTCACATTGCCGCGGCTGCGGTCGAAGTCGGTGGCATGCACATGAATCACGAGGGGCTTGCCCGTCACTTGCTTGGCATGGATGCCGGCAGGATAGGTGAGCCAGTCGTGGGAGTGTATCACATCGCATGGCACGGTGCGCGCTATCACACCTGCCACTATCGAATAGTTGTTGATTTCTTCAACCAAATTTTCAGGATAACGACCCGAGAATTCTATACATCCCAAATCGTTGGTGTTCATATAGTTGAAATCACTATAAATATGATTTCGCAAATCGAAATACAGTTGCGGACTCATCACATGACCGATGCGGCTTTGCACATAGTCGGCATTCACGTCGCGCCAGGCGATGGGAGTGGTGTTGGCACCGATAATGTGTGCAAACCCCTTTTCTTCATCGCCCCATGGCTTGGGTATCACGAAGGTGATATCCATATCGCCGCAGTCGTACATACCTTTGGTGAGACCGTAACTTGCGGTTCCAAGACCTCCAAGAATGTGAGGGGGAAATTCCCACCCAAACATTAATGCTTTCATATCGTAGGGTTTTTCATTTTACGGTTAAACATCAAGATTCTTCAACAAGCGCAACACGCGAAGTATTTCGCCCACATTGGCAGCAAAACTCACTGCTCCGCGACCAATAAAGGGCGGATTGCCGTCGTAGAGTTCCGACAATGTGCCAATGCCGCCTTGCGACATTTCGTCTTCAAATCCAATCATCATACGGTTCACAAACGATAAGCCTCCTATGCCGAACACTTTCACGTAGGCATGGCAGTAGAAACCCATGAGCCACGGACGTGCCGATCCGGAGAAATATGCCATTTCGCGCTGCTCGGGATTGCCCACATACCAGGGATTATAGCCATAGCTATTGGGGCTCAAGGTGCGCAAGCCTTTCGGGGTGAGCAGTTCGCGGGTGATGATATCGAGTATGCGTTTGCGCTGACGCCTATCAAGCGGCGTGTGGTCCACGCCCACTGCCACCACCATATTGGGGCGCACGCTCAAATCGGTGTAGGTGCCATTCACATAATCGTAGAGGTATCCGTAATCATTCAAGAAGGTGGGAGCAAACGAGGCGGCGTAGGCTTCCGAAATCTTGGTCCAGCGTGCCACCTTTGATACCATCCGCTTGTCGTCGGCATACATTTGAATTAAGAACATCAGCGCATTATACCATAGCGCATTAAATTCCACCAAATAGCCGGTGCGAGGTATCATAGGTGTGCCATCGGGCTTGGATGCGTCCATCCACGACATCGGTTGCTTAGTGCCATCGGTAGCCACCAGCCCGTTGTCGTGTAATTGCAAATGTGGATGCTTGCCATCGATAATAAAGTCAACGAGGGCTGCCACCAGTTTGCCATAGCGCTTGCGTGCGGTGGGCACATCGGTGTCGTGCGAGTAGCGCTGAATCGCCCAAATAGCCCACAAAGGCACATCCGGCAAATCAATGCCTTGCAAATGCTTGTCGGGCTCACCTGTTTTCATCCAGGTGGTGAAGGCTTCGGCAGCAGTGTCCATAATTTTTTCAAAATCCGGACGATGGTGATTCGACAGTGTGCAACCGGGCAATGCAATAAATTCATCTCTTGCACGGAGTTTGAACCACGGATAGCCGGCAAGCATATAGTGACCATCGGCATTGGTCACATAAAATTGCTTGGCACTATTTTTTAAGCAGTTGTAGAAACTGGTGCGCGGAGTGCGGGTCTTGATTTCGTCTTCATACATGGCATCCAATTTCGTGGTATCCACTTCGCTCACGCCGGCAGAGAAGATAATGGATTCTCCCTTCTTCACTTCCAGCTCAAAGTAGCCGGGCACATACAAGTCTTCGGTGTAAGGAATTCCGCGCTCTTGGTCTTTCAAATATTCTATACCCTTATACCAATGAGGGTCGAACACGAATGTTGGCTTTTTGCTCACTTGCATAAACAGCGTGGGATAGCCCTCATACATGCAAGTCGACACGCCGTTGCTCACTTCTTGATAGTCGCGGCTTGCCACCTGATTTTCGATACACAAATCGTTGGCATTGCGGAATGCCAAGAAGGGACGAAACTGTAGAGTAGTTTTGGAATGAGCATCCACCAAGGTGTAGCGAATAAGAATGCGATTCTCGTTGGTGATAAAAATCTTTTCGCGCTTCAAAATCACGCCTCCCACACGGAAGGTGTGAGTGGGCACTCGCTCGCAATCATATTCACGAATGTACTTATGTCCGTTCGGACTAAACACACCACCGACATACCTGTGCAGACCAAGATTGAAAGGTGCTCCATGCTGAATCACCGTTTCGTCGAGCGACGAGAGTAGCACATGGCTATTGTCGTCGATTTCCGGTATGGGAATCACCAAAAGTCCATGTTGCTTCCTTGTGTTGGCCCCCACAATAGTAGTGCAGTGATATGCGCCTAACTGATTCGTGCGCAGTATCTCCCGGGGGAGCGACTGCTCAAGATTAATCATCAGGTTCTTATCAAACTTTAAATAACTCATGATAAGTGTGGTATTATGGGTTGATATTTAGTTTATAAAATATGGTTTTTTCTTCGTTACGAATTTACATATTTTTTTTTGCCTACACAAATATTATCCCACCAAAAATCACCAATCCTCTCCTTTTTTATTCTTTTTTATTCTTCCTCCGCGTATTTCATAAAATTCTCCTGCACCGCCCCAATAGCAGCACCCACACCCTCCAAACAAATTCGCTTTATTCGCAAAACTCGCAAACCCACAGAGCAACACACCAAGGCTCACTGTGGCACATTATTCTCTCCAAGCCCGGGGCTAAACATGCGAATACCTCGCTGATGACAACGTATCACCAACCGATTAGGCATCTCCACCGGATCGCCGTCGATATGCATCGGACCATGATGCTTCCGCTCAATAATAATTTCTTTAGCACGATAAATCGCCACATGGCGATTTTTGTCAATATTCTTAAAAAACAAGCTCAAGCCCACAAAAGGTGCATCATAGAATTTAAACGGCGAAATCACCGTCATATCTATCATGCCGTCTTGCATACTGGCATGGGGAGCGATAAACGAATTGTTGCCATACTGTGCCGCATTACACAATGCTATCACAAATGCCTTCTCATCGATGTGCTTACCATCAAGGTGTATCACATAGTCGTCGCATTGATAGGTAGCATACACCGAAAAGGTTTTTTGCAAATAAGTGATAAACCCACGCTTGCCGGCTTGCGAAAAATCGTAAGCCACTTGCGCATCAAACCCCATTCCACATGTGCACATAAAGGGACGTTCGTTGACCGTGCAATAGTCGAAAGCGTCCACCCTATCGTGATTAATCACCTCAAGGGCTTTCCGCGCATTCATCGGAATATTGAGGTGACGAGCCAAGCCATTACCCGAGCCACAAGGCACCACAGCAAGCGCCACTTCCGAATCCACCACTGCAGCGGCTGCACCATTCACCGTGCCATCACCGCCCACAGCCACCAACCCATAGTAGCCTTTTTCCACGGCTTCTCTACCAAAGCGGTAGGCATCGCCTTCGGCTTGCACCATGCGCACATCCACCGAAAATCGCGATTCATCAATCACCTCATCTATCAAATGAGGCAAATCTTCCTGATTTCCGGTGCCGGATTTAGGATTCACTATCACTAAGAGTTGCTTCTTCATCTACACATATTATATAAATATTACGGATGCAAATTTACAAACTTTCTGCGAAAAGCAAAAATCGCACCCGCTTACACAAAAAAAAGGCCGCAACCATCGAAGTGAAGTGACCCCAAAAAGTTGGACGGGTTATTTACTGTCCGATTTGAGAAAGAGTTCGGTATTGCACCGGACTCTTTCCTATTAACCGGGATTTTATTC
>SFWW01000076.1 GCA_004559845.1 bacterium
TTGGCACAGCGATTAGACGCCATTAAAGAAATCACCGAAATCGAACAACTGCTCAACAACAAAAGCAAAAATTTCAACATCATGACCATGCTCAAAGGCATCAGCTGAATTTTGAGCCGTTAGCTTTCAGCCTTTAGCCATTAGCCTTTAGCCGTTAGCTTTTAGCCTTTAGCCTTTAGCCTTTAGCTTTCAGCCTTTAGCCTTTAGCCATCAGCTGATAAGGGTAGCTATCACAGCTCAAGGAGCGCCCTTCCCTTCAGGGAGGGGGTGGGGGTAGGCTTTCTTTTTTATTCTACATAGAGGTAGTCGTAGTGCACCAGTGGGCGCTTGTCTTTGCATCCCATCACGGTGCGGGCTTTGGCTGCGCTGTATGCCGCCCGCCCGTAGCCTATGGTGGTGCCATCGGGAGCCACGATGCGCACAATATCGTCCACAGGAAGCACACTGCTTGCCGTTTCGCCGGTGAGGGCTTGGGAGGCGCCTTCGTTGACGTGGATTTCTCCTTTTGCAAATCCTTCGCTGTGGGCTATCCACTTTTTCAAACTGCTCACCGGCTGCGGCGCTGCGTGAAATAGGGTGTAGGGCACCTTGCGGTTGCCGCGCACCACATCGAGCAAAATGCCCTCGCGGTTGCCGTTGGCAATAATCACTTCGCATCCTTCGTTTGCCACCTTTTGTGCGATGTGGAATTTGGTGCTCATGCCGCCTCTGCCAAATGAAGATTTCTTTTTTTGGATAAACGACGCTGCATTTGGCACGTCGGTGTGTGCGATGTCGGTAATCACTTTCGATTGCGGGAAGTCGGGGTTGCCGTCGTACACGCCATCAATATTGCTCAGTATCACCAGTGCTTGGCACTCCATCATGGTGGCAATCAGTCCGGAAAGTTCATCATTGTCGGTAAACATGAGTTCGGTAACCGAAATGGTATCGTTTTCGTTCACAATAGGAATCACCCCGTGAGCCAGCATGGTGTTCATGCAATGGCGCTGATTGAGGTAGTGGTGGCGAGTGGAAAAACACTCTTTCATGGTGAGCACTTGCCCGCAAGTGAGGGAGCGGTCGCTAAAAAAATCGTAGTAGCGATTAATGAGGCGCACTTGCCCCACTGCCGAAAAGAGCATCCGTTCGCTCACCGCATCTAATGGCGCCACACCGCGGCGGCGCATCATACTCCTGCCGGCAGCCACTGCACCGCTCGACACCAAAATCACTTCCACGCCCATGTGGCGCAGGGTTGCCACTTGGTCTACGATGGCACTCATACGTGTCACATTGAGGGTGCCATCGGAGCGGGTGAGCACATTGCTGCCAATTTTTACCGCAATGCGTCGATATGTTGCTTGTCCTTCCATTGCCAAACAATTTAAGTTTTGTGTGCAAAATTACAAAAAATATGGGCTTTCTGTTGCAATTTCCCATAAAGATGCCCAATTAAGGGTGTTGTCGGAAAAAAAATAACACAAAAGTTTGCTCAATTAAAGAATTTTTACAAACTTTGCTCACTAATAGAAATTAATCACTTATCGAGACTTCATACTGCAAGATTTTTTTACAAAATCGCTCTCAACAGCATTGAACACTCTTTATTAATTAATTAATTCTTATAAACTAATCATTAACAAAAAACTACAAGCGTATGAAAAGACAGCTTGCTCTTTTAGGAGCACTCTTTCTGACATGTGGCTCAATCACGATCGCTCATGCGAATCCTGCGCCACAAGTTGTAGCGTCGAACGCAACTTCGATTGTGAAAGGTTCCGTTGTTGACGAAAACGGCGAGCCTATTATCGGCGCAAGTGTTATGGTGGTGGGTACCATCAATGGCACATCAACTGATGCGAATGGCAAGTTCAGTGTTAAAACTGACAAAAATGCCAAATTAAAAATTAGCTCTATCGGTTTTAAAACCGTTACTCTTAAAGCCTCTGAAGCCGACCGTGTGGTGCTGGCAGAAGACAAAGCGCTACTCGACGAAGTGGTGGTGGTGGGCTATGGCCAACAACGTAAAGCCAACCTCACCGGTGCCGTGAGCAGTGTGGATGTGAGCAAATCACTCGATTCAAAAAGTGAAACCGACGTGGCTAAGGCTCTCCAAGGTGCCGTGCCGGGTCTTACCATTTTGAATGCCAGCGGTGATATCAATGCCGATGCCAGCGTGGTGATTCGTGGTATTGGTACGCTCTCCAACAGCGGAGTGTCGAAACCACTCTACATCGTGGACGGTGTGCCCGTTGACGACCTTTCTTACCTCAATGGCGACGACATTGCCAACATTTCGGTGCTCAAAGATGCTGCATCAAGCTCCATTTACGGTACTCGCGCTGCCTTCGGTGTGATTTTGGTGACCACCAAAACCGGCAAGTCGGTTGACCGTGTGAAGATTTCTTACAAAAACAACTTCGCGTGGAGCCAAGCCACTTGCACTCCGGAATATCCCAATGTGCCCACACAGGTGCAAGCCCTTATCGACGCTAACCGTCGCAAAGGTTTGGCTTCTGAATTGTTTGGTATGTATCTCGATAGCGAACAATTCCAAGCCGGTATGAATCGCTGGATTGAAAAGCATGGCGACACCAAGGCCGGTTATCGCGAAATGATTTATGGCGACGACTATGACGAATTTGGCTACTATGCCAACTGGGATGTGGCTGGCATCATCTTCAACAATGCCGCACCCTCGCAAAACCACAACCTTTCTATCTCCGGTACGTCGGGCAAAACCAATTTCTACATTAGCGCCAACTACAACCAACGTCAAAACTTGATGAACTTCAACCCCGACAAGGTGAAACGCTATCACGTGACTGCCAACATCACCACACAAGCCACCGATTGGCTGCAAGTGGGTGTGCGCACCAACTATGGCGACCGCTCGTTCGACTATCCCTATGTGCGCGGTCAGGGTTCTTATCAATATGCATGGCGCTGGGGCTCTTTCTTCGGACCGTGGGGTTACATCACCGACGAAGACGGACAGCAATATGAAGGACGTCAGCTGATCGGCTTCCGCAAAACTGCCGGCGATGCTTATCAAAAAGCCAACAACATGCGCTTGGGTGCGTTTGCAAAAATCGACTTTAAGCATGGCTTGACTTTCAACACCGACTACACTTTCATCAAAAAGCACACCAAATATAAAGGTGTGGGTCTGCCCAGCACAGTGCTCAACACGTGGGGTTTGAATCCGCAAATTGCTACGCTCAACACCACCACTTTCGTGGAAACTTCGCGCTCCGACTACACCAACCAGGTGTTTAACGCATATTTCAACTATATGCAAACCTTTAAAGATGACCACAACGTGAACGTGCTTTTGGGTGCCAACGTGGATAAAGATGAATATGAATATCTCTACTACGAACGTCACGACCTGCTCGACTTCAATCTGCCTGAACTCAGCCTGTCGGACTCCGACTATAGCTACAGCCACACGCACACACACAAGGGCTCTGCCGGCTTCTTCGCTCGCTTAAACTACGACTACAAGGGTATCTATCTGCTCGAAGTGAACGGACGCTACGATGGCTCAAGCCAATTCCCGAAAAATTCACAATGGGCTTTCTTCCCCTCTGTGTCTGCCGGCTGGCGCTTCTCTGAGGAAGCTTTCATGGCTTCCACCAAATCGTGGTTGAGCAATGGTAAGCTCCGCGCTTCCTATGGCTCTATCGGTAACCAAGTGGTGGGCGACTACATGTTCTTGGAAACAATGTCGAAACAAAATGCTGCTGTCAACTGGCTTGGCACAGGCAACATCAAATACGACTACTTTAGCATGCCGAAGATGGTGCCCGCTTCCTTAACTTGGGAAACAATCAACACCACCAACATCGGTCTTGACCTCGGCTTCCTCCGCGGCGAATTGAATGTAACACTCGACTGGTTCCAACGCGACACCAAAGATATGCTCGCTCCAGGTAAGGAACTGCCTTCCGTAATCGGTACATCGGCTGCCTATGGCAACGAAGGTTCGCTCCGCTCACGCGGTTGGGAACTCACCATCGACTATCGTCACAAATTCGGTGATGTGAACTTCTATTCTACCTTCAACATCAGCGATTACAAAACCAAAGTTACCCAATGGGATTCCAACAACTTGATTAACTCCTACTACACCGGTAAGGAATACGGCGAAATCTGGGGCTTCGAAACCGACCGCTATTTCGACTTCAACGACTTCACCGGAAAGGATGATGCCGGCAAGTGGGTTTACGCTTCCGGAGTGGCTGACCAAACCAAGCTCCAAAAAGGTGGCTTCGTGTATGGCCCCGGCGATATCAAATTTGTGGACCAAAACGGCGACGGCGTTATCGATTGGGGTGATGGCACACCCGAAAATCACGGCGACCTCGTGAAGATTGGTAACAGCACGCCACGCTATCAATACTCTCTCCGCCTTGGCGCTGAATGGAGAGGATTCGACATCGACCTCTTTATGCAAGGCGTGGGCAAACGCAAAATGTGGACACAATCTGCTTTCGTAATGCCGATGATGCGTGGTGAAGATGCTATCTATGCCAACCAAACCAGCTACATCACCGAAGCGATGTTTGAAGCAGGCAACATCGACCAAAGCGCCGACTTCCCGCGCATGTGGGGTGGTGGTGCACAACGTGGTAATGCGTCTTCCGACATCCTCGACCTCGGCTGCTACAACTTCTATCCGCAAACCAAGTACCTCGTGAACATGGCTTACTTGCGTATGAAGAACATCACCGTGGGATACACCTTGCCAAAGAATATCGTGAATAAGGTTTACCTTAGCAAGGTTCGCGTTTACGCTTCTATCAACAATGCATTCGATATCATCAACCACAACAATGGAACCGGTCTCGACCCGGAAATCAACACCGGTGTGGGTAGCTATGGTAATGCAGTATGGGGACGTACCGACCCAATCATGCGTTCTTACTCATTTGGTATCCAAATCGACCTGTAATAGCATGACTAATTTGTGAAACATTTGATTTTAAAACAAACATTCAAAACGATTAATAGTTATATGAAAAAGATAGCATTATTATTGATCTCTGGATTGATGTTCACATCATGCTCCGACTTGCTTGACACCGAACCATACGATCAATTCACCAAAGATAATTTCTTTACAAGCGAAAAGAATGTCGAATTGTTTGCCAACTATTTCTACAACGAATTTTCAGGATATGGAAATGGCAATGGCTATGGCGACTTCTATTTCAACAGATTGAACGACGACCAAGGTACCACAGGTATCACTCAATGGACCTTTACCAATGTGCCCGCTTCTGCCGGCGCTTGGAACACGCCTTACACCGAAATCCGACGCGCTAACACGCTCCTTGCCGCCATTCCCGGCATCGCCGAAATGACAGACGGGGCTAAGAAAAATTGGGAAGGATTGGCTCGACTCTATCGCGGATGGCAACACTTTAAACTCGTGCGCGCCTATGGCGACTGCTACTGGGTGGACAAAGTGCTCGACACCGGCGACACCGATATCCTCTACGGTCCGCGTCAAAGCCGCAACACGGTGATGGACAATGTGCTCGCAGATATCAACTTCGCTTGCGAAAACATTACCATGAACGCTAACTCGCAAGTGGCTTACAACAAATATGTGGCGCTCGCCATTAAGAGCCGTGTATGCCTCTTTGAAGGTACCTACTGCAAATATGTGCTCAACGATGAAGCAAGAGCTAAATCTTACCTCACCGAAGCCAAAAATGCCAGCTTGGAATTGATGAACAGCGGCAAATTCAGCCTCAACCCCAATTTCAAGCAAAACTTCGACCAAATGGACCTGAAGGGCAATCCTGAAATGATTATGTATAAGCACTATGTGTATGGCACTCTCGGACACTCTACCGTAGACTACACTTGCGGCTCTACACAAGTGCAAGGTATCAGCAAAGATATGTTCGACTCTTACCTCTTCCGCGATGGTAAGCCTTTGGCTACCACTTCTCTCGACAAGAGCGAAAACGGTAAGGTGGTGAAATTCGACGACAACTCCGGATTCGGCGAACAAGAATTTATCAATATCGCCGACGTGATGAGAAATCGCGACCCGCGTATGATGGCACAAGTGGATAGTATCCTTCAATTCCCCGGTTGTGGCTACGCTCGCTTTGGCGGTGCTCAATCCACTTCCGCCACCGGCTACGGTGTGCTCTTATTCGACACCAACGCTATGAAGAATACCGACCGTCAGTCAACCACCACCAACACCACCGACGCACCAATCTTCTGGTTGGCAGAAATTTTGCTCAACTATGCTGAAGCATGCGCCGAATTGGGCACCATCACCGACGAAGACCTCAACATTTCTATCAACAAACTGCGCGACCGCGTGGGTATGCCACACCTCTCTGTGAATGTGGCTGCCGACCCCGCCAACAATATGGGCGTGAGCAACATTATCTTTGAAGTGCGACGCGAACGCCGTGTGGAAATGCTCTACTGCAACAACGACCGCTACTATTCTCTCCAACGCTGGAACAAACTCGAACTCCTCGACACTCAAAAGCATCCTAACCAATGCCGCGGTGCTTATGTGGGCAATTTGAAGGGTACCGGTAGCATCGACTGGAGCCAGATTACAGTGGACGCTGATGGCTACATCAACTGCAAGAACAATGGTGCTGAACGTATCTACGAAAACAAATACAATTTATTCCCCATCCCATCCGGACAAAAAACTCTCAACGATCAAATCGGTCAAAACCCGGGTTGGTAGTAGGTAATAAAATTATTGTAGCTCCACACCAAGGAGCATAAACACCGGGCTGCAAGCCATCGAGCTTGCAGCCCTTTTTCTACCCCCGCCCCCCACGAATCCCCCCAGTCCGCCATCGGAGATGGCGTGTTGTGGACAACTTGCAAGCGAAAGGCGAAGGCGCCTCGGAGGGTCGGTCGATTACTAAGGCTCACACAGATTCAACGAGATTCAACAAAAATAATTTGTGAAAAATTCGTGGCTGAAAAAAACACCTATTTAATCCATTAAAAATCCATTAACACCAATTATTTTTTAACCCTCCATACCCTATTGCTCGTTGACCTGTCGCCTTTTTTAAAATCGGTGTATATTGGGTTTAAATGGATAAAATAGGTGTGAAAATCGGATTGAATAGGCTTCTAAGAGCAATCGTAATCCTCTGTGAGATTTTACGTTAGGCGTGCAAATCCTGTGAGATCTGTGGGATCCGTGTGAGGCGCTCACACAGATTCCACGAGATTCAACAAAAAATAATTTGTGGTAATTTGTGGCTGAGTGGGGTTGAAACATGCCGAAGGCATGTCGCTACGCTATGATGAAATCGCAGCGTTTGAAACACTTTTTCGGGCGACTTTTTGTGGAAAACTCACACTTTTTCGGGCGAATTTTTTGCGAATATCAACACTTTTTCGGGCGACTTTTTTATTTGGGATTTCTTGGGGGAAGAAATGTTTTGTGTTTGTGGGGAGATTTTTGGGGGATTTTATAACTTTGTGGGTGGTATTTTTTTGCGTAATTTAATTTATTATGATGAATATGAAACGTGTGGTTTTGATTTTTGCGCTGATGGTGGCGGTGCTGCCGTTGGCGGCTCAAAATAATGGTTCCATTTTGGGGAAGTATAAGAAGGCGTTGATTATCGGGGCGCACCCCGACGACCCGGAGTATTGCTGCGGTGGCACGGCGTTGATGCTTCAGCGCTATCCGCCGGAAGGAAATCAGCGATGCGTGCGCCATTATGGGTGTGCGCCATGTGCAACTCACGCAAGTGGATGGCGCGTGCGAAATCACCAAGGAGCGCTACGCCGAAATGAAGGCGGTGATTGAGCGTGAAAAGCCTGATGTGGTGTTCACCCATTGGCCCATCGATTCGCATCGCGACCACCGTATTTGCGGCATTCTCACTTACGACGCTTGGCGACAACTCGGCCATTCGTTCGACCTCTACTACCATGAGGCGATGACGGGGCTGCAAACGCAGAATTTCCACCCCGACACCTACGTTGACATTACCGATGTGGTGGAAACCAAGCACAAGGCGTGTCGCGCTCACGCCAGCCAAGAGCAGGGCTCACACAGATTCAACGAGATTCAACAAAAAATAAATTCGTGGAAATTTGTGCTAATTTGTGGCAGATAGTCACACACACACGATGGCGTCGGTAGATGCTTGCAACTCTGGTTTCTGCTTCTCTATTAAGGCAAATTTGCCCTTTTCAATGTATGTGAATGCTTTCATATTGCAAAAGTGATAATTGTGTTTATGCGTTTTGATATTTAGTGGAAGGCAGGCGTGATGGCACCGTAGTGCTCACGCAGCTCCTCGTTACGTTCGGGAGCAAGCTTGCATGCAAACCTCGGCTCCGGCATTCGCTCATCGAAGCCCAACCACAAGCACATAAAAATTTTCCCTTCCACACGAAAGGTAAGCACGTCATCGCCAAAAGGCCGATCCTCGGTCACGCCTACCAGCGAAAGCGCATACGCTCTAATTTGCTCAATATTCATCATCGTCGTCAGTTTTTCCATGCCACCGCCAAAGGCACACGGATTCCAACTACAAAAATACGCTTATTTCCCCAATTTTCCACCTCCATCCCCCATGAAAAGCCCACTCGATAGGATTGGGAGGATTGATGAAGCCGTTACGGCAATGAGAAGCATCGCCGATGCCTTATCTGCTATATTTCACCGCATGCAGCTGGTTTTACTATTGAAAAATCGCCAAATTGCCGAATAAAAAGCAACCAACCTGCCGAACAGAAATGCGCCAACTTGCCGAATAAAAAGTTAAAAACGTTTGATATTTAAATAAATATCATTATATTTGCATTTAAAAATTTTAGCGCAAATTTTTATGAAAAAATATAGGGAAAGAATTGCAGATATTTTACTTCGCGACCAACTGGAGGCTACAGGCGTGGTGCTTATTCAAGGTCCAAAATGGTGTGGAAAAACCACGACAGCCGAACAAGTGGCGAAAAGTGTGATTTATATGGACAACCCATCGAACAGGGCTGCTTATATGAGTTTGGCGCAATCCGATCCCATGGTTTTGCTGAAAGGAGACAACCCACGATTGATTGACGAATGGCAACTGTCGCCATCTTTGTGGGACGCAGCACGCTTTGATGTCAGTCGCAAGGGGGTGCCGGGTCTTTATATATTCACAGGGTCGTCGGTCCCGGTTGATTCTTCCCAAATCACTCATTCTGGTGCTGGTCGTTTTGGAAAACTCACAATGCGTCCGATGAGTTTGTGGGAATCTGGCGATTCTAATGGTGCAATAAGTTTGGGGGATTTGTTTAATCATAACTTTTCTGCGGCGCAATCTTTGCCTATCGACATTGAAAAATTGAGTTTTTTAATATGTAGGGGAGGTTGGCCAGGAGTGTTGGAATTGAAACCCAAAGCAGCCTTGCTTCAATCGCGAAATTATGTGGATGTGGTTGCAGAATCAGATATTTCACGAGCAGATGGTGTGTCGAGAAGTAACGCCTTTGCACGTCGTTTGATGCGTGCTTATGCTCGGCATCAAGGTCAGCAGGTGTCGGTGGGCACGCTGTATACCGACATTCAGAACCACGACGATGAACCTTCGCTGTCAGAAGACACTATCACATCGTATATTAATGCGCTAAAAAAAATCTTCGTGATAGAAGATGTGGTGGCTTGGAATCCTAATTTACGAAGTAAAACAGCGATTCGAACAAGCGATACCCGATATTTTGTGGATCCCAGTATTGCAACTGCTATATGTGGTATTGGTCCCAAAGAATTGGTTCAGGACTTGAACACGCTTGGCTTGCTGCTCGAAACCATGTGCGTGAGGGACCTGCGAGTGTATGCTGAAGCCTTAGATGGCACGATTTGTCACTATCGAGATAAGAATGGACTTGAGTGTGACGCGGTGGTGCATTTGCGTAATGGGAATTATGGGTTGGTTGAAATAAAACTTGGTGGCGATAATCTCGTTAACGAAGGAGCAAAGACATTGCTTAATTTAGCATCGAAAATCGACACATCAAAGATGAAAGAACCGGCCTTTATGATGGTTCTTACTGGTCTTGGTGAATTTGCTTATCGTAGAACTGATGGGGTTTATGTTGTTCCTGTTAGTTGCTTAAAATACTGAGAAACTTTGCTCCGAACGGTAAAAAACAATTAACTTTGCATCTGAATGGAAAATAATAGGTTATATAAGCGAGAGAAATTGTGCAGCCACACGGCTGTGAATCTGCTTTTTGCACAGGGAAAAAGCGCCATTTGCTATCCCTTGCGGGCCGTGTTTCGTGTGGGTGATGCCCGCCCGGAGGCTCCTGTGCGCTTTCTCATCACCATTCCCAAAAAAAAGATTCGCAAGGCAGTGGGCAGAGTGCTACTGCGCCGCCGCGTGCGAGAGGCTTATCGCCTGAATCGCAATCTGTTGGTGCCTGCCGTGGCAGATGCCGAGAAAAGTGTGGACGTGGCGTTTATTTATCTAAGCAACGAGCCGGTGCACTACGCTGAAATCGAGCAGCGGATGCAAGCCTTGCTCCAAAAAATCACGAAATCCATTGCCGATGAACCCTAAGCCCAACATATTGCTTCGCCTGTGGCGGCTGGTGCTGAAAGTGCTCGGAATGGTGCTCATACTGCCCATTCGCTTCTATCAGCGATGCATTTCGCCCCTCACGCCGCCGGCTTGCCGCTTTACGCCCACTTGCAGCCAGTATGCGGTGGAAGCCATCCGCAAACACGGCCCCTTTAAGGGCTTTTGGCTTGCCCTCAAGCGCATTTGCCGTTGCCATCCCTGGGGCGGCAGCGGCTACGACCCCGTGCCTTGAAAAGAAAGCCTACCCCCACCCCCTCCCTGAAGGGAAGGGTGCTCCTTAAGATAGTGATAATTAGCTACTATAGCTATGATAGCTACCCTTATCAGCTGATGGCTAAAAAAAGCCTACCCCCTCCCCCTCCCTGAAGGGAAGGGCGCTCCTTAAGATATTGATAATTAGATACTATAGCGATGATAGCTACCCTTATCAGCTGATGGCTAACGACTCCCGGCTAAAGGCTAAAGGCTAAAGGCTAAAGGCTCCTAGCTAACGGCTCAAAATTATGGTTTTGGATTTTCATACACATTGCCTTCAGGCTGAGCACGCCATTATCAATGCCGATGCTTGCCGATTTTTTCCTCAAGCGGGGAAATGCTATAGCGTGGGCGTGCATCCCTGGCTCGCCGAGCAAGATGCCGCGGTGCAATGGGAGCGTGTGCAGGCGCTGGCAGCGCACCCGCAAGTGGTGGCGATTGGCGAAACGGGGCTCGATAGCCTTCGCGGCGCACCGCTTGCAGCACAAATGCTTCTCTTTGAGCACCACATCGCATTAGCCAATCAGGTGGGAAAACCGCTCGTGGTGCACATGGTGCGCACGTCGCAGCAGGTGCTACAAGCATGGCGGCGATGCCAACATCATGTGCCCTGCGCCATTCATGGCTTTCGCGGCAATGCACGCGTGGTGCAACCCTTGGTGGAAGCGGGATTCTACATCTCCTTCGGCGAGCATTTCAATGCCGAAGCACTCCGCCAAGTGCCCCTGTGCCAAATCCTTGCCGAAACCGATGAAAGCACCCTGCCCATTGCCGACATCATCGCCCGCATGGCAGAGGCGCTGAGCATGCCCGCAGCCGATGTTCAAACCCTTATCAGCGCCAATCTGCACCGCTTTTTGCACCGCGATTAAACCTTTAGCACGCTAATCAGTCAACATACCAAAGGCGGAGCATTGAATTTTTACAAAATTTTCTTACCTTTGCTCCCAAGTATCAACCCTATAACACTCCACTACGATGAAAAAATTCTACCAATATTGCTCCTTGGCATTGCTCGCCATCATGAGTTTGAGTCTCGCTTCGTGTGAAGATGAATATATCGCATCCAGCCTGGAAGGCACCTGGGAAGGCTACACCCACATGCAATCCTACTACAATGGGCGCTACTACAATTCTACCTACTCCTACGTGGACTTCACCACCGACCCCTTCAGTTTTACCTCAGGCTACGGGCACTGGGTGGACTACTACAGCAACGCTCCGTGGGACTACATTGCCAACAACATAGAATGGCACGTGCGCAACGGCGTAATCGAAATCTACTTCGTGGAAGATAACTACATCCTCTATATCAGCGATTATCGCCTCACCGACCGACACTTCAAAGGACGCGTATACTGGGACGAAGCCACCGACTTTGAATTCGACCTCGTGCACACCTCATCACCTCGCTGGGACGACTACGACTACGGCTACGGCTATTACTACTACGCCCCATCACCCAACGGCAAAGCCCCCGAGCGCCCCCAACGCGTCCTCAAATAATCCCCGGAGGCATCCATAGCCCTGCCACCACGATGCCGCCATCAAAATAGAAACCACAGTATAGCCGAAGCGGAATACCTTTGCTGCATGGCAGGGAGTTCCGCTTCGTGTTGGATATGGAGTGACATGCACGGAGTGGGCACTCGGTGCGAAAGGTCTCTCTTATTTTTTTTCCTTCAGGAGGTCGCGGATTTCGGTGAGGAGCTTTTCTTCGGCGCTCGGTCCGGCAGGCGCTTCGGGCTCGGGAGCCTTTTTAAATTTGTTGATGCCTTTCACCATCAAGAAGATGCAGAACGCCACAATAAGGAAATCAATCACATTTTGAATCAAATTGCCATAAGTGAGCGTGGCTTCGCCCACCTTCACGCTCAGTGCAGTGAAGTCGACGCCACCGGTGAGCATTCCCACCAAAGGCATGAGCAAATCATCCACCACCGAGCTCACAATTTTGCCAAAGGCGCCACCAATAATCACACCCACAGCCATGTCCATCACATTGCCTTTCACGGCAAATTCTTTAAATTCTTTTACGAATCCCATAATACAAATAAATTAAATTTGGTAATAATTTGATGTCGTTAATCAATTGAAAAATACACATTTTCAGGGCGTTTGTGCATCAAAAATCAGCTTTTCCCACATTAGAAATATTAAACTATCTTAATTGGGGAAATTTTTCCATTATTTTTTTGTCCTATCATAGGTTTATCCACAAAAAAAGTATTAATTTTGCAGTTGGAAAACGATGTCTCGGCACATAAGCCACAGTTTCAGTTTTCAAAGATACAAAATTCAGTGTAACGACGAAAATTTTTCAAAACAACTTATTTATATTTCTAAAATTTTTTATTTGAAATTATGACAAAAGTAGCTATTAACGGTTTTGGCCGTATTGGTCGTCTGGCTTTCCGTCAGATGTTTGAAGCTGAAGGTTATGAAGTGGTTGCTATCAACGACCTTACCAACCCCAAAATGCTTGCACACCTTTTGAAGTATGACACCGCTCAAGGTGGTTTCGCCGGCAAATTCGGTGAAGGTAAGCACACAGTGGAAGCCACTGAAAACTCTATCATCGTGGATGGTAAAGAAATCAAAATTTCTGCTGAACCTAATGCAGCAAACTGCCCTTGGGCTGCTAACGATGTGGACGTAGTGCTCGAATGCACCGGTTTCTACACCTCTAAAGAAAAAGCCTCTGCACACCTCCAAGCAGGTGCCAAGAAGGTGGTTATCTCTGCTCCCGCAGGCAACGACCTCCCCACTATCGTTTACAATGTGAACCACGAAACACTCACCGCTGATGATAAGGTGATTTCTGCTGCTTCTTGCACCACCAACTGCTTGGCTCCTATGGCTGCTGCACTCCACGCATACGCTCCCGTGCAATCCGGTATTATGTCGACTATCCACGCCTACACCGGCGACCAAATGATTCTCGATGGTCCTCAACGTAAGGGTGACCTCCGTCGCTCTCGCGCAGGTGCTTGCAACATCGTTCCTAACTCTACAGGTGCTGCTAAGGCTATCGGTTTGGTGATTCCCGAACTCAACGGCAAGCTCATCGGTTCCGCTCAACGCGTGCCCACTCCCACCGGCTCTACCACTATCCTCGTGGCTGTGGTGAAGGGTTCCGACATCACTGTGGAAGGCATCAACGCTGCTATGAAGGCTGCTGCCAACGAAAGCTTCGGCTACACTGAAGACCAAATCGTTTCTTCCGACATCATCGGTATGAAGTTTGGTTCGCTCTTCGACGCTACTCAAACTATGGTGGCTAAAATCGCCGACGACCTCTATCAAGTGCAAGTGGTTTCTTGGTACGACAACGAAAACTCTTACACTTCTCAAATGGTTCGCACCATCAAGTACTTCTCTGAAATCTAAGAAAATAGCTTGATTTTCAAAATCATATCTAAGGCGTGCTCTCCAAAAGGGCACGCCTTTTTTTTGCCTATGTGCCATATTCATCGCCCCCACTGTCCGGCAGAATCCCCGACAAAGCAACACCCTCCTGTAGGGGCGCAATAATTTGCGCCCGCCCCCCACGCAGCCCCCTCCACGATATTAATCGCCGTAGGAGATGGCGTAGGGTGCCTTAACCATACAGCGAAGACCTTCCTATGATTTGTGCACTGAGGTTACGGCGCGGCCCGAAGGCTCGTTGAGGTTGCGGAACGATTCGTCCCACGCAAGGGCTTCGGCGGTGCTGCAAGCCACCGAGGGCACTGAGGGCACGCATTGCGCAGCCGTTTGCGAGGGGAAAAGGTCTTCAAAGATGCTGCGATAGAGGTATTCTTCTTTATTGAGTGGCGGATTGATGGGGAAGCGCATTTTGGCTTGCTTCATCATGGCGTCGGTCACTTGTTGTTCGGCAAGGAGTTTGAGCGAATCTATCCAATTGTAGCCCACACCGTCGGAAAATTGCTCTTTTTGTCGCCACACAATCTCGTGAGGGAGCAAATGCTCAAAGGCCTTGCGGAGCACCCATTTTTCGATGGGGTGCTCGGCGGTAATCATCTTGGCGGCGGGGTTGATGCTCATAGCCACATCCAAAAATTCTTTGTCGAGGAAAGGCACGCGCCCTTCCACACCCCATGCGCTGAGGCTTTTGTTGGCGCGCAGGCAATCGTAGAGATGCAGTCGCGAGAGTTTGCGCACCGTTTCTTCGTGAAAATCTTTCGCCGACGGCGCCTTGTGGAAATAGAGGTAACCGCCGAAAATTTCGTCGGCTCCTTCTCCCGACAGCACCATTTTTATGCCCATCGACTTAATCACGCGTGCCAACAAATAC
>SFWW01000077.1 GCA_004559845.1 bacterium
GATGTGGCTATATGCCGGCGCCATCGTGGAAGAGTGGCTCTTCAATGGCTTGACTTTGAAGGATGCGCGAGTGGGGCGCCACATCGTGGGTGAGCCACACGTTGCCGCCCACCACGGTGTGATGACCGATGCGCACGCGCCCCAAGATGGAGGTGTTGGAATACACCGTTACGTGGTCTTCCAAGATGGGGTGGCGTGGCACGTTGATGGGTATGCCTTGCTCGTCGTAGGTGAAATTTTTGGCACCTAAGGTCACACCTTGGTAGAGCATCACGTGGTTGCCGATGATGCTGGTGGCGCCTATCACCACGCCGGTGCCGTGGTCGATGCTGAAATATTCACCGATTTGTGCTGCCGGGTGAATGTCGATACCGGTGGCGGAATGAGCCATTTCGGCTATCACTCGGGGTATGATGGGCACTCCTTGCCGGTGGAGCCAATGTGCAGTGCGGTGGTGTATCATCACTTTCACCACGGGATAGCAAAGAATCACCTCTTGCATACTATCCACAGCGGGGTCGTTGTGCATCACGGCATCGGCATCGGTATGGAGCAGGCGTGAAATCTCGGGCAAAGCCGCTACAAATCCGTTTGCCACTTGCTCGGATTGCTCCACACTTGTCACGGTGGCGAGTTGCTCGGCAAGGATGGCTCGAATCGCCTCTGTGCCGTTGGTCCATGCCGGCACGTCGGAATAATCGGGGAAGATCACGTAGTTCACCAATTCCATCAAGCGTTTTAGTTGAAACACGGAGGGTGCTTTCATATCGGTTTATTCAAATAGGGTGGTGGATAAATAGCGTTCGCCGGTGTCGGGCAGCAGTGCCACGATGAGTTTGCCGGCATTTTCTTCTCGTTGTGCCAATTGTAGAGCGGCTGTGAAAGCGGCGCCAGAGGAAATGCCCACCAGCAAACCGCGGGTGCGGGCTAAGGTGCGGGCGCCTTCAAAGGCGTCTTCGTCGGCGATGGTGATAATTTCGTTCACCACATCGGCATTGTAGGTTTGGGGCACAAATCCTGCGCCAATGCCTTGAATCTTGTGCTTGCCGGCCACGCCGGTGCTCAGCACGGCTGAAGATTGCGGTTCCACTGCCACCACCTTCACATTGGGGTTATGCTTTTTGAGGGCTTTTCCCACGCCGCTCACGGTGCCGCCGGTGCCCACACCGGCCACAAAAACATCCACAGTCCCTTCGGTGTCGGTCCAAATTTCTTCGCCGGTGGTGGCTTCGTGGATGGCGGGATTGGCGGGATTCACAAATTGCCCCAAAATCACGGCTCCCGGAATGCTATCGCGCAAGGCTTCTGCCTTTGCAATGGCGCCTTTCATGCCTTCGGCGGCAGGGGTGAGCTCGAGTTGTGCACCGTATGCTTTCAGCAAATTGCGGCGCTCGATGCTCATGCTCTCCGGCATGGTGAGGATGGTGCGATAGCCTTTCGCCACGCCCACCCAAGCGATTCCTACGCCGGTGTTGCCGCTGGTGGGTTCAATGATGGTGGCGCCCGGCTTCAGTATGCCTTTTTGCTCGGCATCTTCTATCATGGCAAGCGCTATGCGGTCTTTCACACTGCCGCCCGGATTGAATGCTTCCACTTTCACTGCAATTCTTGCTTTTTGTCCTTCAAATCCGCTCACTTCCACTAAGGGTGTGTGGCCAATTAATTGTGTGATCGATGAGTAAATCATAATTGTAATATTTTAAAGTGAATGATATATGTGTTGCGCATAAAAGCAAAACGCCCTGCCGGGGTAATTGGCAGGGCGGATTTTCTTTGTGTGATTTCTACAATTTGTTATAGTATTTCTACTTCTCAAAATTCCATATCACTATTGTGCCGAGCCAATGAATTGAATCGGAACAACAGCAACAGCAGAATTGTGAAGATGTATGAAGAAGTTTCATCGTTGAGTGATTTGTTTAATCTATTGGCAAAATTAATAATTGTTTTCACAAATTCCAAATTTATTCATAAATATTTTTGGAATTTGTTGTTTTTGTATAAACTCCTGCATAAATGTGCAAAAAATGCCCTGCCGCCATTTGTTGAGCACAGATGCGGCAGGGCTATGCGTGTAGGGTTGGCTCAATAGCCGGATGCTTTCCGGCTGTGAGGGTTTACCAAAGTTGCTTTGAAGTGCTTACTTTGCCATTGGTGAAACGGGTCACCACAATGTTGACACCTTCGAAAGGCTTTTCGCTTTCGCGGCCGAGGATGTTGAAGTAGCGAATGCTTTCCACCGGAGCGGCTTCAGCCACATCGTTGATGGAGGAGGGCTCCACTTCGCCTGCCGGCATAAAAATCACCAAACCCAGGTTAGGGTTGTCGGCAAAGTGGGTCACCACTTGCTCGATGCTGGCGCTGTCTTGCACAGCCACATTCCACACGTTGCCTTGAGCATACACGGTGGAGGTGCCATTGTTGTAGAGGTCGTAGAGTTGGCCGTTGTTGCCATTGTTTTTGAAGATGTTTTCGCCGGGGTTGTAGTCGGCAGCATTGGGATCTTCCACCTTACCTACATTCACATTGGGCTTGCCGATGATGGTGATGCCCCAAAGGTTGTTGTCCATATAATTACCTTTGACATACACGGTGGCATTGCCATTGGTGTCGTAGAGGCTGATAGCGCTACCGCCATTCATAGCGTTGGTTTCGTAGATGTTGTCCACGATGGTGTTGTCGATGATGCGGAGGTTCACCGGTCCGGTCATGGTGATGCCATAGCGGTTTTCCTTCACGATGTTGTTGCTCACGGTCACGGTGTTGGAGAATGCCAAACCGAGCATATTGCTCACGGCAATACCGCCCACCTTGGTGTAGTGACCGCCAATCAAGGTGTTGTCGGAAATCACCACATCGCCATCGCCTGCCACGGTGAGGTTGATTTGCGGACGGTTGGAGTTCTTGTAGTTGTTGGCATAGAAGTAGCAATTGGTGATAGTGATGCCCACCGGGGTGTTGGCACCATTGCCAATGGCGGCTGCTGCGCCTTCCAAGAAATTACAGTTTTGAATCACGTGGCCTTTGCTCGATTGGCTGAAATTGATGTTGGCACCCGAAGAAAGGGAACCGTTGTAAACGGCAAACGTACAATTTTGTGCTTCAAATTTGCCATTGGCGGTGCTCACATTAAAGCCCACATATTCAAAACGCGTGTTGGCAACTTTGGCTGAAGAATTTTCGCCCAGCAATCGGAAGCCTTTGGGAGTAACGTCGGCTTGCGTGGTAACGAGTGCGGTGTCGGCAGGTTGGCATTCGAGTGCACCATAAATGTTGATTTGCACCTTGTTGCCAAATTTGAGCACCTCATTGTTTTGAATGCGAATCACGTCGCCTTCCGAAATGGTGAAAATGGTGTCTAAGAACCACACACCGTCTTGCGCATGCACTCCGGTGGAATCAATTTTGGAAAGGTCTTCGAGCGTGTAGACTGTGCCGTTACCCGGCGATACAAACTCTCCTGCATTGGCACTAAAAGCCAAAGCCAAAACGGATAAAAGTGTAAAAATTTTTTTCATAAGCGTGTAAATTATTAAGATAAATACAATATCAAATTATAATTTCGCTATAAAGGTAGTAATTTTTTTTCAACAGTGCAAATTTTCCCTCACCATTTCTGCTGACCGTGAAATCACGGCTCAATGTGCTTAGCCGGAGAAGGTGTAGAGCAGCAGTAAAAGAGTGAGGATGATGGCAATCAGGGGGAGATAGATGGTGTTGGAGAGGCGGCGTTCCAGGCGTAGGTCGAGGTCGTCGAGGTCGGTGATTTCGCCTCGGATGCATTGCTGCGCTATGGCGAGCAGGCGTTTGGGGTGATGGGGTGAGGCAAGGATGGCATGCAGCAGCACTTCGCCAAAGGCTGCCACCACTTCTCGCTCTGTGGCGGCGCCGGCGCTCGGCACCACCATTTCAATTTTTCGGCAATCGGAGGAGAAAATGAAAGAATTTTCGGTGACCGTGCCTGTTTCGCCATTTTCGCGTGCTTCGATGATGGCTGCCACGGCGCGCTGCTGGAGCAGTGCCATCACGCGGGTGTTCACGTTGCGCTTATCAATTAGGGTCCGCAGGGAGATGCTCATGAGGCTATTGGTGATTTTATTTTTGCTTTCAACACAAAAAGCACAAACCCATAGGCTGTGCTTTTCGTGATGATGCTATCATGCGTCGGTGGGCGATTATTCCACTTTTTTCATTGTTTTGGAGCCCAAATTGTATTGCACTTTACCGGAGCCGGTGCGAATGTTCACGATGCCTTTCCCGGAGTCTTCAAAGCCGATGTCGGAAGCGGAGCCACCGCCAAAATGCACTTCAAAGGTGCTGTTGGAGGCTTTGCTAAAGGCATACACCCTACCGTTTTTGAGCAAGAACACCGTGTAGCCGCCGCCGTTAATTTTCTTTGAAAAATCTTCGGCGCGGAATAGCGGTGTGTTTTTGTCCACTTGTTGGGCATCCACTTTCACTTCTTCTCCATTTTGGAATTTCTCGGCGTTTTCGGCTTCTTGAGCGGCGTTTTCGGCTTCCAATTTTGCTTGCTCCTCTTTCAGGCGTTCTTCCTCTGCCTTTTCTCGTGCCAATTCTTCTTCGGTGGGAATGTGGAGCATCCCAATGCTGCGAGCACGCTTAATCAGTTCGCCATCCAGCACGCCGGTGGCTGTGGGCACGCGGTTGCATTTCAAAATTTGCTGCCCGTCCATGTCGCGCATCAGTGTGCCGTAGAAGTCCACTTGGCGAATTTCTTTCTCGGCGTCGATGTCGTAGTACACGGCGCTTATTTTGCCCGATTCTTCCGACGATGGCACTGCTGCATAGGCAAAAAACATATATTTCTTGCCTTGAATATCCACCACGGTGGGAATCTCTTCCGAGCGCAGGCTCTTGGGCTCAAATAGCAGGTTGTAGCCATCCACGTAGCGCTGATTATTCATCTTGATGTCCCAGTTCTGCCCATTGAGGGTGAGGGTGAAAATTTTGTAGAACGAGTGACTGGGGTCGGAGAGATAGGTTACGCCCACCAGTCGGTCTACCGCTCCGGAGGAATCGTTCTTTATCGGGCAGGTGAAGGCTATTTTATCACCATCGTTTTTTAAGTTGTTTTTAATCAATGCGTTATTGAAAATGTCGTTGTAGCGTCCTGCGTCCACATCGGTCACTTCCACATCGGTGGCGTCCACCTCTTTGTGATTGCCCGAATAGAAAAGTTGGCGCACCACAAATAAGCCCACGAATGCCACAATGGCGGCTATCACAAAGTAGCGAAGCACGCCTTTGCTATTCTTTTCAGAACTTCTTGGAGCGCTTGCGGCGGGTGCCGACGATGCCTGCTCGATGCGGGTCCGGCAGTTGGGGCAAAACGCGCTATCGGCGGGAATGATGCTATTACACTTGGGGCAATGTATTTCCGAAGTCAACAAATATCCGCAATGGTTACAGAATTTTGAGCCTTCCGGCACTTGATTTCCACATTGAGGACAAATATTCTCTGCCATAACACATTATATATTGAAGGGTTAGTAATTCAAAAAATTCAGATGATTGATGCAAAGATAATCATTTTTTTTGAGTTTCGTCCTCATATCCAACCAAGCAGTCAAAAATTTTTGCCTATTGCCTCACCCCCGGCGGTCGACCATTGTGGTCGCCCGGGCGTGCGCACAAAAGAACCGTACATAATCCAATTTTGATTGCAAAGGGACGGTTCTTTTGCAATCAAATTACCCATAATCCGCTCATTATCAGAATTATAATCAAATTTTTCGAATCGCAAAAATTGAAAAATAAATTCTCCCCAAATCGCCATTTAATACACTGAAAACCAAACAAATCGCAAATACAAGCCTTACAAATCTAATAATTGATACTGTTTTCTGTGAGTGTGTTTGATAGGTGGTACAAAATAAAGGACGAAATTTGCCTCAATCGCCCCTGTCCGACGGCAATCATTTTTTTTAGGGGCTACGGATGGGATAGCCCAAGTGGCGCTTGCCACAAGTTTTCGGGTTATTTTTTTACGCGGTTGATGACGTAGATGCCGCTGGCGGCGAGCACGGCGGCAAGGGCGTATTTCCAATAAAAGGGCTCGCCAAGGCAGGCACAACTGCTCACGGCACCAATCACGGGAATGAGCGAATTGAAAATCGCTACTTTCCCCACCGAATTGCAACTGAGCAATTTGTTGTAGAGTCCGAACCCAATTGTGGATATGGCAATGAGCATCAACAAAATGCACATTCCCCATGGCGTGACCACGGCAAGGGAGCCCCCTGCCAGTATGCCCGGAATGGCAAGCATCACTCCGCCTAAGAGCAGACTGTGGCCGGTGCCCACCCACACGTCGATGTGGCATTTCATGTTGCGGGTCATCAATCCTGCCACTGCCGAACAAAGTGCATTGCCGATAATCATGCCGTCGCCAAGCCAAGTGAATGAGCCGCTGTCGGCTCCACCCATATTGAGCGCCATAATGCCCACAAATCCCAGCACACAGCCTGCCACCTTGCTACCGGTGAGGCGGTCGGTGGAGGGATACACGGCGCAAGCCAGCAACACCAAGGCAAACACACTCAGCGAATTGAGTATGGCAGCGCGCGAACCGGCGCTATGCGATAGCCCGATGTAGAAGCAGGCATAGTGGATGGCGGTGTTGAGTAGGGCAAACACGAGTATCCACGCCCGGCCGCGTGGTCCGGTGCGCATCCTAAATTCCCGATGCGTGGCTTTTGCCATCAGCAAAATCAGTAAGCCCGAAATGGCAAACCGCACGCCGGCAAATAGCATCTTGCTTCCCGTTTGGCTGGCGGTGATGCCAAATTCGGCAAACCCGAGTTTGATAAGCGGATAAGCCCATCCCCATGCAAAGGCGGCGGTAAATGCCAGCACCGCTACCCAAAGCGGCTGTTGCCAAATGCTTTTTTGCTTCGATGGGTTCATGGTCACTTACATTTTTTCCGTGTCGAGAAAAGCAAAGCCCACGGCGGCTATCAAAAGCAAAAACGCCACAAAATGGTTCCAATGCAAACTCTCGCCTTTGAAAAATAGTGTCACGAAAAGGGTGAACACACTCAGGGTGATCACCTCTTGAATGATTTTTAGCTGCATCAGCGAAAACGGACCGCCATTGCCGGCAAATCCAATGCGATTGGCTGGCACCATAAAGCAATATTCCAGCAATGCAATCCCCCACGACACCAATATCACCACCACCAATGGCCAATGTGTGGAGATGCCGGAGTTTTGCAATTTCAAGTGGCCATACCAGGCAAAGGTCATAAATGTGTTGGAAATCACCAACAAACCTATCGTGAGGAGTGCAGCAGTGAGCGATGACATCATATTATAAACAGATTATTTTGAAAATTTCGCCTGCAAAGTTACAACTTTTTTCGCTACCACCCACAAAATCACTAACCCTTTACGTACTGAAATTCCTCGTTAGCATAGGTGAAGCCTTCGTAGGCGAAATCTTTCAGTTGGTGGATGTCGGTCATTCGGTGGGTAATCACATAGCGGGTCATGGCTCCTCGGCAGGCTTTTGCCCACACGGCTTGCACTTTGGGTATGCCTTGACCATTGCGCACCAAAAATTGGGGCTGCACCACCGTCACCTCCTTGCACACTTGCTTCCAGTGGAAAAGTTGTTCGTACTCGGTGGTGGAAAGGTGGAGCAAGATGCCATCGTCGGCTTTCACACTTTGGATAAGCATGTCGGTGAGGCGCGATTTCCAAAAGTGGTGGATGGGGCGGTCGTCGGTTAGTTCCAATGCCACGGTGTGCTCCATGCGGTAGGGCACGATGCCGTCCATTGGGCGGAGTAGCCCATACAAAAAACACGTAATCCACAGGTGCTGCTGTGCATATTGCAAATCGTCGGCGCTGAGCGTGGCGGCATTCAGATGCTTGTAGGCGTGGCCATTATAGGCAAAAATGGCTGGCATGGCTTGGGCAAGGAGAAAATCTCGGTAGCGGTGCCAATTTTCTATAGCAATGGGGGCACTGCATTTGAGCATGCGCTGCAGCATCGCCACATCGGCTTGCGCCATTTCGGTGGCAATGGCACGGGCTTCGGTAAGGAAATGCGGCTCGGTCCACGGCTCTTGTGCCGAGGATTCGTGCATGATTTTGGCATTGGCGAGGAGCACTTGCATAGGCGTTCGATGGGGTGGGGGAGGGCTATTTTGCCCAAATCACATAATCCGATTTGCGTGGCGACTGCGGTTTGGGTTCGCCGTCGGCATAGCCCAAGATGCAAAATCCGATGCCTTCATACGCATCGCTCACGCCCAGTTGGCGAAGGATCTCGCACCCATCTTCGCGTTCGAAAGTTTCTTTTGCACGATGTATCCAGCATGCCCCCAGCCCTAAGCTATGTGCCGCAAGCATCATATTTGCCATCACGAGCGAACCATCATACACGCGAGTGCGCACCGATGCCTTGGCAAGCACGGCAAGCACCACCGGCGCGCCGTAAAAGGGGTCGGTATCGGTGCCGAGAATTTCGGCATTGATGGCGCTCAACCGATTGCGAAGCGCCACGTTGGTGATGGCAATAATGATGGGCGATTGGCTATTCATGCCGGTGGGCGCATAAGTGCCGGCTTCCACCACAGCCGCTATCAGACCGGGATCCACTTCTGTGGGCAAATACTTTTTCACGCTGCGGCGTGAAATAATGTTGCGAATAATTGAATTCATGGTTGTATGTTGCATTTATTGAATGTGTAATAGCAATAGCATCCCCCACCGCTATCCTTGACCCTGCGAAGCGGGGCGTGTGCCGCCCACGGGGGCTTTCACGCGAAATGGACGACTGTAGAAATGCTGGGCATCGTCGACCAGAATCACGGCATTGTTGTCGATTTTGATGCTTTTCCAGGTGGTGTGTTTGCCCGGATTTGGCAGTGTAACGATGCCGCGCACGCGCCCGTTTTGGTCGCAAATTTGAATGCCGGCATTGGTCACAACCCACAAATTTCCGTCGCCATCAAATTCCATCGGACCGATTTCGAGCAGCGAATTGTCGAAACTGTGTAGCCAATAGAAGGGCTGTTCGTACATATTTCTGCCATCATCCACCACCACTTGATTCAAGCAATTGCTGCCTTTAGCCACTTTCACGCCCAAACTCATATCGGGGTAATACACCATATTGCCCCACGAACCCGGCATTTTCACCGGCGCATCGAGCGCCTCCCATTCGCTATCGGGCACGAGGATGGAGGCAAACAAATCGTTTTGTGTAGCGCCGGGCACAATGTCGGCAGGCCATCCCTGCCACATCCACTCCATCACCCATGGGAAGATTTCGGTGGCACGCCGAGCGTTATGGCCGCTATCGCTCCAATCGTATTTTGTGGTGTAGCCGGCAAAATCAAGCGCCGACGCCAGCATTTGGTTGCCTTCCCACCAGCTGCCGAAGAGCGGATTCCAAGCGTCGGCGGAGCCATCTTGCAGGCACACCTTCAGCGCTCGAGGTTCGCCTTTGCGCACCAATAGCGGTACCTCGTGACCGCCACGCATACTCACAAAAGTGCCCACGCCGCTAAACACGCGCGAAAACAAATCCGGCCTGTGCCACGCTGCCATAAATGCCGCTATGCCGCCACTGCTAAGCCCGAATATCATGTGGTCTTCGGTGTGCTTGGAGATGCGAATGGCATGGCCTTTTCCATCCGAAAGCGTCTGCACTTCCGGAAGCACTTCCGTTTCCAAAAATTCTGCAAAATCCGGAGAAATGCGGTCAAACTCGTTGCTGCGATTGTAGCGAACCACTGTGCCGGTGGCATCTTTAATGACGCCCGGTTGCAAAAACACCCCTATCGTGACCGGCATCTTGCCTTGAACAATCAGCGTGTCGATTACCGTGGGCGCATTGCACAGCACCCCGTCGAGACCCACCAACAAGCAAGCCGGCTCTTCGCCGGTGTATTGATCGGGCACATACACTTGCAGGGTGTGCACCGTGCCGGGGTATATTTTCGAATCAGTGAGCGTGTCGGAAATTAAAATATGCTTGCCCGCAACCAACACAGCCACTTGCGCAAGCATCAAAAATAGAATTACAATACGTTTCATCGCCTTCTAAAAAATAATGATACAGTTGCAAAATTACAACTTTTTCACCACCCACACCACAGAAAGCCCCCGGAAAATCACACTCTCACCATAGTTCTTTCATTTAAAAACGGATATGATTGCCCGCTTTTGTGACGTGCAACGAAAATAAAGCCGCCTCCGCCGAAAATAACCACGCCTACCACAAAAAAACTACAGCATCGTATGGAAGGTAGGCACATGCCTCTGCCATGTAATCCCTGAGCACCTCACTATCAGACAGCGCATTAAATGTAGGGGCGCAATATTTTGCGCCCGCACAAGAGGCTGAATCCTTTCTTGGCAGCGGCTCCATCACAGCCATGGCCCCACCTGCACCTGTCCACGAACATGATTTTATCCTGCAAGCTATAGGCGTAGTTTTTTTTCGGCGAAGCCGACTTTTTGTTCTCTTCCATCCCACTCAACACCATCCCTCCGAACTTTACCAAATCAAGTAGCCGCTATCAAAAATAGCCTTAAATGTAAGAGCCGTGTACTCTCACCGTGGTTTTGCACCCTTGCCCTCGCCAAACCCGCCATAGCAGATGGCGTATTGTGGACAAGCGAAAGGCGCAGCCTGAAGCGCAATTAACCCTTTTCAGCAAGGTGGGTGGCAAAGATGCGGCAGGCGCATTCCACGAGTGCAGGGCAGGGGCGTGCGCGATAGTAGTCGGCGGTGCGTTCGCCGGGGCGTGGCGGCTCAATCTTGCCGGTGCGCAATCCAAGAAGAGTGGCGCAAATCATGGAATCGTTTTCCGCTTCAAAGGCTTTCCCCAATTGCTGCACGAGGGCATAATTGCGTGTGCGTGCTTCCATATTGCCCGGTTCGGGATTGCCGTTTTCCAATCCGGCGAGCATAAACATACCCGTCACGGCGCCGCACGTCATGCGCATGCGTCCCATACCGCCGCCAAACGATGCGGCAATGCGCAGCAAAGTGTCGGCATCATGTTCGGGAAAAAGGTCGGCAAAGGCTGCCACCACGGCTTGCGCACAATTGTAGCCTTGCATAAAAAATTGCTTGCCGGCTTGAGCGCGTGCTTCAATATCGATTTTAGCGGATTTCAACGTCATAGGGGGCGATTATTTTTTTTCAAATTTTTTTGCTCTCACTTCACGATAGAGCGTTTCCAATTCTTGTGCCATGCGTTGGGAGGTGAATTTCTGTTTTTGCTTTTGCGCAGCATCGAGCAAGGCTTGGCGGTCGGGACCCAATGCGCGTTGCAGCACTTGAGCCAACTCTTGTGCGGAATCGGGATGGAAATAGAGCGCGGCATCGCCTCCAAATTCTTCCATACACGAGCCCGTGGCTGCCACCACCGGCACTCCGGTTTCGAAGCATCGCAAAATGGAGAGCGAGGCACATTCGTAGCGCGATGGCACACACACCACACTTGCCAAGCGAAACACCGTGGGCATGGCAATAGGATTGATTTCCTTGATGCGCACAATGCGGTCTTTCACACCCAGGTTCTCTGCCAAGTGTATCAGGTGGGTGAAGTAATCGTTTTTATGACCCACCACCACTAAATTGATGTCTTCTTGAGCGAGCAGCGGCAGGGCTTCCACCACTTTTTCCAAATTATGGCGCGAGTCGAAATTGCCCACGGCAAGAATGAATTTTTTTGGCAAATTATTAGCCTCGCGTTGGGCTTCGAGCAGTTGCTCCGACGCATTGACAGTGTAATAGTTTTCACACACCGGCATAATCACCCGCACCTTATCGTGTGGCACACCATACAATTCGCAAATTTCCTTTTTGCTAAATTCACTCATCGCCACAATGGCATCGGCATGCTTGAGGTGGGCACGGAGTTTGCTATCTATGCGGTGCCGGCGAAAATAGGAATAGTGCTCGGGGTAGTGGTGATGAAGCTGTGTGCCGAGGGTAATAACCGATGCCATAGCAGAGCGATGAATACCTTTCGGCAATGCACCAAACATACCGTGAAACACTTGCACGCCATGCCTTTTGCAACTTCTGAACACCATGCGCGAAGGCCAAATCCTATCCAAGAGCGATTTGCAATGATATGATTTGCGGTGCACCGACGGCTGAACGAGCAGTTTGTTGACGCTCATGCCGTTGTTCTTGAAGTGAGAGGTGTAGATAATGTAGTGATTATGAGGATAGTATTGAGTGAGCGATTCCAGCGTCAGGCTTGCATAATGCGATAAGCCTCCCGCATGCTCAAACATATATTTTGCGTCGTAACCTATTACCATGATTGTGAGTGATAGATTTTTCCGGTAAATTTTTCAGGGCTTGCAAAGGTATAAAAAAAATCATAACGCGAGCGCAATCTTTTGTGCTAATTTTTAGACAGATGCAAAAAAAGCACTTCCCACGCATCACTGCGGAGGAAGTGGAAAATGAAAAATCACTCTTACAAACTTTGTGTGGTTTTTTTTGCAATGTATTGCCTAAATTAGGATAGAGCAGAGATTATAATAAATTTTCTCATCTTATACCTTATCAATAAAAGTTTCTCTTAACACATCAATTTTCAAGCACAAAGTTAATATCAAGAACAAATTAGTACAAATAAAGTAGACAAATCGTGAGATTTTCACGCCAAATCGGCAATTTCACCGACGAATCGATATCCACGATTTTGCCCTGCAAGCCATAGCCGTTTTTTTCCCGCGAAGCCGATTTTTCCCCCATTTCCATCTCACTGCACCCCACTATCATACAGCGCATTAAATGTAGGGGCGCAATATTTTGCGCCCGCCCCTCAATACCCACAATCCCCACATCCCCACATCCCCACATCCCCACATCCCCACATCCCCACCAAATCCCTCATCCATCCACCAGGTTGAATCTATTTGTCTTGTCCTAAAATAGGTTGACTTTTGGATTAAACCAAATTTAGGATGAACAGTCAAGAAGTAAAGACATTTTCGGACGACGAACGTCGAGCCATCG
>SFWW01000005.1 GCA_004559845.1 bacterium
GCTTGCGCCATAGCCATGCCGCTTGCTCCTAAAAGTGCTGCTGCCAGTAAAGTCTTTTTCTTCATACTGTCTCGATAAAAATATGTATTGATTGATGTTTGAATTCTGTTGATTAATGCGTATGTTGCTTTTGTGAGGGCAGTTGTCCGGTGGTGGCTTCGATGTGGTAGCGTGGGCGGCCTTTCACCTCAATGTAGATTTTGCCGATATATTCGCCCACTATGCCCAGACCTATCAGTATGCAGCCACCGATAAACCACATCGAAAGTATCATCGACGACCAACCGCTCACAGCATGGCCGCTGAACTTGGAGTAGAGCACATACGCCAATATGATGATAGCGATAAACACAAACACGATGCCTATGGTCAGCACAAGCCTTACAGGGCGTATGCTGAACGAGGTGATGCCATCTACGGCAAAGCTCAGCATCTTTGAGAGGGGGTATTTCGTGGTGCCAGCGGTGCGCTCGCTGCGTTCACACTCCACTGTGGCGCTTTTGAATCCCAGCAGTGGAACGATGCCGCGCATAAACAGGTTGCGCTCTGGGTAGCGGAGCAGTTCGCCCACGGTGCGGCGGTCCATAAGGCGGAAGTCGGCGTGGTTGAATACCGACTTTGTGCCCAGGTGCTGCATTAGGCGGTAGAAGCCAAGGGCGGTGGTGCGCTTAAACCACGAGTCGGTGGCACGCTTCGAGCGCACGCCATACACTATCTCGTAGCCATCCTTGTATTTCGCCACCATCTTGGGAATGGCGGCAATGTCGTCTTGAAGGTCGGCATCAATGGTCACGAAAATGTCGGCCTCGTGGAGCATGGTCTCCATACCGGCGATAATGGCGTTTTGATGTCCGAAGTTGCCCGACAGCTTCACGGCGCACACCGAGTTGGATGCCTCGGAAAAGCCCTTCAGCAGCGTCCAAGTGGCATCGGAACTGCCATCGTCGACATACACCACGCAACTTCGCCCCGACACTTCGCCCCTCGTCACCATGTCGGCAAGCAAGGCGCGCAGCCGTTCGTTGGTGCTCGGAAGCACCTCTTCCTCGCAGAAGCAAGGCACAATGATAGCAAGTATAGGAGAGTGGTCCATAGTTTACATTAATTCTAATTTACAAAGATAGCTTTTTTCTGAGAATTTCCGAAAGGTTCACCAAAAAAATCCCACCCACGCTTCCACAGTCTCACACAGATCTCGCTTTGTGGGTGTTTTTGGGGCTCACACGGATCTCGCTTTGTGGGTGTTTTTGGGGCTCACACAGATCTCACTTTGTGGGTGTTTTTAGGCTCACACGGATCTCACAGATCACACAGGGCTTTCCTTTGTGGGTGGGAAATCTCACGGAGGATGGTGGTGGGGTGTGTCTGAGTGCTCCGATTTCCTTGGGCTCACACAGATTCAACGAGATTCAACAAAAATAATTTGTGAAAATTCGTGTCAGAAAAAACACCTATTTAATCCATTAAAAATCCATTAACACCAATTATTTTTTAACCCTCCATACCCTATTGCTCGTTGACCTGTTGACTCGTAGACTTTTTAAAAATCGGTGTAAATTGGGTTTAAATGGATAAAATAGGTGTGAAAATCGGATTGAATAGGCTTCCAAGAGCAATCGTAATCCTTTGTGAGATTTCACGTTAGGCGTGCAAATCCTGTGAGATCTGTGGGATCCGTGTGAGCCACTCACACAGATTCCACGAGAATCAACAAGAAGATTATTTGTGGAAATTTGTGGTGGTTTGTGGCATAAAAATCTCCGCAAAAATATATTCGTGTGATTCGTGGAATTCGTGGTTTTAAAGCCAAGCCACAAATTAGCACAAATTTTCACAAATTATTTTGGGCTAAATGGTGTGTTTCTCAATGATTTTACATACCTTTGCCTATATGCGCTCCAAAAAACCTTTCGTGTTATGACAGCCAGTAATCCACATCGCCACATCAAAAAAACAGCTGCACTAATTTTTCTTGGAGAAGCAGGAGAACCAAGGTCTATCCCCCAAAATGGTATTCCGAAATCATATCAAGACGGATTGTATAATTGCTCTTTAGACAAAACAGGGATTAGTAAATATGTGAAGGACAATTATGTTATAAACGGACCATTCTTTCAAAAATATTGGAGAAAAAGCGGGAATAGACATTATTCTGCTCCTATAAAAAAATATTCCTAAATCTTTAATTAAACTATTGAAATGAAAAGGTTAATATCTTTGCTTTTTGTAAGCTTTTTTTGTTTCATATATGGATTTTGCCAAAATGTCATATTGACGAGAAACGAAAGTTTGGCTTATCGAAAATTAGAAATAACGGCACTTAAAATAACGCTTGCAGTATATGGAGACTCTATTACAAACAAAATGCTTATGGGCGAGATTCCTTTTCCTGGGCCTATATGTATTTCCTTTTTTCAAAACCACATAGATAAAATCGAATTTTACGAGAAATATGGTAAATGGACAGAAGCATTGAAGAAAAAATTTAGGAAAGAGATTAAGAAGCATATTTTCTACGCCTCCGCAGACCCTTATATGAGCACTGATAATTTCAGAAAACTTTGGGCGAAGGAGGGTGGATCAGCATACCCTTTTTCATTACATACCAATTATCTTGTTTTATTTCTTAAAAGAAATTATTTTTTGAATAAGCAAAACCCTAAAGATTATCAATTTGTTGATTATGTGAAAGAGTTAATTAAGGAATACGACCAAATTGAGATAATGGATATTGATGGAATATATCATAAATAACAGATTAAGCATACCAAAAGAACCGTCCCTTTGGTATGTAGATGGCTGGTATCCCCTCGTAAGCCTTCAAACGAGAATTGGCTCTTAAAAAGGGGATTTTCTCGTTTATGAGCTCGTCGGTAATTCTATAGGTCACAGTAACAGCGACTTCTCCTTTCTTTAATGGCTTTAATTCCATATATTTCAATTGCGATTACCCTTTAAATCGCGAGGTTTTTAAGTGGTTCATGATTTAGTTTTTTGCAAATTTAGCGGTTTAATTGCAAACAAACGACTTTTTTCTGTTATGTTTTTGAATTTTTTGACGATTGTTGTTATATTTGTAGTCAAGATTATAAACTATTTCACCTCACGATGTATAGGTAATCGCTACAACGTTAATGGCAGAATATGAAATTAAAGAAGGAGTGGGAATTATCCCGGCTGGTTCAACTGAGATTAAGGATAAAGCGTTCATAGGATGTAAAGAGCTGAAAAGTGTCATCATTCCCGATTCGGTGACTAAAATAGGGGACTATGCATTCAGATGTTGCTCGGCTCTGACCGAAATCAATATTCCCGATTCGGTGACCGAGATAGGGGGTGGGGCTTTTTCTGTTTGCATCAGTCTGAAGAATCTGGTGCTCCCCGACTCGGTGACGAAAATTGGATATGATGCCTTTCAAGCTTGCATAAACTTGACCGGCATCGTTATCTCGGAATCGGTGATTAGTATTGGCTCGGGAGCCTTCTCCAGTATACGTGACCTGACAAGTATCACCGTGGCTGCAGGCAATAAGGTATATGACTCGCGCGACAACTGTAATGGCATTATCGAAACAAAGACAAACACATTGATAGCCGGCTGCAAGAATACGGTAATCCCCGCGACGGTGACACGAATAGGATCACAAGCATTCTTGGGTTGCTGCGGTCTTGCCGATTTGGTCATCCCTGAATCGGTGACTGAGATTGGATCCTGCGCATTCTATGGTGCAAAATTGACCTCGGTTGTTATCTCTGGCAAGGTGGAAGAAATCGGGGAGTGGGCTTTCCGTGATTGTCCGGAGCTCACCGATGTTGTCATAGGTGACCATGTGAAGAAGATTGGCGACTATGCATTCGTTGGATGTGCTAAGTTGACCCATCTTGTCATTGGCAACTCGGTGGTCAAGATAGGGGAAAGCGCCTTTAGCGGATGTTCGAGTTTAAAGAGTGTCATAATCCCCGAATCGGTGAAGGTAATCTACGAACATGCCTTTAGTGGTTGTAGCAACCTCACCGAAGTGCACCTTGGAAATTGTGAAATGTATGGTTGGGTCTATTATGACTGCCCTGCCCTGAAGAGTATCACTTTCCATGAATCGTGTACGAAAATACCTTCAACAGCCTTCCAAAAATGCACGGGCTTGACCGAAGTGATTATTCCTGATAGCGTAACTCTTATTGGGTACGGAGCCTTTAAGGGTTGCACGGGGCTTACCCATGTCGTCATCCCCGACTCGGTAACTAAAATTGGAAGTGAGGCATTCTACTATTGTACGAACTTGAGTGATGTAATTATCCCCGACTCGGTGACTGAGATAGGAAGTATGGCATTCATGAAATGTGAGAAGTTGAGTGATGTGATTATTCCCAACTCAGTGACTAAGATTGGCGACCGGGCGTTCTGGGACTGCACGGGGCTGACTAGTGTTATCATCCCCAACTCAGTGACCGAGATAGAAGAATATTCATTTTGTGGTTGCACATCTCTTGAGAATATAGTCATCCCCAACTCAGTAACTGAAATCGGAAGCTATGCCTTTAAAGGCTGCACTTCTTTAAATACCATTACACTTCCTGAATCGGTGACAGATATTTCTTTCTATGGTTCTCCCTTTGAGGATTGCACGGCGTTGAAGACAATCTTTGTGCCAGCCAATAAGTATGGCCATTTCAAGAAACTGCTGCCCAAAGACTTTCATGAGTTTATCGTTAGGCTCCCCAAGCCCAAGAAACCGAAGAAAAAACCTGGCGAAACGAAGGAAGATCGCAGTCTATCAGAGTCAGGATTAAGTTTTGATTTGGAAAACAATAAAAATGAATGCGTAACTCATGACAACGAGGTTCAACTCATCACGCCCCTTACTGAAAATGATGTGGTGCTAAACCACAAGAAAGAAGCATTGGAGAAACTACTTGATAATTGTCAGGCTGAGTTCTGCTATCACGACCCGCGTGTAGAAAAATACAAGAAGGATTACTTGATTCTGGGCGAGGAGAACATCGCCACCATCTACAAGGTGTATATGCACTGGCTACGTATGAATTGCAGCACCGAGTTGCAGGAAGGCAGCGATGATTTTGTGGGCATTGCTATTGATTGGCGTGGCCGGAAGGACCTGCAGCCCACCTTCGACGTCAGTGGCGATGTGGTAGTCGTGAAAAACGACCACCCCAACGCAGGAAACCCGATTACAAATGCTAAAGAGTTTTTAGAAGCAACTTCGGGTGAACGCAACGAATACTTGATGGCGCACTTTGCCAAAGTGTTTCCTCAGGCACATATCGATAAAATCGTGTGCGTTCTCAATGATGGTGATGAGATATTCTATGATCTCTATACCGATGGAATGAAGTCGGCTGTTACTGTCATTATTGAACACGGCGAACTTGACATAGTCAGCACTCTCGAATTGGTGATGAAAAGCAAGAATACAACCTATGAGGAAATGCTTGAGAAGCACAACAGTAAAAACAAATAAAATAGCACTGACATCATCCTTGCCACAGAGTTCCTAAGTGACCTGTGACAAGGATGCATTGGGGTGACTTCGTCGCGTATATATACACAACTAACAATTATAATGTTCATTCATCAGTCATATCCTGTTTGCCGAATGCTTCTTCGTATTTCTTTTTGGCGGCCTCTTTATCCTTATAATTATAAGTTACATAGCAATGATTACCATCAACCTCAGTTCCATCAGGAGCAATCTCAACATGTCTTCCGTCTTTAGTTGTATGTCCATGACCTCCAAAAAATATACCAAAGGGACGGTTCTTTTGGTTTGTTTCCAATGTGTTGATACATTGGTGTTTGTGTTGAAACATGCCGAAGGCATGTCCCTACGTTGTGATGTGATTTGTGCCCTTGCTTATTGTGGTTGGCATGAATCATCGCATATCATCAAGGCTCACACAGATTGCACAGATCTCACGGGCTTTCTTTGTGGGTGGGAAATCTCACGGATGGACAAACCCTCCCAAGTCCTCCCTTGGGAGGGCTTACCAACTACTCAACAGACTCAACAAGAAGGAGGATTCAACGAAAGTTGGGATGCGGGAGTTTGATTTTGTGAGAGTTTTAATTCGTGGGAATTTGTGTGAATTTGTGGCAGAAAAATCCCTCTCGAATCTATAGCAATATTGATTCGATATTTTTTGGGGTGATGACTTTGTAGTCGGTATTTGGGTAGGCTTTTGTGAAAATTACGGGGCATTTAGTGTTGGCTTTACGCTCGTTCCACTTGATTTCAAAAGCCTTTATTTCTCCGTCGGCATCTTCCACGTAGTCAATTTCCTTTTGCTGCTGCGTGCGCCAAAACCACGATTGGGCATAACTGTCGTCATAGTGATTCTTTTTCAAGCGTTCGGCAATCACGAAGTTTTCCCACAAATTGCCCACATCTGTGCGGCTCTCCACCTGTGAATAGTTGCCAATCACTGCATTGCGTATTCCCAAATCCCAGAAATATATTTTTCGGCTGGCTTTCAGTTCATTCCTTAAATTTCTCGCATACGACTTTAATCGGAAAATGATATATGATTTTTCCAGAATGTCGATATATCGTTCCACCGTTTTTGAGTCAAGCCCCACGGTTTGCCCAATTTCATTATAACTCACTTGCGAGCCAATCTGATAAGCCAACGCTTGCAAAAGTTTAACCAGCTTTTCCGATTTCATAATCTTGTTGAAAGAAAGGATGTCGCGGTAAAGATACGATTCCGACAGTTCCTTGAGCACAGCGCGTTCTTCTCCCACCAACTCCACCACTTCCGGGTAATACCCATACACCATTCGGTGCGGAATCATTCGCAATTCTTCAAGCAAATTGGTGTGATTCACCATCTCGCCAAAAGTGAGAGGAAACATTTTGTATTCGCGTTTTCTGCCCGTAAGTGGCTCGTTGATTTTTGAGGCAAGTTCAAACGAACTGCTTCCGGTGGCAATCACTTGCACATCAGGAATGTTGTCGGTGATTAATTTGATTTTCAATCCGATGTCTTGAATTCGCTGCGCTTCATCTATCACCACAATCCTATGGTCAGCAATGATGCTGCGAAGGCGTGTGGAAGTGATGTCGCTAAACAGTTCTCTCACATCATATTCGTCGCCGTTAAACCACATGACATCAGTACTGTCGCTTAACATCATTTTTAGCAAAGTGGATTTTCCCACTTGTCGCGCCCCTATAATGGTGACGGCTTTCTTGCCATTTAATACCGAGGCTATTTTTTTCTGAAGTGTTCGCTGTATCATAGGGCTATTATAGTGTAATTAGAATCTTGTTCAGATAATAGAAAAACGCAGAATGATATGTGCAAAAATAGTGGTTTTCGCTCAAGAATCCAAAAATCTTATAAGAAATTCGGAATAGAATCCAAAAATCTTATAATATTTTCGGAGTCCATTCCAAATTTATACCCCCCCCCCCTTGCTTCCTTGGGCTCACACAGATCGCACAGATCTCACAGGGTTTCTTTGTGGGTGGGAAATCTTATGGATGCTCTCCAATCCTTTGCTTCCTAGGGCTCACACAGATCACACAGATCACACAGATCTCACGGGCTTTCTTTGTGGGTGGGAAATCTCACGGAGGCTCTACGGTTTGTGGTTTTTTGTGGACTCAAACAGATTCAACGAGATTCAACAAGAAGATTATTTGTGGAAATTTGTGATTTCGTGGCAGAAAAACAACACCTATTTAATCCATTAAAAATCCATTAACACCAATTATTTTTTAACCCTTCATACCCTATTGCTCGTTGACCTGTTGACTCGTAGACTTTTTTAAAATCGGTGTAAATTGGGTTTAAATGGATAAAATAGGTGTGAAAATCGGATTGAATAGGCTTCCAAGAGCAATCTTAATCCTCTGTGAGATTTTACGTTAGGCGTGCAAATCCTGTGAGATCTGTGGGATCCGTGTGAGCCACTCACACAGATTCCGCGAGATTCAACGAGAAGATTATTTGTGGTGGTTTGTGGCTGATTTTTAGAACACGGATTGCACGGATTATACGGATATGTGGGGTTTGTTGAATCTTGTTGAATTTGTGTGAGGGTTTTGTTCGTTGAGGGTGGTGTGATGGTGGCGCGGCAATTGGTTGATTGTAAAATTTTTTGTAAATTTGTGGGCTGAAATATTTTGAAACTCTTAAATTGTAAACTACAATATGGCACTTCAATGTGGTATCGTGGGGCTTCCAAATGTGGGTAAGTCCACTCTTTTCAACTGTTTGTCGAACGCGAAAGCGCAATCGGCTAATTTCCCTTTCTGTACGATTGAACCGAATGTGGGCGTGATTACCGTGCCCGACGAACGCCTCAATAAATTGGCTGAACTGGTGCATCCTGAGCGCATTGTGCCCACCACGGTGGAAATTGTGGACATTGCCGGGCTGGTGAAGGGTGCCAGCAAGGGCGAAGGATTGGGCAATAAGTTTTTGGCAAATATTCGCGAAACGGATGCCATTATCCATGTGCTCCGCTGTTTTGACGATGAGAATGTGACTCACGTGGATGGCACGGTGAATCCCGTGCGCGACAAGGAAGTGATTGACACCGAACTCCAGCTGCGCGACCTTGAAACCATTGAAAGCCGCATCACCCGTGTGCAAAAAATGGCAAACGCCGGCGACCGCGATGCCAAATTGCAATTCGAAGTGATGAACCGCTACCGCGAAGTGCTTTCGCAAGGCAAAAATGCTCGTATGGTGGCGCTTGAATCGAAGGAGGAAGAAAAGGTGGCGCACGACCTGTTTTTGCTCACCAATAAGCCGGTGCTTTATGTGTGTAATGTGGACGACACCGCCGCTGCCTCCGGCAATGCCTATGTGGAAGCCGTGCGTGAAGCCGTGAAAGATGAAAATGCACAAATCTTGGTGATAGCCGCGCAAACCGAAAGCGAGATTGCCGAACTCGAAACCTACGAAGAGCGACAAATGTTTTTGCAAGAAATAGGGCTGGAAGAAAGTGGCGTGAATCGCCTCATTAAGAGCGCCTACGCGCTGCTCAATCTCGAAACCTTCCTCACTGCCGGACCTAAAGAAGTGCGCGCCTGGACCTTCCACAAGGGTAGCAAAGCACCGCAATGCGCCGGCGTGATACACACCGACTTTGAACGCGGCTTTATCCGTGCCGAAATCATCAAATACGACGACTATATAGCCCTCGGCAGCGAAGCCGCCGTGAAAGAAGCCGGCAAAATGCACATCGAAGGCAAAGACTACGTGTTCCAAGACGGCGACATCGTAGTGTTCCGCTTCAACGTGTAATGCTCAAATGGCTGAACGAGCCCCCTTGCGGCATGGCGGATGGGTTAATCACTTTTTTTTTGCTACGGATAGAATCACGGATTGTGTTTTCCGGGTGATGGCGTTCCAATCAAATTCAGAGAGGTCGTAAGTGGTGGTATCGTGCTTTTTGTTCCATTCTCGTGCCACGCATTTCGCCAAAGCATCTGCATTTGCCTTTTGGAAATATGCCTCTGCGGGCAGTTGCACCAAATGTGTGGCAGGAATATCGCTCACTGCCAGCGGCAAGCCATAAGCCATAGCTTCGAGCAGCACCAATGGAAATCCTTCGTTCACCGACGAAAGCACATAAAGGCGCGCATGGCTATAGAGCTGGCGCAAATCTTCGCCGGAAGTGAATCCGGTGAACACCACTTTTTTATTCACATCAAGGCTTTGAAGGAGCTGAAGGTAAGAAGAATTGTGGTCGCTTGCTCCGGCAATCACCACATGCTTGATTTCCGAGATTTGCTGCACGGCTTCCACCAAGTATTCAAACCCTTTTTCCGGCGTTAATCGACCCACTCCCAGGAGGTATTCTCCGGGCAAAATGCCATGCGCCTCAAGAAAGTTGGTGTGGTGACTCCGTGTGGCGGATGGAATGCCATTGGGGATGTATGACGACTTGGCATGCACGGATTCCGGGAATTTTTCACGTTGAAATTTATTCACGAAAATAATGTGGTTGCTAAATCTGAGGGCAAGCCTTTCGCTCATTTTAAGCAGTGTGCGGGCAAAAAGCCCCCATTTTTTGTGCTCATAGTTGGGACTATGATAGGTGAGCACCACTTTCAGTCCGCACAAGCGTAATAGCGGAGCAAACATGGCGGGACCAATATTGTGGATGTGCACCACATCGGGCCGATGCAAAATGCAATGGCAAACGCAGAGGAAGGAGTGCCACACCGCCTCAAATCCTTTGATGCGTGTGGAAGGGAGGTCCACATAGGAGATGCCCTCAAAAGAGGCATCGGAAGCCTCCGTGAGGTAGGGTTTGCGTCGATAGAGCACCACCTCCACATCTTTCATGTGGGGATAAATGTGCTCGCAATGCTTCTCCACTCCGCCTTGTATGCCGGGGAAGCCTCGCGTTCCTATCACTGCAATTTTTATCATATCCGAGTGTGAAGAGGTGTGCACGTGGGAAGATTAATCCCAGCAGAGGTCTTTGCCTTTACGTGCTCGCCACATGTTCTTAAGAATCCATTTGATAGGCACCCATGGACGTCGAACCATATCGTGGCGCTCAGTGACGATGAAAGTGCAATTTCGGTTGCAATTTTTCACCTTTTCAAGCGCCTCTTGGTATTTTTCGCTATTGGCGTCCATAATTTCTTCCCAAGAGTTTTCTTTAATGTTGCCGATGATCCATTCCTCACAACTACCATTGCAAGGCGATACATTGCCCCAAGGGTCGATGAAGAAGAAATCGGTGAGGGCGCCGCAAGCGGGACGATATCCGGCTTCGTCGCCACGAAGGCGGCGGTGAATGGAGCGGTTGAAGTAGGCTCTTCCATAGTCTTTGAGTCGGTCTTTCAGACGTCGACGCTTGCTGGTGAGCAAAGCCTTCACGAAGCGTTCGTGCTGCTTGAGCGCCTCTTCGCTTTCCACCTGGTTGTCGTCTTTGTGGAAATACCAGCTGTTGTGGACGGCAGAATTGCCCAATTCCACATCAAGAGCCACGCAGAGTTCGTAGAGCGACACCAAGTCCATATAATTGTCGGGAGAAATCACCACCGAAAAGCCAATATTCTTGCATTTGGTTTTTTTCAATTCCAGCATCGTGCGCAGCGCGTGGTCGAAACCATTGTGCAGGCCACGCTTTTCGTCGTTGATTTTTGGAAGACCTTCCACGCTCACACGGATGAGAATGTTGGGATATTTATTGGCTAACTCCACGATTTTTTCGGTGTTGTAGCCGTTGGTACTCAATTCCAATAATGATGACTTGGGATATAAAATCTCAAAAATGCGGTCGATATCTTTTCGAATGGTGGCTTCGCCGCCGGTGATATTGATGCGCAATCCGGCAGGGAGCTTCTCGTAATACGATGGGTCAATTTCTTCAGTTGGCTTCGTTTGATGCTTCCAAATGTTGCACATATTGCATTTCGCATTACAGCGGAATGTGGTAATCAAACTGCCTTGAACTATATTTTTCATATAAGATTTTTGTACGTACGTTTTTTAAATAACACCTATTAATGCCATTTTATTGCGCAAAGATACGAAAAAAAAACCTAATCCCCTACAAGTGGCAGGGATGTTGATGCGTAGTGGAGAGGTAATTGTTGCAAAATCAGTCGGTTGGCTTGCTGTAGATCCGGGCTAAAATCTTGAGGTGGCTTTCGGGCGAGAATCGGCTGATGGATTCGGCTTTGATTTCGGGGTGGTGCCAAGTGCGGCTCATTGCTATGTGGATGGCGGTGGCGAGCGCTTGTGCATTGCCCGAGGCGAAGGTGATGCCGGTGTCGGGCCCTATGAGTTCGGGTATGCCGCCTATTTCTGCGCCCACCACCGGTGTGCCGGCGCAGAGCGACTCTATCACGCCGAGGGGATTATTTTCGTAGCATTCTGATGGTATTACCGAGCAATTGGCATGGCTCAGCAGCGAAGCCACCGCTTGCGCATCAAGGTGTCCGAGAAATTCAATTTGCGGGCAGTGGGCGTAGGTGGCTTTTAGTTCTTCGGCAAGTGGTCCGTTGCCGGCAATGCGCAGTCGGTGTTCGCTTTGCGCAGCCACTTTAAGCAAGGTGCGCACGCCTTTTTCCTCCGATAGCCTGCCCACATAGCAGTAATACGACTCGCGGTGGTTCACTTCCGCGCTTTGCAAGCGTTGCAGTTTTTCGGGGTCCACGAAATTGCAAAGCACCTTTAGTTTTTCGGGGTTGAAGCCTCCGGAAAGCATTTTCGATGCCATAAATTCGCTGGGGCAGATAAAGGCATCGGTGAAGGATTCAAGCACCTTTCGATTCCATTTTTTGGCTTCGAGCCAAGCGATGGCGCTTGCTGCCAGCGAGCCTTTCATGCAGCGATGATGCAGCACATTTGATTTTTGCAAGAAGCAGAGTTCGCACGGACGCCCGGAGCGAGTGCAAGTGTAGGCGGGGCAGAGCAGTTTGTAATCGTGCAGTGTCCACACCACGCGTATGCCTCGGCTGTGGGCAATCTGCCCCAGCACGGGCGAGAGATAGGAGTGGATGTTGTGCAGGTGCACCACATCGGGTTGGAAATCGTCGAGCAGTTTGGTGAACGATGCTTTTATTTCTCCCCATCCCAATGTGCGCTTAGCCGCTTCCATCTTTTGGCTCGCATTACCGGAAAAATTCACTTCCGGCGCAAAATATTTTTTATAGGGCGAATCTATCGTGTCGGGATATTGCATGGCATACACCGCCACATCGTAGCCCGCATCGAGCAGTAGTCTCTCGGTGTTCATCATCACGATGCAGTCGCCTCCGCGAGGATAGTAGAATTTGTTGACCAGTAATATTTTTTGAGCCATAGGGTGATATTTTTTAATTTGTCGCGTTATGTAATCTATTAACGCAGTTACATCCCTTTTTATTGTGATGCGAGGGCGCTTGTTGCGGTATATGAGAGTTACCGATTGGGGGTTAAATGCCTATCGCCCATTTCAATTTTGGCGAATTTTTTATCAGAGTATGCATTGCCATTGGTAAGAGCACGCCGCACATTACCACCACGCATGCTTCGGCAATGAAAAGATGGGAGGAAATATAGGACAATCCACAATGTGAATAGTATGATATGCCCCCGACGGTTATGAAAAAGGTGAACCACAGCAAACATGAGGAATAGCGCTCACACAAACCACAGGTAGTAGCCCACAGCAGGTAAGTAGAATATTTCAAGATAGGTGGTTGGTGTCACGGGGTGCTCTACATACGCCTCTCCCCCCTACGTGATGAGTTTGATGCTAACCACAATCAGCGATGCCATAAGGTAGAGGATGAATAAACGCTTCACTTTCTTCCACATAAAACTCATGTAAGCGCCTTTTTTGAAGCGAAAGCATAGATAAATCCACTCACAAAGATAAAAACGGGCATGTGAAACGAAAATAGATACAAGTGTTGGCGGCTTTCCACCATATGGGGGCATCATAGGGATTGTAATGGCCGATGACCACGAGTAGGATGCAGATGGCTCGTGCTATGTCGAATGTGTCCAGTCGTTGTTTTATGTTAGAATTAGGGGAAGAAAGAGTTGTTGTTAATCGATTTTTTGCCCACATTTTTAATATGTACAAGCATATCGTTTGCATTTTTTACGCCCACGAAAGTGTTGCCGGTAACCTCTAACGTGTGAAATCTAAGTTTCTTTACATCGCTTTTTGCCCAATGTGTCATCAGCTCTCCGTTACCTCCTGCCACTGCCACATTGTTGTTTTTGAACACCACAGCGCCTTCATCGGCAAATTCTTGAAGAAAGAAGTTCATATTGGCGCTGCGTAGGGTGTTGCCGTCAAAGCACACATTTAGGCGCTTCACGTTGTCGCAGTAGATGGTGGTGACACCTTCAAAAGTGTTCCCCGAAGCGTTGATAATCACATCTTCAATCATATTGCTTGAGCTCACGCATGCCACCATGCCCAATCCCATTGCCTGATTTCCGTTAAGGCTTATGGTGGAGTTGCGAGTAATATAGGTGATGATGCCACCTTTTTGGTCTTGTGCGGCTTGCTCGTCGTTGATAATGTTGTTGCTAAAGTTTACATTGCCACCTTCCATTTGTATGTGAGAGAGACCTGTACTTCCCCAATTGTTGAGCAGACACTCATTGTTGACAAACTCGTTGTCAAAGATTTCGATAGGAGCCATATTTTGATAGTTGCTACTGTCGAGTATTTTGATGTCGGTTTTATAGAACCGTTGGTGATTGGAGTGGTTGGGTTCATTCACGAATTTATTTCCGCACACTGAAATATTTTTGTGGCAGTCGCCTTCATCAAATCTCAGTAGCATCGTTATACGCATGGGGTCGGTTATGTTCAATTCATTGTTTTCAAAGGTTACATCCTCAAATTTACAAGCGTTGCCTTTCTCTAAATCATTTGTGAATATGGAAATAAGCACGTCGTTCATTACTCTCGACTTGTCTTCACCGCTGTAGCCATAGTTAAACACGTTGTCGGTGACACGGATATTGCTTTTCGGTGCACTACCTCTCTGAGTAACACCATTGAGTATGCTCACATTGTCGCCGTAAAAGGCGAGAGCCTCATCGTTGCCGTATTTGTTAAACACATTTCGGGTGATATTCACATTGTTAGTGCTTCCCTCAATCCACAGAATTCCTCCGGCGAAGCAATTATTGTAGTTTTCCAAAACGCAGTCGTGAAAGGTGATGTTTGAACATATGCGCAGGTTAAAATTAGTGCATACTGCATTTTTCAGAAGGCTGTTCACCTTGCTCACATCCACTTTTTTTGCGTGGTAGATTTTTACAGCGAACTTTTCAGTGCGCACGCCATCGTTTTTTTTATTCCACCAAAGTCCCTTATGCTCTTGCAGATTGATGCTCAAGTTGCTGATTTCTACTGTGATGGGGTTTTTTAGTGTTCCGATAAAAGCGAAAAAAGTGTCGTCGGTGAAAGCCTTAAAGTCGTTTGTGTCGGTCCCATTGCACAGCACAAACCGGCTCTTTTTTCCCACACCTTTCATGATGATGTTGCATTTTGCTTCTACGGTACCACTGATGTAGTATTCTCCTTTCTTGCCAAGGGTGATGGTGGCTTGGTCGGAAGCGTTGAGTCCACTGAGGTGGTTTCGAAGCATCAGTGTCACATCTTTTCCTTTGTAAGGGGAGAGGTTGATTGTTACATTTTTCGCCCAAGCGCCACAAGCGAAGAACATGAAGGCAAGTTCAAAACACAAAATGAATATTCTTTTCATTTGGGCTGTTCTATTAGTTGGTGGATGATAGCTGCTGTGCTTTTTGTGAGCGATTCCCGGCTATATATATCAGTGTAGATTCTTTCACTCGACACTTGTGTGGCGAGTGCATCTTTGATGGCGCGAGCCATGTGGGTGGTGTCGCCTTTTTTGAAGAAAGTAACGCCCGGTTGATTCTCTGCCACTTCTTTGAAATAGTCAACGTCGGAGAGCACGATGGGTTTCTTGAAGAAAGAGGCAATGGAAATCACGCCACTTTGTGTGGCAGATATATAGGGATAAACCACCACAGCGGCTTTTTGAAATAGGTCGGCAAGTTCCTTGTCGTCTACAAAGCGGTTGATAACAATCACCCCCTCTTTTGAAGTGGGGCGTGGAAAATAGTATATGCCATTGCCGGCGAGCACGAGTTTGTGCTTGTGCAGCTCGCTATGCTCAAGGTAGCAGCGGTAGAGTAAATCCACTCCTTTGTAGAGGTGGATGTTTCCAAAAAATAGGATATAGTTGGTGACACCTTTGGTTTCGGGCACTTCAGTTTTCCCGTTTTTGATGTCATCGTTTATCAGGGAAGGGAAAGGAGCGTAGAATATGTTTTTGCTATTGGTATAGTGCTTGCTCACATATTCAAACTGCGCTTTGCTGTTGGTCACTTTATGCATTGTTCTGCTAAGCAGTTTTTGCTGAGGTTTGAGTACAATGTAACGCTCTTTCAACTTTTCAATCAGTGGCAGTTTCGTTTCGTGCGGAATGGCGTCGTGCACGGTGTAGAGCACGGGCACTTTTTTTTGCAGTGGTTTAATGAAATCGCTGAGCACCAGTTCGCCCGTGAGCGAATACACCACATCAATGTGCACTTCTTTCAGGATGCGTTTTATTTCCGTTATCAATGCCGTAGGTTGAATTTTGAACCACAGTTTTCCCAATTTGCATTTTGGGTAGGTAATGAAGTGCACGCGTTCCGGGTCGAGATTGTGAAAGTCGCGCTTGTATTTCTCGTCTTTAATCACCACCACAGCATGGCTATGCTCATTCCAAGTGTTGTGAATAATGGTGTATGCGTAAGGTCGCATACCGCCTTCATATTCTGTGGCAAGAAACAAGATGTTAGGTTGTGATTGTGGTTGTTGTTTCATTGTCGTTCGTTTGTTGTGGCAAAATATTCATATTGTTTGCGTCATTGTAATAGTTCTCTGCCATAAATCGTTTGTTGAGCGAGAGGGTAAAGAACATAAGGGAAATGATGAGCTGCTGCTGCGTGAGGGGGTTCCAGTCGGAGTTGCCTTGCACAAGCAACGTACACATAATGCCTAATCCGGTGCAAGCTATGATATGAAAATACTTGTTTTTAGCGATGCGTATGCGGCGTTTGAAACTCGCAATATAATAGATGACAAAAGTAAGAATAGGGAGGAATCCTATTATTCCTAATTCGGAAAGAAGAATAAGCCAAATGTTGTGTACGGGGTTGTGTAGCATAAACTCTTCCGGTTCCCACATATCGGTGGTGTCGAAGATGGCTTCGAAATCCACTATCGAAGTGTTGGTGAGCAGGTAGTTGAGGTGTGCATTGATGCCTACACCCACTAAGGGGTGGTCTTGTATAATTTCACCTGCACAGTAGTAGTGCATCATTCGGTAAACAGCCATTGAATCGAGGTTTTCGGCATCTTCAAAAAGTCGATTGAGAGGACCGAGGACCAAGATGATGCCAATGATCAACACAGGAATCACGCCCCTGAGCAATACCTTGGGGTTGATGAGGCTGTAGCGGCGAAACACATAGAATATGATTAATGCCATAGTGCCCACAAGCGATGCTGCAAGAGCACTACGGCTACCCGACATGCTTGCTGAGAACAGACTCAATGCTAAAAAAAATATACTTTGCTTGCGCTTGAAATTGGTGATTACGCAGCCAAGGAAAAACATATACACATACGATGCATAGACGCCTAATGCGTTTGGATGTGCAAATGTGCCCACCGTTTCAAAGCGTCCGCTTGATTCGCCACGTAATTGGGCGTCGGCCACAAACACTTTTGTGATAAATTCCATGTTAAGGATGGGGAAGAGCACACACAAGAAAGCCTCAAAGGCTATGGTAACCGCCAATCCTTGATATATGCCTCTCACCAGTGTTTTGCAGCTGAAGGCGTTGGCAAGCAGATAGTAGAAAATGAGTAGGGCTCCAAAGAAGAAGATGGCAATCATTGATGAGCCCACCACACTATTGTTGGGGTTTAGTAGTGTGTAGAGTGTGTAGGCCAAGAATGTGAACACCACTATCTTGTTTGGTGGTGAAATGAATCCGTTTTGCTTAACCTTGATATGCCAAAGCAAGTAGATGCAAAACAGGAAAAAGGTCCAAATCATAATGCTTGAGCCAAATGAGCCGAAATGCTGCTCCGCGTTGAAAGTGTAAATGGGGATATAAAGTTTAGAGAAACAGCATGTGAAAGTGTATATGGCTATCATTCCTTCGCATCTCTCTTCTTGCGTTTTGCTTTTTAGGTTGCGCAAATGAAGAATGATAAATGCAACTAATGTGACTGCTATGATGGCTAATCTATCCATATTTCACTATTTATGAATTGCCGGTAGCGAAGCATGCTTAAAGCAAAAAAACAGCCGACGCAGTACTACGCTTTTAAGCAGAAGTTATGAGCATTTCTCGTCGTTTAACACAAAACCCACATTTTTCAGTTTGCCGTCGGCTGTGAGTTGGTTAATGTTGTTTAGCTCACTGTTCTTGGTGGTTTCGGCCCTAACTACCATGATAGTGGCTTCGGCGTTTTTCGCCACTGAAAGTGTGTCGCTCACAGTGCCTATGCTTACTGTGTCGGCAATCACCACATCATAATGTTGGCGCAGTTGCTCAAATAGCTCTACTGTCCGCTCGTTTTGGAGCAATTCCGATGGGTTTGGCGGAATTGTGCCGGCGGGGTAGATGTCGAGATTAGGCACTCCGGCATAGGTGTGCCTCATATCGGCTAAGTTCATTTCACTATGCGAGATGAATGTGGTGAGGGCAGAGGTGGGCGGTAAGTTGAAGATATCGCCTATTTTTGGCGTGCGTATATTAAAATCCACGAGAGCCACCCGCTTGCCCAACATAGCAAAGGATTGTGCCAGATTAGTGGCAATGTAGGTTTTGCCCTCTTTGGCATTATTTGATGTTACAACCACCACATTGCTTGTTTGTTTAGTGAGCATAAATTGCAAGTTGTCGCGCAAAAGGCGGAAATGCTCTAAGGTGGTGCCCTCATTTTCTTCTATGTAGTTGAAATGCTTACTGTGTGGAATGCCGCCCAAAACGGGGATGGGAGAAAGAGCTTTCAATCCATTTTTGGTTCTCACTTTATTGTCAAGTAGAATTTTGGTGTAAATCCAGCCGCTTGGCAAAGCAAGAGCAAAAAGGAAAGCGATTGCAAACACCACAATTTTTTTGGGTTTCACGGGCTCGTGGTTGGCATGCGCTGCATCCACCGTTTTGCCTTTGGGCTGTGCTGCTGCCATTTTGAGAGCATTTTCTTCTCGCTTTTGCAGCAAGAAGAGGTAGAGTTCGTTTTGTATGGCTTGGTCGCGGTAGAGGTTGCGCGTGTCGCGTTCAGCAGAAGCGAAATCATTGATGCCGCTTTGTCCTTCTCCAATCACCGCTTTGGCTTGCTCTATTTTGATTTTGAGTGCGCCCAAGGCGTTGTTCACGCTTCCAATCATATTTTCTCGCATAGCGTTGAGCTGTTGGTCGAGTTGCACCAATGCCGGGTTGTCGGCTTTTGCCGAATGTGCCAAGTGCTGGCGCTGTGTGATGAGCGCATTGTACGACTTCACCATAGCGGCAGAGGTGGAGTCGGATTCGAAAGGAATGAGCGAATGTTGGTTGGCAGGGTCGGTGATAAATCCCTTAATCATGCCGGCGATGCGATATTTCGTTTCCAGAGCAATGATAGCGGCTTCGCCCGATTCTTCTTTCGCGACGGCTGTTTTGGCTTTCAGGAAGGGGTCTACCATGTTGTGCGCCTTCTTGTAGGCTTCTATTTCCGCTTCACTGCCCATCAGGTTTTTGTAGATGAGCGAAAGTCGGTCGTCGATAAATCGTGCTGTGGTCATGCCTTGTGTGTCGCTTTCCTTTAGGCAACGTTCGTTGTACAAACGGATGAGCGTGTTAAGGAAGTCGCGTCCGCGTTTGGTGTTGCTGTCCAAGATGTCAATATACACCATATCGGTTTTTTTCGCCTTCAAGTCCACAGTCATATCTTCTTGCAGTTCAAGTGCCGCAGGCACGTATCCGGCTACCGAAACCGTGATGCTGTATTCGTGTTTGGGCGTGAAATATTTAGTGGGTTTCACCACAAATTGTCCGTATGGTGTCTTGATAGTGGCGGGAAGCTCTACATCTTCCACATCGGCATAATTAGTGAAAATTCCTTTCTTTACAGTGATGTCGGCTTTTCCGTTGGCATACACCTTGATTTTAAATGGTAATATAACAGAAAGCGTGTCGAAAAGTTCTTTGGGCGCGTCAACAATGATGGGCGATGTGCCGTAATGATCTTTCTTTTTCATAAAGCCGGTTTTCTCGTAATAGCGGCAGTTGATGTTGAGATCGCAAATGGCTTTTGCGCACAGGCTTTCCGATGCGAAAACCTCTATTTCGTTGTACACGTTCACATCGCCTCCGCCAATCATACTTTTTAGCATAGAGCTACTTTTATTGCCGCTTACGCCTGTTAATGATGCCATAGAACTATCGTCAATCAACACGGTAGATGAAATGATATAGGTGGATGGCGTTTTGCGCAGATAGAGATATAGCGCGCCAAAGCAGAGTATGAACGAAAGAATGAATAGCCACCAGTGGCGTATGGCTATGTGAAAGAACTTAGGCGTGTAGAATTGTTCGCTTTTAACTGTGTTATTTTTGCTTGCAGAAGTAGTCATATTATATGGGTGAGATAGAATAGAGAGCTGGGTCTTATTTCACACTAAGGGCAATCACCAAAGAGGCAATCACCGAGGCCAGGCTCACGATAGTGGATAATTGTGAGAGTTTGAAGGCGGAAAATTGGTTGTATTTCGAATTGTCGATTTTAATGTCGTTGGGCTCCACATACACCACATCGTTTTGCTGAAGATAGAAATAGGGTGATGCATAGATGCTGCCGTCGGTGAGGTTGAGGCGATGGTAGGTGCTCTTGCCGTTTTCGGTGCGAATCACCAGCACATTGTCGCGCTTGCCATATTCGGTAAGGTCGCCGGCGGCAGCAAGTGCGTCGAGCACAGAGAATCGCTCTTTTCCCACCACTATGCGTTGTGGTGCTCTCACTTCACCCATCACGTTCACGGTGAAATTGATCATTTCCACACGCACGAATGGGTCTTTCACATGTTCGCTCACGCGATTCTTAATCACGGCTTCCAGCTCTTTGGTGCTCAGTCCGGCAGCTTGAATCTCGCCCAACACGGGCAATTGAATCATTCCGTTGCGGTCCACGATGTGGGTTTGGATGCGAGGTGATTGTGTGGCATTGATATTGCCTTTCAACGATGGATTGCCTAAAGGTAAATTATACATGGCTGTGGCTTCGGGCAATGTGGAGGTGATGGTGATAATCAGTTCGTCGTCGGGCTGAATTTTGATTTTGTAATTACTCACATTGTCGGGAAGCTTGCCCACGCTATCTTTAAGATTTTGGAAATATGCCAAAGTGGGTACTTCTTTAGTGGAGCCACACGATGCGCACATCAGCAGCACGGCACAGCACCAAAGTATATTTCTTAGTTTCATAATGTAGTATCGATAGTTGTTTTTAAATAAATATTATGTTCGCGTAATACAATTAACGGAAACTTGTGGCAAAATATTATATCCTATTTGCCAAATTTTGTGATAAATTTGGCGAAAGCCCCCTGCTTGATAGCGCTTGGGCAACTCGCCACCATCAGTGTCAATGCTCCTACCATTGCCAAAGCGTCTTGCCAAATCGCTGTGCAACAATAAAATGGCACAGCCATCAAAAGCGTGATGCCGATGGGTAATAGCAATCCCGGAACGAGGGTGATGGTGAAATAGCGTTTGGAATCTATCCAGCGATAAATCACGAGCACACTGTAGGAGATGATGAGCGTGGCAATCACGCCGTACACGCCGAATTTGCCGATGAGCAAAAAGTTGAGCACCACATTCACACCGGCGCTAAGCATGATGGCGGGGAGGGTGCGCTTGGTGTCTTTGGCGCATTGATATCCCATATCGAAATATGCCGAAATAGAAAAAATGGCGGAGGAGATGGCTAAGGGGAAAATATAGGACAGACTCCCTTGATAGTTGGGACTCACGAGCCAGCTATAGCACATTTTCAACGCAAAAGTGAAACCCACCACCAAAAGGCAAATGATGAAGATGTAGCAATTGAGCACCTGCGAGAAAAATTTGTCGCGGTCGGCGCTGTGATATTGCAAAATGGCGGTTTCTTGCCAGGCTTGATAAAAGATTAACGCAAGGGTTTGCAAAATGCCCAAAAAGCGAATCGCCACGGCATACACGCCATTCACCTCCAATCCCAAATATTCTTGGATAAACCATCGGTCGCTACTGCCGGTGAGCCACCAGCACAGCGAGCCCGGCAAAAGGGGAAGCGTGTATTTGATAATGTCGAGGGCGATGCCTTTGCCGCTGATTTTGATGCTGAAATAGTGGCGCAGGGTTTGAAGCCTAAGCTCTACAGCGATAATAGCCAATAAGCGCGCCAAAATGTTGGCAACAAACACGCCCTTGATGCCCATGCCCATCCACACCACAAACACCAAACTCAGCAAGCCAATGAAAAATGCCGAAATAATGCCTACCGACACGAATGCCTTGGTGTTGCCCAATCCGCGAAACACCTGACTCACCACCTCTTGAATCGACATCGCTAGCAAGAGCGCCAACACATACCAAATGTAGGGCACCGAAAAGATGGTGGCTACACCAAAGGTGATAACCGCAGAGAGCAATAGGGTGGAACCGAGTATCTTATAGGTGGTGCTCACCACTTTTTGCCGGTGTGCAAGGCTTGGGGAGTCGAGCAAAAATCGGAACGCGCCGTCGCGCAATTGGAGTGTAACAAAAGGAATGAGGAGAAACACCACCGTGAGGCAAATGTCGTAGTAGCCGAAATCTGCGGTATTCTCCACATAATGCGTGTAGAGCGGTACCATCAAAAAGGTGATTACCTTGCTGCCAAGGTTGCCGATGGCGTAAATCCCCATCGATTTTATCATCTTTGTGGCGCGACTTTGCTCCTTTCTATTTCCGATGCTTTCTGTCATTATGTTTAAATAATCCTACAAAATTACCAATTTCCACCCATATGAGCAAAATTGAATCCATTTATTCTTTTATCCGGCGGTGAAATGTGAATTTCGGCGGTTTTTTTTGCGTGTATGTCGGCAATTTTCAGTATTTTTGCATTTTTAAATCGGATAAATGATGTGTTTTTCTTTCGATACGCCCTATATTCTATATGTGTATGTGCTGCTGGGGGTGGCTTTTGTGCTCACTTTGGTGTGTAGCATCACCCTTTGGCGCCGTGCCAATCGCTTGCGCAAATTTGCGCGCCACGAAGCCGCGCGCGAATATCTCTCCGATGAGCAATTGCCGAGTGTGTCGGTGGTGGTGTATGCCCACAACGAGTGCGAAAATTTGGAACGATTTCTTCCGCTGTTGCTCCACCAAGACTATCCCGACTTTGATGTGGTGGTGGTGGATGATGCCTCGGTGGATGGCACCCGCGATTTGCTGAGCGATATGCTCCCGCATTTTTCCAATATGCGGGTCACCTTCGCCCCCGATGCCACGCGTTCGCTTTCGCGGAAAAAATTGGCACTCACCATTGGCATCAAGGCCTCGCAAAAGGAGGTGGTGCTCACCACCAATGCCAATTGCCGTGTGATGAGCGACCAATGGCTGCGCGCTATGATGCGCAATTTTGTGCCCGGAGTGGATGTGGTGCTGGGCTTTTCCCACTATCGCTATCGCAAAGACACCTCTGCCGGACGCTACTATCGTGTGTTCGACTCTATCATCACTTCGCTTCAATGGGTGGGTAGTGCTATCAAGGGCAAACCCTATCGCGGCATTAGCGACAATTTGGCTTACCGCCGCAAGGTGTTTTTCGACCACAACGGATTTTCGCGCAATTTGGATTTGAAATTTGGCGACGACGATGTGTTTGTGAGCGAAATAGCCACCGGGGCTAACACGCGCATGGTGCTCACTGCTGATAGCCAAGTGCAAACCTACTACGACAATGTGCCCAAAGCGCATCACTTGCTGAAATTGCGCCGCGACTACACCACCAAATTTGTGTCCACCCACATGCCTTTTTATGCGCAAGCATTTTTCTCGTGTGCCAATTATTTGCGCTTGGGGGCTTTAGCGGCGGCGGTGGTGCTCGACTATCAGAATGGGTTCACCTTGTCGCTCACCGCCTTTTTGATGCTTCTCTCGTGGCTGCTGATGATATTGCCCTTCAATCGGTGTTGCCAATTGATGCAAGCGCCGGGGCTCACTTTCAGCGTGCCGCTGTTTTACTTCGTTCGCCCATTCATCACACTCTATTACAATATATTGGGAGTGATTACCGCCAAAACCAACCTTACCTCCATCTATGACTAAGCCGGCTGCATCGCGCATCGATTTGCTCACCTCGTGGCGCGGCATTTTCTCGATTTGCATTGTGATATTCCATTGCCGCATTGCTGCCATGACCGAAATTACCAAATTCTCTGTGGTGTTTTTCTTCATGGTGAGCGGATTTTTGATGGCAATGAAATATCATAAAGCCGATTTGTCGGGGCGTGATTATGGCAAGTTTCTCGGTTGGCGTGCCTTGCGACTCTACACCCACCACTGGGTGGCGCTCGCAGTGTATGTGGTGCTGGTGGTGGTTTTTGCTCATGGCAGAGGTGCCAACTGGGATGCTTTGTTGCCCAATGCCCTGTTTGTGCACATTTTCTCCGTGAAGCGCGAAGTGATATTCTCGTTCAACGGCCACATGTGGTTTTTGGGCGATTTACTCCTATGCTATGCCCTCTATCCGGTGCTGAGCGCACTGTTGCGAAGACTCAAATTCGGCATCCAATTGCTGATGATGCTCTTCCTTATGGCTGTGGTAGGATGGGTGATGGGCAACAACATGTCGCCCGACTTGCTCTTGCCCGCCTACGTTTTTCCCCCCGTGCGCATCTACGAATTTGCTTGGGGCATCGTGCTCTATGCGTGCTACGCCCGGCTCAGGCATCAAGTGGCAGCGTGGAGCGATGCTCGGGTGTCGGCGTTGCTGCTCTTGGTGATGTGCTCGTCGCTGCTGTTGATGGTGATGGTGCGCTATGCCGAAGGCTCTGCCGTGGATGCTTTCAATGAGTTTGTGCTGTGGGAAATCCCCGTGATGGCATTGATATTGACGTCGGCATTCACTGCCGGCCGTTGCAGTCCGCTCATCCGTTTGCTCACTTGCCGTCCCTTGATGTGGTTGGCGGAAATCAGTCTCGAAATCTATGTGCTTCAAGCCATAGCAGGACTGGTGTATAATTATATGATATGCCCCGTGTTAGGTCACTTCGGCTATCCCCTCTACGAATACTACCCCGTGGGCATTTTCTTCCCCCTCATCCCCATGGCATACCTCTGGCGCCGCTACATCAGCATCCCCCTCAACACCCACGCTCGCCGCAAATTCGCCTAAGTTTGCGAAAAAGGTTTTAGCATACGATGGCGTGTAAGTTTTCTTTTTCATTCCTCCGATGCCGGCTGCTATCAAAATAGCATTAAAAGAAAGAGGGTGGGGGATTGTTAAATTTTTGTGGTGGTTGCAATATTTGGCGGGAAATGGCGTTATTATGGTTGAGATGAAAATTGTTTTAAAACCACATATTGCCTTTGCGTTGCTGGTTTTTACCGGTTTGCTTTGTCGTGCGCAAGATAATGATAAGATTCTGAATCGCCAGTATGCCGACCAAAAGAAGATTCATTTCGGTTTTTCGGTGGGCACTAATTTTCAGGATATTGGCATTGTGAATAATGGCTTCACCACCGACGATGGCGAGACGTGGTTTGCCGAAGTGCCGCAACATTCGCCCGGCTTTTGCGTGAATGTGCTTGCCGATTTGCGCCTTGCCAAAAATTTCAACCTACGCTTTTCGCCGGGTATGTATTTTGGCAACAAGGTGGTGAAATATATCAACACCTCCGCCACAGAGGAGCAAACCGACCCTATGCGTCGAAATCAGAGCCAAAACATCAAGTCGACTTATGTGGTGCTTCCGCTTGATTTGAAAATTTCAGCCAACCGCTACCACAACATTCGCCCTTATTTCACCGGTGGCGTGATGGGCTTATTTGATGTGGCGAAAGACCGCTCCGAGCAGTTGCGCTTGGGCAATGCCGATGCCATGCTCACCGTGGGTATGGGTTGCGACATTTATTTGCCGTTTTTTAAATTGTGTCCGGAGCTGAAATTTTGCTTCGGCTTGAAGAATATGCTAAAAAAAGACCGTCCCGATTTGGAAGAAAACCCCGAAATGATGCGGTTCACCCAAAGCGTGGACAAAGTGACCAACAATATGGTGGTGCTCACCTTTTATTTTGAATAATGAATCTTAATTGATTGTTTGCCAACTGAATGTAAAGCAACAGGGATGAAGACCGGATGGAGTAAATACGTTTTGATGATGCTGGTGGCTTGGGTGTCGGTGCCGACGCTTAAGGCACAAGTGGATAACCAATACACCCAATATTATATGGTGCCCGGCTACTACAATCCCTCCGCCATTGGCAACACCGACTACATCCACATCACCCTGGGCAGTCGCGCCCAGTGGGTGGGCATCAAGCACGCTCCGCTTTCGTTTGTGGGGCTCGCCGATATGCCGTTTAAGTTTCTCAACAAGCGCTTTGCCACCGGTGTGAGCATCAATCAAACCTCTATGGGTCTGTATTCCGGGCTCAATGCCTCGGCACAGTTGGCATATAAGCACCGCCTCTTTGGCGGCACCCTTAGCGGCGGCTTTCAGGTGGGCTTGGTGAACGAAAAATTTAAGGGCTCCGAAATCATAGAAATCGGAGGCGAAGAAGCCGATGACGCTATCCCCAAAACCGACGTGTCGGGCAATGCCCTCGACTTGGGGGTGGGCTTGCATTATCAGCATAAATATTGGTGGGCAGGCATTTCCGCCACCCATCTCACGGAGCCTTCGGTGGAAATGAAAGCCGAAGGAAATGAAGAAGACCTCTACATTTTTGAGGCGGGACGCACATATTATTTTATGGTGGGTGGCAATATCCCGATAAAAAATACGTTATTTGAATTACAACCCTCTGTGTTTGTGAAAACGGATTTCAATCTTTTTCAGGCAGAAGCCACCATGCGTGTGCGCTACAATAAGTTTATCACAGGAGGCGTGGCTTATCGCCACAACGATGCCGTGAGCTTGGTGGCGGGGGTTGAAATTAAAAATTTTGTGGTGGGATATTCCTACGATTACCCCATTTCCGACATCTCTAAGGCCACTTCGGGTAGCCATGAGGTGTTTGTGAACTATAATGTGAAACTCAATTTAGGAGAAAAAAATAAAAATAAACATAAGAGTATTCGATTAATGTAGAATATGAAAAAGGTACTATTAATTTGTTTGTCCACTTTCGTGTTTGCGCTGATGCTCAATTCGTGCTTCTCCGGCAAGCGCTCTATTTCTGCCTATGGAGGCGAAGTGACCGGCGTGGGTGGCTCGGTGTTTGTTGAGCCCACACCCTACGGCATGGTGCTCATTGATTGTGGCTCTATGAAGGAAGGTCCGTCGCAAACCGATTCGCTCTGGGGCATCGACTCCACGGCAAGAGGCGTGTCGGTCGACGCGTTTTGGATGGACCAAACCGAAATCACTAACTCCAAGTACAAGCAATTCCTCTATTGGGTGCGCGATTCCATTATCCGTGAACGCCTCGCCGACCCCGCTTATGGTGGAAACGATGAATTCAAAATCACCGAAGATAAATACGGCGACCCGGTGAAGCCGCATCTCGATTGGACCAAAAATATTCCTTGGCGTAATCCCAGCGAAGACGAGGAACGCGCCATCGAAAGCGTGTATCGCATCAATCCCATCACCGGGGTGAAGGAACTCGACCCTACGCAAATGAATTACCGATATGAGGTCTACAACATGACCGAGGCGGTGAAGCGTAAGCATCGCTTAGACCCTACCACGCGCGACTACAACACCGACCACGCCGTCCCCACCGAAGTGCCTGTCATCAGCAAGGACACCGCTTATATCGACGACGATGGACGCATCGTGCGACAAACCGTGAATCGTCCGCTCTCCGGACAATGGGATTTTGTGAACACCTATATCGTGAATGTGTTTCCCGACACCACTTGCTGGATTAACGATTTCGACAATGCTTACAACGAGCCCTACGTGCGGATGTATTTTGCCAATGGCAACTACAACAATTATCCCGTGGTGGGTGTGAGCTGGGAGCAAGCCAATGCGTTCTGCAATTGGCGCACCGAATTCCTCCGCAAATCGCTCGGCAAGGAGGGGGTGTATGTGGAACCCTACCGCTTGCCCACTGAAGCCGAATGGGAATATGCTGCTCGTTCGGGCATCAGCAAAAACAAATATCCATGGGAAGGCGAACTGCCACTCACCGAAGATGAAGGATGCTTCTATGCCAACTTTAAGCCGCAAGAGGGCAATTATGTGAAAGATGGCTCCATTGTGAGCGCTCCCGTGGGCACCTA
>SFWW01000078.1 GCA_004559845.1 bacterium
GTTAATCTTCAAGCAAATATCAAACAAATCCAATCAAAACAATCACAGTCGTTCCAACCTAAATTTTTATGATATTATTGCATAGCTGAATAGTTACGAAAAACCGGCACCCACCTACCTCCACCATCTAATGGTTGCGGCAAACACCCAAAAAGGCAATTCACCCACTTGTCTACGAACACGATACTGTCCTGCAAGCTATAGGCGCAGTTTTTTTCGGCGAAGCCGACTTTTTGTTCTCTTCCATCCATCAAAACCCCGACATCCCACTAGCCTCCATCCCTCCAAGCCTCACCAAATCGAGCAGCCGCTATCAAAAATAGCAGTAAATGAGAGAGCCGTGTGGAGGGGAGTGCTGATATTTTGCCGTGGTTGTTGCAATGGGTGAAATAAATTTCGTAACTTTGCGGTGCCAAACCACAAATCCGTGCCGATAAGGCTTTATCATTCATTTGCTCAAACATTTTTTTTTAAAAAAAACGACTCAAGAATTATGCCTGAATCAAATTTTATCGACTATGTGAAAATTATGTGCCGCAGTGGGCGTGGGGGCAATGGCTCTGCACACCTTCACCGGGGCAAATATATGCCGAAGGGCGGACCGGATGGTGGCGATGGCGGCAGAGGAGGACACATTTACTTGAAAGGAAACAGCAACCTCTGGACGCTGATTCACTTGAAATATATGCGCCACATTTTTGCCACCGATGGCAGCGCGGGCTACGAAAACCAATGCCACGGTAAGGATGGCGAAGACCGCACCATTGAGGTGCCCTGCGGAACGGCGGTGTATGATGCCGAAACCGGTCAATTTCTCTGCGATGTGAACGAGCACGGACAGGTGGTGAAACTCCTGCGCGGCGGTCGAGGCGGCTGGGGCAATACCCATTTCAAAACCGCTACCAATCAAACACCCCGCTATGCACAGCGAGGCGAACCGGGCGTGGAAAAAGCCGTGATTCTGGAACTGAAAGTGCTTGCCGATGTGGGGCTCGTGGGATTTCCCAACGCGGGGAAAAGCACACTCCTGTCGGTGATTTCGGCTGCAAAACCCAAAATTGCCAACTATCCGTTCACCACATTGGAGCCCAATCTGGGCATCGTGAGTTATCGTGGTATGCAATCGTTTGTGATGGCGGATATTCCGGGCATCATAGAAGGAGCCAGCGAAGGCAAGGGGCTCGGATTCAGATTTTTGCGTCACATTGAGCGCAATGCCGTGCTGCTATTCATGATTCCCGCCGACACCGACGATATTATCAAAGAATACAATATTCTCGCCCACGAAGTGCTGACTTTTAATCCCGACCTTGCCGAAAAGCCGCGGGTGCTCGCCATCACGAAATGCGATTTAATCGACGACGAACTTCAGGAAATGCTGCGCGAACATTTGCCTGAGGGCGTGCCCACGCTGTTTATTTCGGCAGTGGCACAACGCGGGCTCACCGAACTGAAGGATTTGCTGTGGCGCACTATCAACGATGAGCGCAATCGTATTCCCGAATCGCTCACTCAGCGCGACCTCGCCGACTCTCACCGCGTGAAGGAGGAAGATGACTTTATTTTCGAAGCCGAACGACCCGAGCGCTCCGACCAAGACCCCGATGCCGGTGGCAAAATGACTTGGGAAGATACCGAACGACAATGGAGCGACGAATATTGGGAAGAAGATTTCATCGACGAAAACGAAGATTTCCAAGTGGTGTCGGATCCCGACGATGCGCTCACAAAAGCCGAACGAGCCAAACTCCAAGCCGATGCCGATGCCCAACCATAATTCTTGCGCATTGATTTGCCCGGGGAGGCAGAATAGCAGTGTATTTATGAATAAATTCCTTTTAATCAATAAACTAACTACTTGAACAAATGAAAAAACTAACAACTCTTCTGATGTGCTTTCTGCTGGTGGCAGCCGCAGTGTGTGCCAAGCCACGCAAACACTTGAAGAAGGCGAAGGCTTTCAACGATTCGGCTTTTGTGGCGGATTTCTCCGCGATGATGGATAGCCTGAAAGTGGTGGGTGCCAATGTGGTGGTGGTGAAAGACAACAAAATTGCCTACACCCACAGTTTTGGCTTGAAAAGCCGCGAATTGGGTGAGGATATGACCTCCGATGCCATTTTCCGCATTGCCAGCATTTCCAAATCGTTTGCCGCCACTGCCATTATGCAACTCGCCGAAAAAGGTAAGGTGGATCTGCGAGCCGACGTGAATAAGTATCTGAAGTTCAAAGTGCGCAATCCCAAATATCCCGATGTGGTGATTACCCCCGAAATGCTGATGAGCCACACCTCGAGCCTCAACGACTCGCAAGGCTACTGGGAGAGCTTCGACCCGGTGAACCCTGATAAAAACCCCGACTACGCGAAGTGCTACAACGATTACAAACCCGGCACCGGCTATGAATACTGCAACTATGGGTTCAATATCTTGGCTGCAGTGATTGAGCAGGTGAGCGGCGAACGCTTCGACCGCTATGTGGTGAAGCATATTATGAAGCCTCTCGGATTGAAGGGTAGTCACTGTGTCGACGATTTCGACAGCACGAGATTCGCCACACTTTATGCACTGCAAAACGGAGTGTTCGTCCCCCAACCACAAGCTTATGCACGCCCTGAAGTGCTCGATCACTATCAACTCGGCATACACACTGCACGCCTTTCCGCTGCCGGTGGTGTGAAAATCACAGCATCCGATTTGGCAAAATATATGCTGATGCACATGAATTATGGCAAGTCGCCCTTGGCGGCACGCCGACTGATTTCTGCCGAATCGGCACGCCGAATGCAAACCGTAATCACACAAGATGCCAATGCCTATGTGGGCAAGGCTGAAAAAGAATTAGCAGGATTGGGCTTGATGCGCACCTGCGAACTGACCCCGGGTGTGGAACTCGTGGGACACACCGGTGGAGCCTATGGTTTGCGAAGCGCAATGTTTTTCGACCCCAACAAAAAATTCGGCTTTGTGGTCATAACCAACGGTTCGGCAAGCAGCAAGGTGCTTCAACGTTCACTCACACTCATGTATGAGCACTTCATAGGCCCGCTCCCCAAAAAATAAAACCGATTTTCACCCACTTCAAATCACCCATAAAAACTCCATACCACTCCGGAGGGAAGGACCACCATCCTTCCCTCCATTGGTTTGCCCCACGCCCCATAGCCAAAGCGATAGAGCCTTGGGGAGGGTAGGTTGTGGCAATCGCCCCTTCCCAATCCCTCATTCAATCCTATACAAGTGCGAAGGGCGGCTAATCGATGACGGGCGGGTGTCAGCTCCGCTTGTATCTTGGCTTTTGGATGCTATTTTCCGGGGCAGAGCCAATCGGGGCACACCGATTCGATGATGCTGTAGGCTTGGTTGACCACTTCTTTTCGCTTGAAAGAGTGGGTGCTAAACACGAGCAGAATCATGTCGGTGGTAGGCACTTTCCCGGCATAGATGGTGAAGCCGCCATTGTCGCCGGTGTGGTAGATGATATCGTGGCGTCCGGGCGTTTTTTGGATGAAAAAGCCGTAGCCATAGGATGTGTTGGGTTGGTAGCCATATTCGGCATCGGCAGGGATTTGCACCTTTGGCGTGTAGGCTTTGGTGCGGCTCAGCGGCTTGAGCACGGCATTGAATCGCAAGGCGCTTTCCCATTTAATAAACTCATTGATAGAAGTGTAGATGCCACCGTCGGCTTTAGTGGCGAAAAACGATTCCTCGCCGAAATCGTATTCCTTCCACTCCCCATTGGCGGCATCAAAAGCATAACCATGGGCGGCGTTAGGCATCATCCGACCGTCTTCAAAATATTGTGTTTGCTTCATTCCGGCAGGCAAGAACACATTTTTCTTCATATAGGTTTCAAACGGCATCCCCGACGCCTTTTCCACGATTTGGTAGCAGAGTTGGTAGGTGGGGTTGATGTATTCGTAGTGACCGTCGCCGGGTTTAAAATTGAGGTAGGAGAGCGTGTCCATATAAGCCACGGAATTGATGTCGGTGGCATTGAGCACAAATTCGCGATTGCTCCTTGGGCGTGCATCCGGAATGCCGGAAGTGTGGCTCAGGATGTGGTGGAGGGTGATATCTCGGAAAAAGGGAGCCTTAAATTCTGGAAAAAAATTCGTCAGCGGGTCGTTGAGCGAGAGTTTTCCTTGTTCGGCGAGTTGCAGAATTGCCACTGCTGAAAACTGCTTTGAAACGGAAGCGATGCAAAAGTTGGTGTTGGCAGTGACGGGTGCCTTCGTGTCGATATCCGCCCATCCGAAGCACTGTTCATACACCTTTTTGCCATCCTTCACCAGCACCACTGCGGCGCCGGGTTCATCGGCATGAAACACCGAGGAAAAATGGGCTGTCAATTGTTCCTTCAATTCTTCTTTCGGATTTTTGGCGAAAGCGTTGCCAATGGAAAGCAACGAAAATAGCAATGCTATGATGCAAATGGGTTTCATAATGATGTTTGTTTGGAGAATCAAATTTTTTGAAGTAATTGTTTATTTTTTTTGAAGTTAAGAAGTTAAGAAGTTAAGACGTTTGCCATTTTGCTTCTCGTCACCATTAAACTTCCAACTTTTAATCAAGAAGTGCTTTGAGGTCGCGGTTGGGGATGAATACCTTGGCTTGCGCTGAGGAATGGTCGTGAGTGTAGATGTAGAGAATGTTGTAGCCTTGATTGATGGCGGTGTTCAGGAGCGGGTCGTTTTGAATATCGTCTTTGGTAAACATATCTGCAGCCCGCATTTTTTCGGTGATGGTGTGCAATTCACTCATCTCCAATCCGGCAGAAGTGACATCAATCTCACAGCAGAGGTTGCCATTTTTAAATTCGGCATTCACCATTTTCATTCCCGCCCCCACATCCATAGGCAAGCGGCCTTTGAGGATAGAGAGTTGCACGTCGAGCAAGGCTCTACCCTTGAGAGGATGTTTCACGGCTTCGGCAAACTCTTGACTGCTAACGGTTACGGTTACGGTTCGGGTTTCGCCGGTTTCGCACTTATACACATATTTGATTCCCACTTCAGCATCCAGTAGCACTTGCCTTTCATCGGCATCTAAGTCGTCGACAATCATCGACGAAAACATCTTGGAAGCGAGTGGACTTTTGGCATTTTCCACCACATCGACAAAGGTTTCGGCATTCACGCTCACGTTGTAGACCATAAAATCGTGGTCTAATTCCACGGATGTGAGCATCATACCATTGCCCAACGATTTAGGGCATTCATCGTTGAGCTGTTTCGCTTCGGCGGCGATTTTGCTTTTATGCCAATTGCATCCTGCCACAATTGCCAGCATCAAAAGGCAGAGCAGAGGGGTAAAAATTTTGGTTTTCATTGCATTTCCTTTATTATTATTTCTTATCATAAATCTTGATTTTAAAATTCAGGTCGGAAGCCGGATTTGGATTCCTTAAATGGCTGCTATTGTGCTTGATTGAAGCGGAACATGATGCGTGTTGGCTCATTTCGGGTAAACTTCCGCTCGGTCGGTGCCACATCGAAGCCAAACACCACGCAGTCGGCTGCCACAGCGAGATGCGAAAAGCGGTAATGATATGCCATAGGAGTTTGCATCATTGTTGAATCATATTTTTCAGCAAAGATAGCGTTTTTTATGCTATTTTTGTGTGCGTTTCACATAAAATCATGTGTCATCGTTCAACCGATTTCGGTGTCGGCGTGGCTTATCAGAGCAGCGGATGGCGCAAATTTTGGGATTTTGTGGGGCAAAGTGTGGTGATTTGTTTGTAACTTTGTGGAAACTTCTACCGTAAAATTTTTTTCAAAACCCTCAATTACCATTTATGATGAAGAAATTTATGTTGATAATGCTGGTCTGCATGTGTGTGATGTGTGGATGGGCTAAAGGGCTGAAAGGCAAAACCATTTACCTGAATCCCGGGCACGGCGGCTACACCACCGGCGACCGACCGACCGCTACCATCAACCACGAGATGATGGACACGCTGAGTTTTTACGAAACGCGCTCCAACCTTTGGAAGGCGCTCGAAACCCGCACCCACCTGTTGCGCGACGGTGCGAAAGTGATCATGAGTCGCACGAAATCGGGCTATGTGACGCAAGCACAAATGGAAAAAGGGCTGCTCAACGAAAACCAGGAGAGCCATGCCGTGCCTTCGAAAGATAAGGTGGACCCGCGATTCAACCGGGTGGAAACCGACGACGATGGCACCGGTCAGCAGCAAATCGTGGCGCTGGAGCGAATCGCTTGCCAAGTGGATTCCATCAAGCCCGACTATTTTCTCTCCATGCATAGCAATGCCCACAAAAATGGCAGTAAGGTGAACTATCTGGTGATGCTCTTCCGTGGCGAAACGGGCAAACCCTATTTCGAAAATTCCGATTCTATGGCACGGGTGATGTGGCCCTACGTGTTCCACAACCCGCTCTCGGTGTGGAGCCATTACGCCATCGATAAGCCGGCTGTGGTGGGCGACATCTCTTGGATGGGCGGCACACCACCGGGCACGCCCAACCGCATCGGGGTGAACGGCTATTATGCCGTGCTCAAATTCCGTGCTCCGGGTTTCTTGGTGGAGGGCTCGTTCCATACCTACGATCCCGAGCGCCAGCGCCTGCTCAACCGTGACTATTGCCGATTGGAGGGCATCCGCTATTATCGCGGCATTCGTGCCTATTTCCGGGGCAAACCCGAGAAGGTGGGCTACATAGCCGGCACACTTAAATCTGCCACCGAAATGATGGACCACCCACGCTACACCTATCGCGAAGGCACCACCGACCAATGGAAGCCGATTAATCAAGGCATGGTGTATCTCTACGACGACCGCGGGGTGAACATTAAGGCGTATCTCACCGACCAAGAATGGAATGGCGTGTTTGCCTTCTTCGACCTCAAGCCCGGCACCTATACCCTGCGCTACAAAGCCTACGGCTACGAAGAATTTTCCGAAAAAGTGGTGGTGAAAGCCGACCAAACCACCTACACCCTTCCCCAACTCACCCCTAAGCCATAAGGGCACCGGTGGTCAGCGGCGTGGCGGCAGGAGCGTTCCGCCTCGCGGCACCACATGGGCGGAATCAACCAAAGCAACGGGCTGTGCCGCATGGCACAGCCCGTTCGTTATTAGCGATTTCGCTATGTTTCTTATTTGATTTGGGCGCCTGTGGCGGTGAATTTCTTGCCGTTGTGCTCAATAATCACTTGACCGTTTTCAATCTTCTTCA
>SFWW01000006.1 GCA_004559845.1 bacterium
CACTTGCCAAAGCGAGGCGCCGTTGGTTTTGATAGCAATGTAGCCCTGCGCCGCCCACGTGGAAGGGATGGCATTGCCCACAGCCGTCCAGAGCGGACTCATCAGATAGCGAGGCCAAGTGATGCCGGACAGTAGCACGAACACCACCGAGGTGAAGGCAATCACCAAGAAAGTGGATTCGCGATCGCTCACAAATGCCTGGAGCGTTTGCCCAAACAGCGAGCAAACTATCAGGAAAGGCAAGATGAACGCCACAATGTGGAGCGGATTGCCATTTTGAGGAAAATCGAAAAAAATGGGAACGAAGTGCAACACATAGATGGCCGGAAGAATGTAGATAAACAGGTGGGCGAGTGTTTTTCCGATAATGGATGCGCCCACACCGGCGTGAATAGCGAGCGGGTCGATGCCGCGATTGCGCAAGCGGCGGTCGCAACTGCCACCATGCAGGGTGCAAATGCCCAAAACCATACTCTGCTGAAGCACCAACAGCAAAATGCACGGAAGCACCGCCGAGGCAACCCCCATCGCCACATTTCCCAAAGGCACATGTTCGTTTTCGATGATACTTCCTCCTTCGCCCGATATCACACTGATTTTGGCGCCTTGAATTTGGCTACACACATGCTGCTGCACATTGGTGATAGCGGTGAGCATTTGTTTGAAGCGAATCAGCACGCCCATATCGGCATAAAGCGACACATGTGCTTGCGTTCCGCCCAAGGCATTACGTGTGAAGTCGGCGGGGAAATACACAATGCCATAGCACTCATGCGCGTGAAGCAGGCGCTGCGCATCTTGCATATTGCTCACATAATCCATCACGCACACCTCGGGAGTGGCATCTAATTGGCGCACAAAATCGCGGGTAAGGTGGCTTCGATTGTGGTCCACCACCACCACCTTCATATCGTTGGCAACCTCGGTGTTGTAGATGAGGGAATACAACACGGGATATACAGCGCACAACACGATAAAAAATATCACCACTGCCTTGTCGCGAAAGGTGAGATACAATTCGCGTTTCCACACCTTAAATATGGATTCAAGCCATTGGAATATGTTAGTAAACGGTCGCATATCAATCATTTCGCTAAGGCACATACACGGGGTGCATACATTCTTTTTTCAATCGCCAAATGAGCGGCAAAGGCAGCAAGCAGAAGCCCAATAGGGCAAGATAGTAGATTCGGCTGTAATACAGGTCGATGCCATTGAGCGCTTGGTCGATGCTAATCAGGAAGTAATATTTGATGGGCATCAAAAAGCCAATGACTTCCGTCCACGGATAGAGCGACTCTTGCGGCAAGGAAAAGCCGCAGAACGAAAACGAAAGCATTCCGAAAAGGGTGCAAATGGTGGAGCCATAACGGAAATTGGGCACCACAGTCATGGCAAATACCGCCCAACTTTGATTAGCAAGCACAAACAAGAACATAGCACTCATCATGTGCCACGGATGGCAATGGAGCGGATAATGATAAAGCCGATACATCATCAATTGGATGGTCCACCCCACTGCGGTGAAGAGCAGCGTTTGCGGCAGCAATTTGCCCGTTAATGCCAGTAGCATACTATCACCGGAGGTGCGCAACCATTGCGGCGAGGTGCCCCATTTCAGCTCCATGCCGATGCTATACGCCGTGACCAGCAGTATGAGCAAAGCCAACAAGCACGGCACAAACGAGGCATTGAGATAAAAAGCATAATTCAGCCACGGATTATTGATAGGGTGCACATCGGTGAGCACCGGCTGAAGCGCGGCATCAATTTGCGGGGCGGGCACCCCAATCGTTTGCATCGCAGTGCTCACAATAGCCCCATTGGCAAGCACGGAGATGGTTTTAAAGCCCTTAAACATGTTTGACGCAGGCGTGAAGTAGGCATAATTCACGTAGTAGCTCACCTTCGGATTTTGCCCGCTGAGCGCCTTTTCCGAAAGATGGGCAGGCATATAGAAAAAGCCCATAATATCGCCACGCTGCAGCGCATCGGAGGCTTCTTGATAATTGCGAAAATGATACTTCACATCCACGCTGCTAAATGCGCTCAAATTGCGTGTGATTGAACGCGAGAGCGAGGAATTGTCGAGGTCCACGATGCCCACCGGCACGCGTTCCACCACCCCGGTGTGCATCAAATCGAGCATAAACCAAGCCAGCAGCAAAGGCGCCACCACCATCATGCAAAAGTAGATTTTGCGTTGCACCAAAGTGAAGGCGCCACGCTTCAGCGATTGTATGATGGAAGAAAATTGCATCTTTATTGTCAGAAGTTAAAGAAGTTAAAGAAGTTAAAGAAGTTAAAGAAGTTAAGAAGTTAAAGAAGTTAAGACGAATGTCTTTTTGCTCCTACCCCTCTATTCTCTAACACATAATTCACTCATTTTCAATATCTAATATCTAATCTCCAATATCTAATCTCGCAGGATTACCGACATGCCGGGGCGGAAGCCTTTCACCTCTTGAGTGGGGCGAAGTTTGATGGCAAACGATTTGCTATCGTATTGCCCGTAGGCTTTGGAGGCATTCCACACGGCATAAGCACCCATATCGCGGATATAGTACACTTTCATTTTTGCCGACTTGTGGTTGAGTGCCGGGATGGTGACATTCACCACGGTGTCCATAGGGAATTGTGCGAGCATTTCTTCTCTCACATTAAATTCCACCCACATATCCTGAATCTTGGAAATGGTGAGAATGGGAGTACCCAATGCCACCAGTTCGCCTTCATGGGGAAAGATTTCGCTCACTTCGCCATCGCAAGGAGCCACCAGCACTTGGTCTTCGAGGAGCGATTCCACCTCCATCACCGAGGCGCGCGCCACTTCTTCCATACCGCGCGATGCCATTTTATCTTCCGCCTGTGCACCATTTTGTGCCATGCGCGCTTGCGATTCGGCGGCAGCCACGGCTGCTGTAGCGGCATCGTAGGCAGCTTTGGCTTCATCGCGCTTTTGCTCCGTCATCACCCCTTCTTGATAGAGGTTTTCGATGCGCTGGTAAGTTTTGCGTGCTATTTCCTGAGCGGCTTTGGCTTGTTCCACCACGCTATTGGCGCCACTTTTAATCTCTTCGCGAGTGCCCTTCTCCACCTTTTGTGCCGAAGAAGCCGCCACGCGCTGAGCGCTTTTCGCTTTATAGAGCGCTGCGTCGGCTGTTTTGCTGCTAATCATCACCAGTGTGTCGCCTTGGTGCACATAGTCGCCCTCCTTTACAAAAAATTTCGCCACTCTGCCCGGCAATTTGCCCGCCACACGCACCTGCTCGCAGTCGGCTTGCCCCTGGGTGATTTCTTTAGGAGGCTCAATCATCAGCAACCCTAATGCGGCAACACCGCCAATCACGAGGGTAAACACCAAGAGCGCCGCCATCAGCGCTTTTTCGCGCTTGTGCACCACGGCAGGTTGGGGCTGGTCGGCATTTTCCAACGGCTGTTGCACCGCTTGATTCTTGTCTTTATTGTCTTGTTCCATAACTTGAAAAAAAACTTATTCGTTTGTCAATACTTCATTTCTCCCATCACCTTCGACAAATACACGTCGCAAAGCAAAATATCGATTTGAGCATCAATATTTTCGCTACATGCTTGCAGCCAAGCGGTTTGTGCGGCAATCACGGTTTCCAAATTTGCCACACCCTCGCGAAAAGCGAGTTGCGAGCACCGCAAATTTTCGTTGGCCTCTATCAGGTTCGACTTGGTTTTGTCGAAAGTTTTCCACGCTTCTTCGTAGCGGAAAGTGGCTTGATTCACTTGCAAAGAGATTTTCTCACGAGCATCTTCTATTTTCACTTTTTGCAGACGCGATTCCGCCAGCGCCTCCTTATATTTGTTGCTCAATCCGCCCCAGTGCCAGAGCGGCACCTTCACCATCGCCCCCATCGAGAAGGCAAAACCGAATTTATTTTCAAATCCATTGTAGGAATTGGGGTTTGAGGCATGGTAAGCGGCAAAGGCAGCCACTTGGGGCAACATCTCGCTTTTTGCCACTTTGGCTTTTTCGTCGTAGATTTTGGCAGCCAATTCCAGCGAACGGATTTCGTGGCGGCGAGCATACACCGAATCCATCACCACATGAGTGGCATGCAGGCTACCCACCACCTCTTTCTTATTCTCGTCTTCAAGGGTGAAACGCGAATGGATAGGCAAGCCGCACAATTGATTCAGAGCCATGCGCGAAAGTTCCACACCATTGTTCACCTTCGCCAAAGCCACATTGGCTTCGTTCACCTTCACATCCACAGTGAGTTTGTTGGCGCGTGTAGCCACACCTTGATTAATCATTTTCTGTACGTCGTCGTCAAGGTTTTTCACCAATTTCAGATAACTCTCCGCCAATTTTTGCTTAGCCACAAGCGACACCACGCGCCAATATGCCTCGTCAACACTATAGACCACATCTTGCACTTTTGTGCTATGCATAGATTGCGCCAATTGCTCGGCATAATGGGTGATATTATTCATCGCGCGTATCTTGCCTCCCATATAAATGGGCTGCGTGAGGGTGAGCGAGGCGGCAAACACATTGTGAACATCGTAGGTAAGAGCGCTTTTGGGAAGCAAAGCCACCTGGGAAGGAATGGGTTGCCCGTTGTTCATAATGGGCATACCCGTAGCGGGGTCGGTCAGCAAATTGAAGTCGTAGGTGCCGGTGGCGGGATTAAACGATTTGGTGGGCAGCAACTGGTCTTGGTCCACGAGCGACAACTTTTTTTGATTAAAAATGTAGCCACCCTCAAAATCCAAACTTGGCAAATAGGCTGCCTCTGCCTGCTTCCGCTGATAGCCGGCTTGCTCTATCTTGATTTGCTGCTGAATGATTTCCTTATTGTTGGCGATAGCCATACGCCGACACGAATCGAGCGACACTTGCGCCAAGGCTTCCCCTTGCCCTACCACCAATACTATCAAACCTATCATCAGTTTACGCATCATAGTCTAATTTAATTTAATAATTCACACAATCCTTTAGCGGATTTTTTTCCTCTTTTTCAAACTTGAGTGGCAAATTTAATGATAAAATCAATTGCTTGGCACAAGGGGTGGATATTTCAACCACAATTGTTGGACATTCGGACAAAAAAAAGGGAGAAAGCCTAAAGTCGGGATAAAGAACATGTGTGTGTAGAATCTTTGCCCGACACGCCATCAAACTCCGGCTTCAATATGCTGAATTGCTGAGGAAACAGAATGAGGGGGTAATCCATTAAGCAATTAATATTCACGTGATTAGCAACTTTTACCCATGTGCATTATCTAAACAAAGCCGGTTATGCGTCGAAAATTTCTCCTTTTCGGCGCTTTTCCTGATATTGGCGCTCCTTTTCTAATTGCTCTTGACGCTTGATTTCTTCTTTGGAGGGCTTAGTGGATTTAGGGTCTACTTTTTGGATTTTTTGCTTTTTGGTTTCGTGGTTGGGTTTGCGATTGGGATTTTCGGCAAAACTCTTTACCACATCTTCCACCATTTCACGGTTGCCAAACAAATAGTTGACCACCACTTGCACCACCAAATCGGATTTCTTCGACACGAGATTCACCAGCAAGCCGCGGGTGCCGTCGGGCATGATGCCTTCTAAGGCATAGGTATCGAAATTCTTTACTTTGATTTTGGTGCTCTTCACCTCATACATATTAAATTCGGCGGCTTTGCGCTGCAAGGTAGTGGTATAGATTTCCTTATTTTCGGTTTTATCCTTGGTGTAGAGGCGCACGGTGAGGAGCATATCTTCCCATTGATGCTCGTAGTAGATGGGGGTGTTCATGATTTCGTAGCCGCCTTCGGGCACGGAGAAATTGAGGTTGTAGTTGCTCCAAGTGAGGTCGCGCGCCGATACCGGCAGCACACTCACCGCCAAAAGGAGAATACCGAGAATATATTGTATTGCTTTCATGTGCAAAATCCGAAAATAATTAAGAAATCACACAAAATTAGTAAAAAAGCGTGATTCTCGCGCTATTTTAAAAAAAATTAAGAGGTGACCCACGCATTTCGTGTAGCCACCTCTCAAATGATGTGTCTTCGCAAATGGTTTGCTATCGATTATCGATTCTTTTTGCCGGCGCGCTTTTGCTGCTCGCGCAAAGCGGCTTGCTGACGGCGCTGTGCTTCTTCCAAGCGTGCCATCCATCCGCTTTTCTTTTTCGGCTTTTTGTTGTATTCCGCCATTTTGGCTCTCACATCTTCTTCCTTAACGGTGGCACGCACGGCATAGGTGGTGGCAATGGTGATTAAGAGAGAGAGGAAATAGTAGTAGCTCAATCCGGATGCGTAGTGGTTGAAGAACACCAAGAAGAAGATGGGCATTAAATACATCATCCACTTCATGCCGGGCATACCTTGGCTCTGAGTTTGCGACTGCATGGTCACGTAGGTGTAGAGAATGTTGGTAACAGTCATCAACAAACAGAAGAGGCTGATGTGGTTGCCGAAATAGGTGCTGATGATAGGAATTTGGGTAGTCCACTCCACAATGCTGTCGGGTGCCGAAAGGTCGGTTGCCCACAGGAACGACTGTCCGCGCAATTCAATGCAAGAGGGGAAGAAGGCAAACACGGCTATGAGGATGGGCATTTGCAGCAACATGGGCAAGCAGCCGCCAAACATGCTGGCGCCTGCAGAGCGATACAGCTCCATCGTTTTTTGCTGGCGCTTCATAGCATCGGCTTGGTCGGGATATTTTTCGTTGATGGCTTTCACATCGGGTGCCAATATCTTCATCACGGCTTGCGAACGATAACTCTTGATGGTGAGTGGTGTGAGCACCAATTTGATGAAGATGGTGAGTATGAGGATAATGATGCCATAACTGCTGATAAAGGAGCCCAACCAGTTGAACACCGGAATCACTATCCAAGTGTTAATCCAGCGGAATAATGCCCAACCTAATGGAATGAGGCGGGTGAGGTGAAGGTCGGCAGACCCTGACACTTCGCCGCCGGGATATTGATTAATCATCTCATCGATATTGCTGAGCACTTTGTAGCGGTTCGGACCCAAATAAAGGAAGAACGATGCCGGATTGGCGCTATCGGTTTGATAATCAATCTCGGAATGTACGGTAAGCAATTTCAAATAGTCGGCAAAATCGGTAGAGTTTTTGTCGATGGGCACACTATTGAGGGTCATACCGCTAAATTGCTTTTGAGCAATAAACACGGAGGAGAAGTATTGATTTTTGGCTGCCACCCACTTCATGGCATCGGTGAAATTTTCTTTTTCTTCCGAACTTTCGCTCAAGTAGTCGGGGTCGTCGTCGCCAAGGAATTTGTAGTAGAGGGTGCTGTTGCGCTCTTCAAACATGCCATCCACTTCGTGTCGGCGCATTTTTTGCTTCCAATCAAAATACATGGGGTTGTTGCTATCAAGCACTCTGCCCATGTGCTTTTGCACCACTTCCATGTGCACCACATAATTATCGGGGCGCAAGGTGTAGCGAATACCAAATTGTGCACCATTGGCAAAATTCAGTGCCATCAGCACACTGGAATCCGTTTTCTCCATCGGTGTGAAATAGAAGTCTTGCGTGTTGTAGCGCTGGGTGCTGGTGTTGAGCATAAAGCCATATTCATTTTCTCCCGGCGAAAACACTTCCACCTTGTCGCCGAAAGTGGCGTGCTTGGTTTTGTGGGTAGATTTATAGGCGGGCAGTGTGGCACGCGTAATCATTGCCCCCTTGCTCGAAATCACAATTTGGAGCGAATCGTTTTTCAGCACTACCGAATCGGTGCGCGGCTTCATCATAGCAGAGAAGTCGCCATTGCGCGTGTAGGCATCGTTGAGTTCGCCGATAGCCATAGCAAATGCCTGCGAAATTTTAGCTGTTTCCACATCGGCAATGCTATCCACCTTGCCATCGTGGCGGAAGGTGGCTTTCACTTTGCCATCCACCAATGCCACTTGAAGCTGCTCGTTGGCAAGGCAAGCAGAATCGCCGCCATACTTTTGTAAATTTTCTTTCAGTCGCGCGAAATCGTTAGCCGACAACTGATTGTCGTTCGCTTCAGTCTTGTTGTCGTTGTCTTGCTTTTGCTGTTCTCGCTGCACTTGTTCAGCTTGCGCCAACTCTTGCTCCGAGGGAGCGAAGATGTAGTTGAAGCCAAAAATCACAGCCAGCATCAAAAGCAGACCGATAATCGTGTTTTTGTCCATCTTTAATCATTACATTGTTGAGACGCCTGCAAAAAAAGCAACAACTCCCAACAATTTCATTTTTTATAAGTTATTAAATCAATAAATTTCAAATTCAAAAATCAAGCATCATAAATTATGCATTATGAATTATGAATTATGCATTATAAATTAATTATGCATTGATTCAATCGCTGCTTTCACAAACGACATAAACAGCGGATGCGGATTAAGCACCGTGCTGCTATACTCAGGATGATACTGCGTGCCCACATACCACTTGAGCGTTGGGATTTCCACCACTTCCACCAAATGGGTTTCGGGGTTTTCGCCCACACACATCATGCCTGCTGCCTCAAATTGAGCGCGGAATTTTTCGTTAAATTCGTAGCGATGGCGATGACGCTCAGAGATATCGGTACATCCGTATGCTTCAGCAACTTTCGTGCCACTCTTCAAATGGCAGGCATAACTGCCCAAACGCATTGTGCCACCCATATAGGTGATACTCTTTTGCTCCTCCATCAAGTCAATCACATTATAGGGTGTGTCGGGGTCCATCTCGGCACTGTTGGCAGATTCCATACCGAGCACATTGCGTGCAAATTCCACCACCATGCTTTGCATACCCAAACAAATGCCAAAGGTGGGCACATCGTGGGTGCGGCACCATTTCAGCGCCACATATTTGCCTTCAGTGCCTCGCTGGCCGAATCCGGGAGCCACTATCACTCCATCCATACCGGAAAGTTTTTCTTCCACATTGCCATCGGTGAGTCGCTCCGAACTGATGTATTGAATTTTCACTTTGTGGTCGCAATAGGTGGCGGCCTGCAACAGCGCTTCATCAATCGATTTGTAAGCATCTTGCAATTCCACATATTTGCCCACCAACCCTATGGTGAGCTCCTTGGTGGCATTGCGCAAGTGGTTGAGATATTTGTTCCACGCCCTCAAATCGGGTTCTCCGGTGAATGGGGTGTCGGTTTTTTGCAATATAATATTGTCGAGTTTCTGCTCGTGCATCATCAGGGGCACCTCATAGATGGAAGGCGCATCCACACTTTGCACCACCGCATCTTCCGACACATTACAGAATTGTGCCACCTTGCGGAGCATACCCTCGGGAATGTTCATCTCGGAGCGAAGCACCAACACATCGGGCTGAATACCCACCTGCTGAAGCTGCTTCACGGAGTGCTGCGTGGGCTTGGTTTTCAATTCTTTAGCCGCACGAATGTAGGGCACATAGGTGAGGTGAACGCACACGCACTTCCTACCGAGCTCCCAGCGCAACTGACGCACAGCTTCGAGGAAAGGCAGCGACTCGATATCACCCACCGTGCCACCTATTTCGGTAATCACAAAGTCGTATTTTCCATTGCTACCAAGATGCTTCACCGAATTTTTAATTTCATCGGTGATGTGGGGCACCACTTGCACGGTTTTCCCCAAATAGTCGCCGCGGCGCTCTTTATTAATCACACGCTGATAAATTCTACCCGTGGTCACATTGCTGGCACGCGAAGTGCGAATATTGGTAAAGCGTTCGTAATGACCCAAGTCAAGGTCCGCCTCGTAGCCATCTTCGGTTACATAACATTCGCCATGTTCGTAGGGATTGAGGGTGCCGGGGTCAATATTGATATAGGGGTCGAATTTCTGAATCGTTACATTGAAACCACGTGAAAGTAGCAATCTTGCAATTGATGAAGAAATAATGCCTTTACCAAGGGAGGAAACCACACCACCGGTAACGAAAATGTAACGAGTATCCATAAATCGTAGCGTTTTTTAATAATTTTAAATTCAAACTACAAAATTAGCAATTATTTTCGAGCATCGCCACATTTTCCACCCACTATTTTCCCTCCCCGAGCAAAATATCTCCCAAAAACCCACACCATCCCCCACCACATCCCCCCACCGATTGCAAAGAACCGCTCTTTGCAATCATCAGCCTTGCATACACCATCCACTTTGATTGCAAAGGGACGGTTCTTTGAATGTAGCAATTTGTTGAGGAAACGAGTGGCGTATTCGCTCTCTTTACGAAGTTCTCGAGCATTGTTGTGCATACGCTCGATGGTCACGTCAATATCTGATGACCGACTATAAAAGCATCTACGGAGTGATGCAAGTTCGCTGATGATACGGTCGCACTTGCGCTCTATGCGACGGATTCGTTTTTCATTTCTTGATGTCATAACTCTTGGTGTTTTCAAGAGTTACTAATAAGATTGACAATTATTCAGTCAGGCAACAAAAAAAATTGGTCGAGAAGATAACCTCCCGACCAAACGATGTAATTTAAGCACATTGATGCTATAAAGTCGCTGAACTTAATTCAGCTCCCATAGCCTTTACGGTTTTAAGGATTTTAGAAACAGTCTTTTCGCTCGCCGTTGCCAATCCTGATTTGTAAGCCCTCATCTTTGATTCGTTTATTCCGGCTTGTTTTGCAAACGCTGAAATATTTATCCAATCAAAGAAATTGAAAAATGAGGGAATGTCATACTGAAAATCGACCTCGATGTCTTCAACATTTGGAACATCTTTGCCTTCTTCTTTCGCTATTTCAATCATCTCCCGAATACTTTCCATATAATCGGCTTTTGCCTCTTGCACGGAATATCCGTATCCTCCGAAATAATTCCCGGCTACGGCTTGCTCGGTAGTGATAGCGTAATAATTGTTGTCGTTCTTTTCGACAAGAGCTTTTACTTTCATATCTTTTACTTTTATTAAAAAGCACACTGATTATGTTAATCTCAGCATTGATTTTGAAAGAAAATGAGAGGGGTTATTTAACCCCTGCCCATTTCTTTGCTGCTTTCTCAAGACCTTTCGGGACTTCTTCGGATTGATGCCTCGGTATTGGGAATTTCTCACCTTTTTGGTTAACCCAAATATCGTGGCGACCTCCACTCCTCAAGAACCGACATCCAGCCTTGGAAACAATCTTAATCAGTTCTGAAATCTTCATAATGTCAATGTGCTTTTGAATTACGATACAAAGGTAACGATTTCGTTGCTATTTTCCAAATTTTTCGGCAAAAAAATGCAATAAAAAATCATTTTTTCTTCATCGCTTTCTTCATTGCCTTGATTTCGTCATTATGCCGGGCAACGAGGTGTGCATAGATGGTGGCTCTCATCGTTGAGGTATCTATCTGAAACTTGAAGTGTGCCATCAGTGCGGCAGCCCGTCAAACTGGCACCTTATCTTATCTATGATTGCAAAGGGACGGTTCTATCTCACTATTCAAGTCAATTTTGTGATAGAAATTTAACTTTTATTTGGTTTTTAGTACGCGGATTTGGCACATGTGTGGTGATACCTTTGCAGCGTAATCAACTAAAGAACTCGAAAATCAAAAAAAAAGGAAGCGATATGAAAACGTACAACACCCAACAAATGACCATCGATTTTGAATGTCCGGAAAAGAGTATCCTCACGATGGAACAATTCGCAGCACGCGAAGAAGCTAAAAAGAGCCTTCAAGACAAGGTGTGCCGCAAATGGCTGATTTTCGTGTCAATTTTGGTGCTGTTGGCGAATTTTGTCTCTATCTAAACGCGTCACTATACTGAATAACACACACATTGAAAAGTAACGACCAAGAGCGTAAACGGTCGTTACTTTTTTGTGCACTGCCATCGCCACACAATAAATAATAAGAAAATGCGTTATCTACTAAGATAAATTATATCCACAGAGATGGTGGCAAGATGGCGTCAAAGCCATATAGCCAGCTCTGTGCTCATAGGAAACTGACATACAACGATGAAGATTTTTAATTCAATTCCCTCCAAAATATGCCTCCGCATTTGGGTGGCACTGATGTGTGTAATTTGCAGCGCAAATGCCCTTGCTTTCACTGCCGACCACTACGCCGACACCTCGAAATTGGCTTCCGGAAGGTGGGTAAAAATTAAAGTAACCAACAGCGGATTGCATGCCATCACGGCTGCCGATGCCAAGAAATGGGGCTTTTCCGACTTGAGCAAGGTGCATATTTTCGGTTTTGGCGGCGCGCCGATTTCCGAGAATCTAAATTCGTCGATTCCCGACGATTTACCCCAAATTCCGGTGGTGCGCAGTGCCGATAGAATTATTTTCTACGCGCAGGGTCCCACCACATGGGGCACCACCATGGGCAAAGTGACCTTCATTCCCGTGCAGCACCCCTACGCCACTGCGGGCTACTATTTCGTGACCGACGATGCCCAATACTCCGATGCTCCGATTGCTAAATCTTCCATCAGCCCTGCCGGTGAAAAGATATCCACATTCACCGAGCGGCTGTTCGACGAAGAAGAATTGGTAAATCCCGGCGAAACAGGGCGCATATTGCTCGGAAAAGATTTCCGCTACACCAAATCGCAGTCCATCAAATTTTCGCTGCCCGGATATGTGGCAGGCTCAGAAGTGAATGTGGTTACCAATTTCGCTTCCAAAACGATGGGCGGAAATGCGCGCCTCACTTTCCAACAAAATGGCAACAACATTGAAAGTAGCAATTCCGACTACATTTCAGCCACCAACGATGTGGCACACAGCCACTACACCATCGGAAATTTTGAAAAGAGTTTTCCGCTCACATCGGGTGAAGATCTCACATTCACCATCAACTACAATCCCTCCGGCACCGTGTATTTGGCACGCCTCAACTATGTGGCGGTCAACTATGAGCGACGCCTCGCTCTCAACAATGGCACCATAGCCTGGAGCGAGAAAAACGGTTCGAGCAATATGCAATATTTGCTGAGCGGCATCACCGGCGAAACGCAAGTGTGGGATGTAACGGTGCCCCATCGACCCACCCTCATGAATGTAGTGACCACCGACGGTGTGGGAGCCTTTAGCCCCACCGGGGTGGGCTATCGCAGCTATGTGGCATTCAACCCCTCCATCACACTACCATCGCCCACATTGGAAGCCGTGGTATCCAACCAAAACATCCACTCCGAGCCCACGCCCGATATGATTATCATCTCGCCCACCGAATATCTCAACCAGGCGCAACGCATTGCCGCCATGCACGAGGCGGTGGATTCGATGCGCGTGCTGGTGGTGGACCAAAAGTTGGTGTTCAACGAATTTTCGAGCGGCACTCCCGATGCCATGGCATATCGAATGATGTGCAAAATGTTTTACGACCGTGGTGCCGACAGCGAGGGTCACAAACTGGGCTACCTGCTGCTCTTTGGCAACGGCTCCTACGACAATCGCCAGCTGAGCAGCACCGTGAAAGCGGCTTCGTATCCGATGCTCCTCACGTGGCAAAGCGAAACCTCCAACAGCGAGTATACTTCCTACACCAGCGACGACCCCTTTGCCGTGCTCGCCGACAATTCCGGGCCACAATTTGCAGCCTTCGACCTCGACATTGCCGTGGGCAGATTTCCGGTAAAAAGCGTGAGCGAGGCTCGCACAGCGGTCGACAAACTCATCAAATACGTAACCAGTCCCAACAATGGGTCGTGGAAAAACAATGTGATGGATGTGGCCGACGACGAAAACTTTGCCATCCACATGAAGCAAGCCGACAATGCCATCGAAATCGGCAAAAACAATGGTGGCGATGCGTTGATATATAACAAAGTGTATATGGATGCTTTCAATGCCACCAGCCAAGGCGGCGGGCGCATCTATCCCGACGCACGCACCAAAATGTTTCACTTGCTCAATGAGGGTTTGGTGTGGTGGAACTACACCGGACACGCCAGCCCCAACGGTTGGACCGGCGAAGGGCAGCTCACAAACCCCGACATCAAAAACAACCTCTTCTATAAGCATCTGCCCATACTATATGCCGCCACTTGCGAATTTTCGCGTTTCGATGCAATCAATCAGTCGGGTGGCGAAACGATGTTTTTGAACGGGCAAGGCGGTGCCATTGCCGTGATTTCCACCCCACGATTGGTGTATATCACACAAAATGGCGAGCTGCACAACCACGTAGCAAAATACGCCTTCAATAGCGACGAAAGCGGACTCCCCTATCGCATCGGCGACATTCTCCGATGGGGCAAGAATTCCTATCGTCAAGCCACTTTCACTCATCAAGAAGACAATAATTCGCGCTACGTGCTTTTGGGCGATCCGGCTATGCGCCCGGCTTATCCTTCCTTGAGAATTACGATTGAAAGCATCAATGGTAAGGAAGTGAGCGAAACCAACAAACCCGAATTTCAAGCGCGCCAAACCCTCACTTTTGCCGGCAAAGTGACCGACAAAAAAGGGCAATTAATCGATTTCAACGGCCCGATTATCGCCACCCTCTACGATTGCGAGCAATCGGTGCTCACACACGGCTGGGGCTCCGAGGGCGAAGAATATGCCTACCTTGACCGTGCCAACAAATTGGCGGTAAAGGTCGACACGGTGTGCAATGGCAAGTTCTCATTTAAGGTGACCGTGCCGTCGGAAATTTTGGGCACGTTCGACAACTACAGCCCTTCTCTCATCAATCTCTATGCCTACGATAATTCCAACCCCGATGCCCACAAACTGAATGGCGGCTCGCTCGAAGCTATGGGCGCCAATAGCCAATTCTACATTTATGGCTACGACGACACCGTGGAAGCCGACACCATTGGACCCAACATTGAAATGCTGGTACTCAATAGCACCGATTTCAAAGATGGCGACTTGGTGAACGAATCACCGCTGATGATGGCGCGAGTGAGCGACGAAAGCGGTATCAATTTGTCGTCAAGCGGCATTGGCCATGCCATTTCTATCACTATCGACGAAAAAACATCCATCAACGATGTGTCGGCTTATTTCTCGCCGATAAACACCGCCACAGAAAACGGTTCGGCAGGCGATATCCTCTACCCGCTTTCTAATCTTGAACCGGGTGCACACTCACTGAAGTTGAAAGTGTGGGATGTGTTCAACAATTCCTCCACCAAAAGCATCCAATTCACCGTTATCAATGGCTTAAAGCCCGAACTCTACGACATCTACTGCGATGCCAATCCGGCCTCCACCGCTGCCAACTTCTACGTGAAGCATAATCGCCCCGACGCTACAGTGACTGTGGGTATTGATATCTACGACCTACTCGGACGCCTGATTTGGACCGAAACCCAAACCGGCAGAAGCGATTCCGGCACCTCATTCCCCATCACTTGGAATCTGACCGATAGAAATGGAACAAGGGTGCCACGCGGCATCTACATCTACCGCGCGCGCATTTCCACCGACGGCATTCAAGAAGCCACCAAAGCAAAGAAAATTGCTGTCACGGCTCAATAAAACAGGCAGAAAGCGTTTACTATCCGGAAATAATAAAAAAAGTTAATTTGAAGATATAAGGAATTTTTTCACTAATTTTGTGAATTGTAACACAGCAAAAGCAATTCCTAATAATTAATGAGCGATAAAAAAAACATCCAAAAAATCCTACTTCCGGAGCCCACGCTTCGTAGGCTTCCTTGGTATTTGGCATATGTAAAAATACTTGATAGTCAAAATATTGAGTACGTTTCCTCCACACAAATCGCGAAGGAAATCAATGTTGATGCATCCCAAATTGCAAAAGACCTTTCCTTCCTGAATATCAAGGGAAAAACGCGTATCGGCTATGAAGTGCATTCGCTCGTGAAAGAATTAGTGGATTTCCTCGGCTTCAAGCGCAAACACCGTGCCTTTATGATAGGTGTGGGTAGTTTGGGCGCCGCACTGATGCAAGATGTGGGCTTGGCACAATACGGGCTCAACATTGTGGCAGGGTTTGATATTAACGAAAGCATTTGCGGCAAAAGCATTTGCGGTGTGCCCATCTATCATATGGATGAATTGAAGCAGCGCCAAGAAGAATACGATGTATCGATTGGCGTGCTGGCTGTGCCGGTGGAGCATGCTCAAGAGGCTGCCAACCAAGCCATTGGCGGAGGCATGAAGGCCATTTGGAATTTCACGCCCTACAGAATTAAGGCGCCCACACACATCGTGATACAAAACACTTCAATCTATTCGCATTTGGCATTAATGTATAATCGAATGGATGAAATGAACACAAAATAACAACACCCGACAACTGCGGAACGAAAAGTGAAAATCATAGTGGTTACACATAGCGAACAGGGCATCGGCTATCATTTGATTGCCGACTCTTCGGTGCTGACCAACAACAAGCCCTTTTTCGTTCCGGATTTTGCACCTGCCTTCATTTTGCATGCCGGCATTGCTGTGCGCATCCACCGCTTGGGAAAAACCATTGCCGAGCGATTTGCACCGCGCTACTATCAATCGCTGGCAGCATGCGGCATAGTGGAAGCCACCGGTGTGGAGGGCAATCCCTTCGATGCTCGATTCACGGCTTTCGACGGTGCGTTTTTCCTCGGAGAATGGCACCAAAAAGAAGTGCTCAATGCGGAGAGCGGCATTGCCGTAGAAGTCATGTCGGCTAACAGCCTTGCCGACACCTCTGCCACCATCTCCTTCGCCGACATCAATAGAGAGATTGCCCAAGCAAGCGCTTATTTCACGCTAAAAATGGGCGACATTTTGGTGCTGGGGACCCACACAGCGGGACATCCGCTAAGCATTGGCGAGCACATCAGCGCCACCATCGGCGGAGAGCAATCCTTAACGATAAGAATCAAATAAAACCAACGTGATATAATCAGTAAAAAATCCAAAACAATAAAAAGATATGATGCGCATCAATCGTTTTACTATCGGACTTGCAATTGCGGCAATATGCTGTGCGATTTCGCCATCGGCTTTCGCATATTCTTCCACGCATTTTGCCACCAATTCGAAATTAGCCTCCGGAAAATGGGTAAAAATTAAAGTGGAACAAACCGGCATTTTCGAGATTACCAACGAGGAACTCAGCGCAATGGGCTTTTCCAATCCACAAAATGTGAAAGTATATGGCTTCGGCGGAGAAATGCTTGGCGAGGTGCTCAATGCGTCGGCTCCCGACGACCTTCCAAATGTGCCGGTGCTCCGCACCGCCAACAAAATTTGCTTCTATGCAAAAGGTCCGGTGAATTTCACCCTCCTGAATCCCACTGCCGACAATCGCTATTACACCAGAAGCATCAACCCCTACTCCACTGCGGGCTACTATTTCCTTACCGAAGGCGACGCTGATGACGCCGTGAAAAGTGTGGATGCCAACACTTCGGGTTCCACCCCAAGAGCATCGAGCTTGGAGGTTTTCTACCACGAAGCCGAAATGGAAAGTAAAGGCTACACCGGAAAGGATTTACTGGGTGAGCAAATCACTGCATCCAACAAAGAATTTGAATTCGAAACTCCGGGCTTGGTGCCGGGCTCTATCATCACTTGCGCACCCTGTGTGGCAGCACGCATCACACGAGCCACCTCGGGCTACAGCGGATATGGCTACCTCCTTTCCGCTATAAAAATGGGCGGTGTGGCCGACACACTCACTTTCACCACGTCGTCGTCGTCAATCAAATATAGCGATAGCAACCTCATTTTCTACAATTCTGCCAACCCGGTAGGAGGTTCAACTCCCTCCAATCCCGAAGAAAAGGGTAAACTGGCTATCGACTTCAAAATTCCGGAAGACTTGGCGCTGAGCTGGGCACGCATGGACTGGTTTACCGTCACCTATGAGCACTACAACGATATGGCGCTTGCCACCAACGGGCAATTGCGCATGGGATTCAATGCTTTGAGCGCATCCGATCGCATTGAATTAAAAGGGCTCCCCGATGGTGCAGTGGTGTGGAATATCGACAATCCGGCGCAACCCGTGGAATACAAATATGCCGACTATCAAACCAACGATGCCACCACAGTGAAGGCGTTCACTCCCGGTGCTGCAAAAAATTGGAGCCAATATGTGGTATTCAACCCGAATGCCACTCTCCACAAAATCGCTGCATTCGAACCGATTGAAAATCAAAATATTCACAGCCTCACCACCCCCGATATGGTGATTGTTACCAACAAGGCGCTGATGGAGCAAGCTCAACGCGTGGCAGATATGCACCGCAGCATCGATGGCTTCACCGTGCATGTGGTGGACCAAGAGCAGGTGTTCAACGAATTTTCGAGCGGCACTCCCGATGCTATGGCTATTCGATTGATGAACAAAATGTTCTACGACCGCAACCAAACCAAATTCAAATACTTGCTAATGTTTGGCTGTGGCTCGTTCGACAATCGCGGCATCACCACCAATAAGAAATACCGCATCATCACCTATCAAAGCGATTGCAGCAACGATGAAAACAATTCCTACGTGGCCGACGACTTCTTTGGCGTGCTCGCCGACAACACCGGCAAAAACATCACCAACGAGGCGCTCAAAATTGGCGTGGGACGCATCCCGTCGGCTGATCCGGATGAAGCAAGAAGCGATGTGGATAAGTTGCTCAACTACGTGAACAACCCCGACTGGAGCGTGTGGCGAAACAATGCGCTTGTCACCAGCGATGAGGGCGACAACAATAAGCACCTGTTTCAAGCCATCGGCATTGAAGATATGCTCAACACCGAGTTTAAATCCGGTATGGTGGTGGATAAGGCGTGCGTTGATTTGTTCCCCAATGCTACTGCCACCAGCGAAAGCGGCGTGGCTGAAGCCAATCGCACGGCTATTGAAGCACGCAAGCACATCATTGAATCGCTGAAAAAAGGACAAAATTTCTACACTTATGTGGGACACGCCGGTGCCATTTCCTACACCAAATTGCGCCACATGTGGACCATGACAGAAGCGCAAACCACCGAATACGAGCATTTGCCTATCTTCACCACCGCTTGCTGCGATGTGGCTCGCTACGATAGCCACGAACGCGGAATTGCCGAGGTGCAATTCCATAAAAAGAATGGTGGAGCTATCGCCATTTTCACCACCAGCCGCTCGGTGTTTGCCGACAACAACGACAAACTGAACCGGGCGTGGGTGACAGCCATGTACAGCTATCTCAACAAAAAAACACAACCCCGCCTGGGCGACATCTACCTGTCGACTAAGCAGGTGTTTGGCACTTCGTCGGTTCCCGATAAAGTGAAATGGCTATTGCTTGGCGACCCGGCTATGACGGTGCATTTGCCTAAACCGCTGTTCAATATCACCGAAATCAACAACACACCCATCACCGAAACCACAACCATCACGGTGCGACCTTTGCACAAACTCACCGTGAAGGCGGAAGTGAAAACGCTGGAAGGCGCACTCGATGAATCGTTCAACGGCGATGCCGTGCTCACACTCTACGACCAAGCGCGCCACTACAAAGATATTACCAGCACGTTCAACAACAAGGCCGTGACCCGCTCCGTTTACTATCCGCGCAACCAAATTGCACAAGTGAAAGGACGCGTGGTGGCTGGAAAATTTGAAGGCTCGGTAATCGTGCCGCGATTCGTAGAAGCATTGTGGACCAAGGGATTAGTGAGTGTGTATGCCCACAAAGACAACAGCACAAATATGGTGAATGGTGTGAACCAAAATGTGTCGATATCGCCATACAACCCTGCCAATGGCGCTACCATCATCGACACCAATGCACCGGTGATAGACCACATGTATTTCAATGAGCCCAACTCTTTTGCGGAAGGTGGTTACATCCCTAACAATTCTACACTCTACATCAAGGCTTCCGACGATGTGGCGCTGAGCAATATGTCGGTGGGTATCGGCAATGCCATGACGCTCAAACTCGACAACGGCAAAGAAACCTTCGCGGAAATTTCCGGTTTTGCTTCGCTCAACAACGAAGGCAAAGAAATGGAAATTGCTTTCCCGATGAAGAACCTCACGCTCGGACAGCACACGCTCACTTTCACCGTGCACGATGTGGCAGGCAATGAAACGAGCCACACCATCAAGTTCTTCGTGGGCTCTAACAATGCCGTGGCGCTCTCCACAGCCGAAATCCCGGCTATCGACAAAGCCACTTTCTTACTCGACGCTTCCACGCAAAACACGCCCACAGTGCACCTGAAAGTAACCGACGCAGTCGGCAATTTGGTGTGGGCTAAGAAAACCGACAATTTCCCCTACACTTGGGATTTGAAAGACAAAAACGGCAACAAACTCGCTCCGGGACTGTACCGCTATTTCGGCACCTATGAAACTTCAACCGAATATGGTGGCACACCTATCGAAAAACTCATCGTTATCGATCCCTACAACCAAGCACAAGAATAAACCGCATCAGCACTCATCGCTGACCACACATAACAATCCCCCGGAGGCTCCTCAAAAAGCCCCCGGGGGATTGTTATTTAATACCCGAACGCTATCCTCTGAAATATAGTTGTTCGCCGGCGACTCCGGGCGAACAAAGCAAACGAAAACTTGTTAACCCGAAAAAAATCTGCAAAATTTTCTCGCAAAAAATATTTTGTTATTCAATTGAAAAATAGTAACTTTGCAAGCGATTTCCAAAAGGCTCTGTTAAGTGCCTCGCCCCATTATGCGAAGCCGCCGTATGGTATAACTTGATTTACAATTATTTAAATGTACGCAATTGTAGAAATTCAGGGACAGCAATTCAAAGCCGAAGCCGGCAAGTACTTGTTTGTTCATCACATCGCCGATGCAAAGAAAGGCGACGCTGTAGAATTCAGCAAAGTGCTGCTGGTTGACGCCGATGGCGCTGTGAAGGTAGGTGCACCCACCGTAGAAGGTGCAAAAGTAGTTTGCGAGGTAGCAGAAGAACTCGTAAAAGGTGAACACGTGATTGTTTTCAAGAAAAAACGTCGCAAAGGCTATCGCCGTCTCAACGGTCATCGCCAACAATTCACCAAAGTAGTGATTAAAGAAGTTATTGCTTAACCCCTAAAAATTTTATTACATTATGGCACATAAAAAAGGTGTAGGTAGTTCTAAGAACGGTCGCGAGTCACATAGCAAACGACTCGGTGTGAAAATTTTTGGTGGTCAATTCGCTAAAGCAGGTTGCATTATCCGCCGTCAACGCGGCACTGTTAACCGCCCGGGCGTTAACGTTGGTATGGGTAAAGATCATACGCTTTACGCTTTGTGCGATGGCATCGTTGAATTCAAACAACGTGCCGGTCACACTTACATCAACGTGGTAGCTAAAGAAAGCGAAAACAACTAAAGCAACTACAACAGCGCAACCTTGCGCTTACTCTCTAAAATCGCACAAGCAGTTTCCCTTCTCATCGGGAAACTGCTTTACTTTTTCCCCTCGCCAAATTCCACACCCGCCACCAAGCGATGGCAAAGCCGAGCGCAGCTTGGAGATAGCAAAGGCGGAGAGGGGTCGGTTGTGGCAAATTTCCAACGTCCCTTCACCAAGCACATAATTGTTTCATTCGTGAAATTCGCGAACAAAATTAAAATTTATCAGCCACATCATGCGCCAATTTTTGCAGAAATATCAAAAAAAATTACTATTTTTGTAGGTTAGATATTAATAATGTGTTTTTCTACGAAATTATTTCAACATACAATGACTTTTTTACAAAAAATAAGCTGTTTTGTATGCACTTTTGCCACCACCATTTCGGTATTCGCCACGAGTGTGGAATCGCGCCCGGGGGAATTGGCATCGCTGCTATCCGACCACAGCATCACTTCGCTGAAAGTGACCGGAGAAATGGATGCACGCGATTTTAAATTCATTGCCGACAATCTCTCATTGCTCTCCGAATTAGACCTTTCCGAGGTAAGCATCTGCGCATATACCAATGTGGAAACTCCGGTTTTCGGAACGGATGTCTACTATTCGGAAGCCACCATTCCCGGCACGGCTTTCTTTGGTATGCCACTCACAAAAGTAACGCTGCCAAATCATCTGCAAACCGTTGGTTATGCGGCTTTTGCGGGATGCACCGCCCTGTCGGAAATCACATTCCCGGCGGCGCTGGATAGCATCGGTGCTTTTGCATTCAATGGCACAGCCCTCACTTCCGTCACGATTCCCGCCTCGATAACCGTGGTGGAAGAAGGTGCATTTGCGCATTGTGGCAAACTCACATCAGCCGGCATCAGCAGTGCCACTATTGGCAAAGAAGCCTTCCTTGCCGACACTGCACTCACCACCCTCTCGCTGGGAGCAGAAGTGAAAACGATTGGCGACGGCGCATTTAATTCGTGCACCGCCCTCACAAGCATCAATTTCACGGGCCACAGCATCACATCGGTGGGAGAAGCCGCTTTTGCCAACACCGCTCTCGCCGTGCTCGATTTGAGCGCACAATCGTCGCTCTCCACCATCAGCGATTGGGTGTGCGCCAACGCACCGCTATCCGAAGCAAAACTGCCGGAAAGCGTCACCACTCTGGGCAATGGCGCATTTTTCTACGCCACCGAACTCCAATCGGCTGAATTGCCTCGCCACATCACCTCCATTCCTGCCTACACCTTTACCGGTGCCGAAGCATTGCTCACCGACACCATCATCCCTGCCGAAGTGAAAGAAGTGGGCGAATATGCCTTCTACAATGCTGCTTCTTTATCACGGTTTATGATTCCGCAAAGCGTGCAGCACATCGCCACAAAAGCCATGGCAGGCACCATCGGATTGCAGATGATGGAGGTGAACACACCCATCGTGCCTACTTTGGGCGACAGCGTGTGGGCAGGTGTGAACCAACCGGAAGTGAAGGTGGATGTAACCCACACAGCGCTCGTGCCCAACTTCATCCAAGCAGAACAATGGAACAAATTCCACATCCTCCAAAACTACCTCCTCGGCGACGTGAATAGCGATGGCGTGCTCGACATTACCGATGTGTCGATGCTTGTAAGTTATGTGCTGGGCGAAAATCCTTCGAATTTCAACGATTTGGTTGCCGACATCAACCGCGACAATCTATATGACGTGAGCGACGTGAGCCTTTTGAACGAAATGATGCTCAGCGGCAACAGCATCATTATCCAACTCTCCCCTGCCGGCGTTTCCGTGATTGGCAGCATCTCCTCCCCTACCGAGCAAACTGATTTGCGACAAAGTCAGCAAATTTTAAAATAATATCCGTTTCACCTTCATTATCAACACGATATGAAAAAGTTCGCAACATTCTTGGCTCTGATTGCCATCACCGCCATCAAATCGCAGGCAATTGTTATAGCTAACACTGCCGGACAATTAGCCTCTCGCCTTTCCGACACGCAAGTGGAGAGCCTCACCATTGTCGGAACCATGGACGCGCGCGACTTCAAATTCATTGCCGACAATCTCCACCGGCTCACCTCTATCGACCTTGGTTTCGTAACCATTGTGGGCTATGAGGCACAAGAGCCCGTGTTTGCACAGCAAACCGTGTACCTCGACGGTGAAATACCCCAAACCGCTTTCTTTGGCAAAGCGCTCACTTCCGTGGAACTTCCTTCCAACGCCAAAATCATTGGCTATGCCGCTTTTGCCGGTTGCGAAAATTTAACGAATATATCCTTTCCTACTTCCATCGACAGCATCGCATCTTATGCCTTCAGCGCCACAGGATTAACCGCCGTCACATTGCCGGCGCACATCACAAAATGGGGCGAAGGCGTGTTCTCGCGTTGCAATCATCTCACTTCAGCTCATGTAGAATCTGCCATCATCGGCAAAAAAACATTCTTTGCCGACCCCATACTCTCTTCGGTGAGTTTCGGCTCCGGCGTAACCGC
>SFWW01000079.1 GCA_004559845.1 bacterium
CACTAATGTGGCAATGGAGATAGCCACGCCGAGGATGCTGGTGCCAAACGACCAACCCGGAGGAATCGACCAAGAAGAACGTTGCTTTGAGGCATTAGGTTCAACGTAAACCACATCGTTTTGACGCAAATTGTAAGCTGGCGAGAGGAGCAGATTTTTGTCGGTGAGATCCACGCGTTGCACCTCGCGGCTGCCATCGGCATTGGTGTGAATCACGAGCACATTATCTCTTCTGCCGTAGATGGTGAGGTCGCCCGATTGAGCAATGGCTTCCAAAATGGTGATGCGCCCGTTGGCTGACTTAATTTGTCCGGGATTACCCACTTCGCCCATGGTGTAGACGTGGAAATTTTGAAAACGCACTTCCACGCCGGGTTTTTCGGCAAGGTAGCGAGGATGGATTCTATTGCAAATGTCGGCTTCCACGGCACTTTGGGTTTTGCCGCCCACCTTAATTTGTCCCAGCATAGGGAACATAATCATTCCATCGTTGTCTACCAAATAATAGTACATGGCGTTTTCGCTATTGTTACTGTTGGTGTTGCCGGTGGTTACCATCTCGGTTTTGTTGAAAAATTTCACCAATTCAGGGTTGGATGCCGTTACATTGATTTGGAGCAAATCGCCGGGCATAATCACGGGGGTGTTGGTTTTTGCTGTAGCTTTCAGCACATCGGCAGGCAGTGATTCCACATTCTGCATGTAGGTGATGTCTTGCGGGGTAGAGCAACTTGCCATTACCACGGCAAGCACTGCCATCATTACATAATGTTTGATTTTCATATTATTGAGAAATTGTGTTGTTAATAGCGCTATCCTTGATAAAGCATACAAAGTTATAAAAAAAAATATAAACATTTTCAAAATTGTGAAAATTATCCACCATTTTCATCACTTTGTGATTTTTTTTACACGCATGATGCACGCCGATGGCTGAGATTTGCTAATTTTGCAAAAAAAAAACTACAGTTCGCAATGCAAGATTTGTCAGCTATCCCTATTGAAACGCATCCCTTTCCGCCTTTTGTGCCTATCGGAGCCCGTGTGCTGATGCTCGGCACTTTTCCGCCTAAGCCTCATCGCTGGGCAATGGAGTTTTTTTATCCCAATCGCACCAATGATATGTGGAAAATTATGGGGCTCATTTTCTTTGGCAATCCGTTTCAATTCTATGATGCCGAAGCCAAAACCTATCGTTTGCCTCAGCTCAAACGCTTTCTTGAGCAGCAACACTGCCACGCGTGTGCGAAGGCTCAAAGATAATGCCAGCGACAAATTTTTAGATATTGTGCAAACCATCGATTTATCTCATTTTTTTTACACTTGCCCCACTATCAACGCCGTGGTTACCGCTGGTGAGAAGGCCACTGATGTGGTGGCGCAAATGGCTGGCGTACAGCCGCCAAAAATGGGCGAAGCGGTGGAGTGTGAACTTGCCGGGCATGCCTTCACCTTATATAGAATGCCGTCGTCGAAAGCGGAGGCGTATCGAAAAATGTTTCGCCAAATTGGTTATGATATTTGAAAAATAATTTGTAACTTTGCACCAAAGTTTAGGACTTGGATGAAAAAACAAACTGTTCAGATGCTCATCGGAGCAATCGTATTGGTGGCTTTGATAGCGGCGGTTGTCGTTTATATGCCAAATTTAGATGCACAGTCGCTCTATAATTGGTTTAAAGACAATATGGGCTACACACTGATATTCTTGCTGATGGCAGTAGAAAGTTCGTTCATTCCTTTCCCCAGCGAAATAGTGGTGCCTCCGGCAGCCTATTTTGCATGCTCCGGGGCAAGCCACGCCAATATCAATGTGGTGATGGTGGTGGTGGTTGCCACTTTGGGGGCATTGGTTGGAGCATGTGTTAATTATGTGATTTCCATGTTTATCGGTAGGCCGGTGATTTATGGATTTGCCAATAGCAGAATCGGACACATGTGCTTAATTGATGCAGAAAAGGTGGAAAAGTCGGAGAAATATTTTGCTTCTCACGGCGCTGTGTCCACTTTCCTCGGGAGATTAATCCCGGGTATCAGGCAGCTGATATCCATTCCGGCAGGACTGGCACGTATGAATTTCTTTAAATTCTGCGTCTTCACTTCTTTAGGAGCCGGCATCTGGAACGTTGCTCTCGCGGTGCTTGGTTGGTGGTTGAGCACTTTTGTGGCAGAACCTGATTTATATGCCCAACTTGAAGCCAACAATAAGTACCTTACTTATGCAGGTTTTGCCCTCTTTGGCGTTATCGTCCTCTATATCGCATATAAAGGATTAAAAGCCAAACCGATGAAAACGAAATAAATACGTTGATGATATGAAAGTTTCGCCATCACTTCTATCAGCCGATTTTTGCCACTTGGGCGAGGAATTGGATTTTATCAACGACAGTGAAGCCGATATGCTTCACATCGACATAATGGATGGCGTGTTCGTGCCTAATATTTCTTTCGGGTTCCCCGTTCTGAAATATGTGAAAGAGCGTTGCAAAAAACCTTTAGACGTCCACCTGATGATTGTGGAGCCGCAAAAGTTTGTCAACGAAGTGCGCGAAACCGGTGCCGAGGTGATGACGGTTCACTACGAAGCGTGTGTGCACCTCAATAGAGTGGTTCAGCAAATCCACAATGCCGGGATGAAGGCTGGGGTGTCGATCAATCCTGCCACACCGGTTTGCTTGCTGAAAGATATTTTGGCAGAGGTGGATTTAGTGCTCCTTATGAGCGTGAACCCCGGATTTGGAGGACAAAAATTCATTCCGGGCACCATTCAAAAAGTGAAAGAATTGCGCGAACTCATCGCCACTACAGGTAGCAATGCACTCATAGAAGTAGATGGCGGGGTCAATGACCAAACGGGAGCGCAACTGGCCCAGGCCGGAGCGGATATTGCCGTGGCAGGCAACTATGTGTTTAAATCAACAAACCGTAGCCAAGCCATCCATTCGCTCAAGGTCTTATAAAAAAGGAAAGATGCCGGAGTGGCCGAACGGGACGGTCTCGAAAACCGTTGTACTCTTACGGGTACCGAGGGTTCGAATCCCTCTCTTTCCGCAAATAATGAAGAAGGAAGCCTGCATATAGCTTCCTTCTTTTTATTTCTACAACTAATCAAAATGCCATATTTTGAACAGAGGGTCAGTCCCATGTCCAAAAATTTTTCAGTTTCCGCCGGCAAAATCTCTGTTGGCGATGCCGTATCGTGGGCTGCAAGCGTCGGTTGGAGGTGGCCTCGGCTCGATGGAGGGTCTTGAGAGGGGCGGTTGTGACAATCTCGGCTAACGCCTTTTTTATTCTTAGATAATAAAAAAGTGATAGCAAAGGAGCAACCACCTTTGCTATCACATATATGAGTGTGCTTATCCCCCTCGGGAGGGGGGAATGGAGCGTTATTGAATAATGAGGTTTACGAGAGCGGTAACGTCGCTTACGGTGATGGTGCCGTCAGCATTCACATCGCATGCATCATTCTTTTCGGCTGTAGCGAGAATCACGTTCACCAGTTCGGTTACGTCGCTCACGTTCACTATGCCGTCGCCATTGATGTCGCCGGGAATTACGGGTGTGGTGGGCAGCGTAACGATGAGCATGCTGCTTTCCAAATTCACGGTGAGCACATATTCGCCTTCTGCAATCTTGTAGGCAGAGGTTGAACCTTGAGGACCGAGACCCACGGCATTGCCAAAGTGCTCTTCAGTGATGAAGAAAGGCTCTTCAGTGTTGGCGCCGAAGCGATATGCTGCGATGGCATCCCAATCGTTTTCGTTTTCACCGAGTTTCTTGGTAAAACTAAAGAAGTTGTAGCCTTCGTTCACGCCGTCGCAAGCCACAGTGGCTTGGAATTCGTTGTCAGAAATCTTATTCATCTTCACGCCCACATTGGCAGCCCAACCGTTGCTATTCACTTCGCCGATTACATAGAGTTCGCCGGTTTCCACCACTTCGTTCATTTCGCCGGTGATGATGAGTTTGCGAGTTGCCATATTTAATTCAAATTGGTAGGTGCCTCTCGGAATTTTGAATGCCACTGCGGTGCCCGGTTCGGATACTTCAATTTCGGTGCCGAGCAAAGCGCCGGTGATGGGGAAGTCGTCGAGCGCCACGGAGCCGAAGCGATATTCGCCAATAGCATCCCAACCTTGGTTGGCTGTGTCGGTGGGTGCTGCAAGTTTGGTGGTGAAGCTGAAGTAGTTGTAGCCGGCTTCGTTGCCTGTGGCTTCCACGCTGGCGGTGTACACTTTTGCTTCGGAATCAAATGTCATTGGAATGCCTTGATATGCGCTCCACACGCCGCCATTGAGCGAACCGAGAATATACACGTTGTTGCCCGGATCGGGAGTGTCGCCTGAGGGGTCGGAAACGGCGTAGGTGGAACCGCCGCTATAGGTATACACCTTTCCATCTTCGGGTGTGATGTTGGCAGTTTGGTTGGTGCCGTCGTTGAAAATCAAGCCGGGGCTTGTGGAATTGTGCGTGTAGGTGAGGTAGTAGTATTCCGTACCGTTCACACTCTTGGTGGGGAGGGTGGTGATGTCGTCGCCGGGCCATTCGTTTTGGGCGTAGTTGCCATCATTGTCCCATGCCCAGATGTTGCCGGTTGACACTTTGCTCACATAGATGGTGCCATTGAAGATAGGTAATTCGATAGATGATTTTTTTGTCACTTTCAAGGTTTTGGTACTCACTTTAAAAGTGAAGGTGTAGGTGCCTGCTTCTGCAAAATTGCAGTATGGGCTTAGGTCGGTGTTTTGCGTGAGCACTGTTTCGGTGTCGAAAGGCACCAATTTGTTGCCACCATAGCGATAGGGGAGAATAGTGCTCCAGTCGTTTTTGTTTGCACCGAGTTTGCTGGTGAGGCCAAAATACTGATTACCGGTCACAGTTACGTCGATGTCCACGGTATACACGTCGTTGTCGGTGGTGGTCATTGCCACGCCCTTGCTGGGGTCCCAGCCATCCGGGCTGATAGCACCGATAATCCACATATCGGCGCGCATTTGGAAGCTAACCAATGCCACCAACATAAAAAGAAAAAGGGTAATGTTCTTTTTCATACTTGTTGAGTTTTTAAGATGTAAATAATTATTTAAGAGGTTTTTGGAGATTTTGAATTTTGCTTGTGCTCAAAATTATATAATTATTTGATTTTTATGGATTATGCATCGCGTGTTTTTCTGAAAAAATATATGCAAACGATTGCACGATGATGTGTGGATGATGAAAAAATGCTTAAATTTCTGCGAATAATGCGCCGTAAATTTGAATTATTATTGTTTTTTTAAGATATTTGCATCTGAAATCCAATTTATATTATTCAACAATGCGAATGCGTCACTTTTTCATATCATTGCTTTTATTGATGCTGGCTTGCCTTGCTTCTTCGTGTGTGAGCCGAATTATGTATGAAGACGGCGAGTTTGATGGCAGCGATGTGATTGAAAATGCCGACGATATCATGCTTCTTAATAGCGAAATCAACCAAGACGATGCCTTCCACGACTAATCTCTTGCCGGTATCGGGATGCACAAAAATTGGAGGCAATCGCTAAGTGCAGTTGCCTCCGTAGGGGATTGATGAAAAAATATTTCTATGTGGATAGTGCGATGTGCTATTTATTCACTTGGAAGCGATTCCAACCATCGGCAAGATGCATCGCCACTTGATTGGCTGCTGCAATGCCGGCATTGATATTGGCTTCGGCGGTTTGTGCACCCATTTTCTTGGGGGTGAACATCACGCGGTCGCCAAATTTTTCTTCCAATGCACCGGCAATGTCGGGTTTCACATCGGCAATGTAGCGCACATCTTCGCGGCATTCCAATGCTGCTTCCAATCCTTCTTCGTCGATTACTTCTTTGCGGGCAGTGTTGATGAGCACGCCATTTTTGGGCAATCTTTCAATGAGGACTTTGCCCACCGATTTTTTGGTTTGCTCGGTGGCAGGAATGTGTAAACTCACGTATTGATTTTGCTCATACAGTTCTTCCACAGAATGAACCGGTGACACGCCGTCGGCAAGCATATCGTCGTCTTTCACCCAGGGGTCGAGGGCACTCACTTTCATACCCAATCCTTTGGCGATGCGAGCCACATTGCGCCCCACTTGACCATAGGCGTGGATGCCGAGCGTTTTGTCTTTCAATTCTGTGCCACTGGTGCCATTGTAGCGGTTGCGCACCAAGGTGAGCAGCATGCCAAACACCAATTCTGCTACGGCGTTGCTATTCTGTCCGGGAGTGTTCATCACACAAATGCCGTGGGCTGTGGCTTCTGCCAAATCAATGTTGTCGTAGCCGGCGCCGGCACGTACCACCACTTTGAGCTCGGGTGCGGCATCCATCACTTCTTTGTCCACGATATCGCTTCTCACGATAAGTCCGGCACAATCGGCAATGGCATTAATCATATCGGCTTTCGTACCTTTTTCCACGAGCACCATTTCGTGGCCGGCATTTTCGAGCACTTCTTTAATGCCTTTCACAGCCACGGGAGCAAAGGGTTTGCTTGTAGCAACTAAAATTTTCATAAGTCAACGAATTTATTTGTTTTCAAATTCCTTCATAGCTTCCACCAGCACTTTCACGCTCTCAAGCGGAAGTGCATTGTAGAGAGAAGCTCTAAATCCACCCACTGAGCGGTGACCTTTAATGCCCACAATGCCTTTGGTGGCAGCAAAATCGATGAAGTCTTTTTCAAGTTCTTTGTATTCGGGTTTCATCACGAAGCACACATTCATAATCGAACGGCTTTCCGGACTCACGGTGCCCACAAACATTTTGCTGTCGTCGATAGCATCGTAGAGCACTTGTGCTTTTTCTTCGTCCATGCGTTGGAGCACTTTCACGCCGCCCAGCGATTTATACCATTTGAGGGTTTGCAATGCGCTGTAGATGGGCAACACGGGAGGAGTGTTGAACATTGAGCCTTTCTTCGCGTGGGTTTCATAGTTGAGCATTGTGGGGATGGTGCGATTCACTTTGCCTAAAGCATCCATTTTCACGATGGCAAACGTAACACCCGCCGGCGACACGTTTTTCTGTGCACCGCCATAAATGATGTCGTATTTCGACACGTCAATCGGACGTGAGAAAATGTCGCTCGACATATCTGCTACCATGCGCACGGGCACATCGGGGTCTTCGCGCAATTCGGTGCCATAAATGGTGTTGTTGGTGGTGATATGCAGATAATCCACATCGGTGGGCACATTCTCTATTTTGGGGTAGAAATTATAGTTGGATTCTTCGCTGGATGCCACCACTTCCACATCGCCAAAGAGTTTGGCTTCTTTAATGGCTTTATGAGCCCAAGTGCCGGAATCCACGTAGGCGGCTTTAGTTTTGAGCAAATTGTAAGGCACCATGCAGAATTGCATACTGGCGCCACCGCCCACAAACACCACTTCATACCCTTCAGGTATGTCGAGCAGTTCTTTGAAAAGCGCTTGCGCTTCGTCCATCACTGCCACAAATTCTTTGCTGCGGTGAGAAATTTCAAGAATAGAAAGGCCTGTGCCGGCAAAATCACGGATGGCTTCAATGGTGTTGTCGATAGTGAATTGACTCATAATTGAAGGACCGGCGTAAAAATTATGCTTTTTCATAACTTAAAAAATATGTTTTGAAATGGGTTGAATTTTCCAATACAATAATTATATCACGAGTTTGTAATCGTAGGCACAAATTTAAGCATTTTTCATTACACCACAAAAAATTAGAAGTAAGAAGTTAGTTAATCTCCACGGCTCTTTCATTTAAAACACACCCACCGTAAGAACACATGATGAAGCCCCCGCCTTCAGCCAAATTTAACATTTGGAGCTTAGCGCACCCACGATGACATTCATCCGGCCTATTGAATCTGTTGGAGCGATAGCAACTATCCATCCCAAAACAAGCAACATTCCCTTTTGGTCTTGCCTTCTGTGAACGCCATCCTTAACTTTGCCACCGAGTTCTTTGAAATGTTGACAAAAAAGCAATCCGAACATCTACAAACAGTGTTTCAGGTGTTTCA
>SFWW01000080.1 GCA_004559845.1 bacterium
TTGTTCCACCAATTGAAGGGCGCTATTAATGGCATTGTAAGCCGAATTGCTTTTTGGTGAAGTGGCCAAATAGATGGCACATTCACTGAGTGGAATTCTACCTTCAGGCCACCCGATTTTGTTGATGATATCAAAGGTGGCGTTTGCCAAAAGCAGGGCATTGGGGTTTGCCAAACCGATATCTTCGGCAGCAGAGATGCACAGGCGTCGAGCGATGAATTTGGGGTCTTCGCCACCGGCAATGAGGCGCGCAAGCCAATAAACGGCAGCATCGGGGTCGCTTCCGCGGATAGATTTGATAAAGGCGGAAATAATGTCGTAGTGCATTTCGCCGTCTTTGTCGAAAGCCATCAGATTCTGTTGCAATCGCTCAGTCACCACCTTATCATTGAGCACAAAAGGTTCCCCCTCATTAAGCGACTGATGGAGCAAATCCAAGATATTGAGCAATTTGCGAGCACTCTCGGTCTTGGAAAATGGGGTCGGTGTGGATGGCGTGTTCGAGCAATTGGAGCAAATCTTCTTTGTCGAGCGATTGCAACACATACACCTGTGCGCGCGAAAGCAGTGGACGAATCACTTCAAAAGAAGGATTTTCGGTGGTGGCACCAATGAGGGTAACCGTACCGTTTTCCACAGCGCCGAGTAGCGAATCTTGCTGCGATTTATTAAAGCGGTGAATTTCATCAATAAAAAGAATGGGACGTCCTTTGGTGAAAATGCTTTGTGCATCTTTTTTACATCGCTCAAGCACATCGCGCACATCCTTCACGCCCGAAGTAACAGCCGATAAGGTGTAGAACGGCACCTTCGTTTGCTCCGCAATGATTCGTGCGAGGGTAGTTTTTCCCACTCCGGGAGGCCCCCATAGGATAAACGAGGCAATGTTGCCACTTTCAATCATGCGGCGAATCACCGCACCAGGTCCCACCAAATGGCGCTGTCCGATATATTCATCGAGCGATTTCGGACGCAATCGCTCTGCCAAAGGTTGGAATGTCATCGTAAGTAGTGCATTATTTTTCAAGTATTGTGTTAACCAGCGATGTTACATCGCTCACATTCGTATTGGAATCGCAATTGATATCGCATTGAGAGGCATCGGCTTCAACCACATTGAGCAGCACATTCACCAAAGTGGTGATATCGCTCACATTCACCAAGCCATCGCCGTTTACATCACCCAAATAGGCTTCTATGCTACCAAAATCTTTCCAAACCGGAGCCTGGCGATAACGCTTCACAGCCTCACCATTTGGCACATAAAGCGTGCGCGAAGAAAGGTCGGTGAACATGCCAAACGGGGTAGCCACTTCGCGCAAAGGTAGCGGCTCCACGGTTTGGCAAACCACTTTTTTGCAATTGGTGGTGCCATAAAAAGCGTTTGCTCCGATATGGTTCACCGAGGCAGGCAAGGTGATAGATTTCAGAATGGAACAATTGGCAAATGCCCATTCGCCGATGGAAGTGAGCCCTTCGGGAAGAGTGAGCCAGCGCATAGCATCGCAGCCGTAGAACGCAAATGGGGAAATATGACATACGGAAGCCGGAACAGTGTAGTTGCGCCACGAAGCATTTTTGCGACAGAAAGCCACCAAAGTGGTGGAATCTTTGCTCATCAATATGCCATCTATGTCGCAAAAATAGGGGTTGTCGGCATCCACAGTGATGGTTTTCAGCTGAGTGCATCGTTGAAAAGCGCGCTCTCCAATCTCCGCCACGTGTTTCCCTATAGAGATGGCTTTGAGTGCAGTGCACCCAAAAAACGCCTCATCGCCGATATGGCTCACATTCGATGGCAGAGCCACATTGGTGAGGCGCGTGCATCCATGAAATGCCCATTTGCCGATATAGGTGAGCGAATCGGGAAAATTGACCGAAGTGAGCGAGTCGCAAGCATTGAAAGCATAATCGCCAACACTCACGATGCTTGAGGGCATTTCCACGGCTGTCAAGCCATGACAGCCATTAAAAGCGCCAAAGCCGATGGCAGTGACCTTAGCGCCATTCACTTCGGCGGGAATCCGTACAATGCCGGAGTAGAAAGTGTCGGCGAGCACCACCTTTGCATCGCCGGAATCGGAGAGCTCATAACAGATGCCATCGCTGGAAAACCACTGCGCATTGATTGCGCTGCAAGCCAGCATTGCAAAAACTCCTAACCCTATCTGCTTCAAAAAATTCATTTCGGCTTCAATCATTATATTTAACTTACGAAGATAATGAGAATGGCGGGAAAAAGCAATAAAAAGTGGAATTTTTGGAATAAAAAAGAAGAAGATTTTGCGAATTTATATTTTTGCAGTAATTTTGCATAGGAATTTTTAGGATTCAAAAAAAATATTAATTGAAATGGGAAACGAATGGACTAAACAACATATTTCCACAGGGAAAGGACTGATGGCGCTCTCGCCCATTGTAGTGTTTTTGCTACTCTACGTAGTGGTGTCGGTAATGATTGGCGACTTCTACAAGATGCCTATGTCGCTGGCATTTATCATTGCATCGATGTGGGCATTGCTCTTGATGCCCAACATAAAGATTAGCGAGCGCATTGAGATTTTTTCGAAAGGTGCAGCCAATAACAATGTGCTCTATATGATATGGATTTTCTTTTTGGCGGGGGCATTTTCTGCTCTTGCCAAAGGAATTGGCGCCATCGACGCCACGGTGCAGCTCGCCTTATCGTCGTTGCCGTCGGAATTTATAGTACCCGGTTTATTCATCACAGCTTGCTTCATATCCATGTCGATAGGCACCTCGGTGGGCACCATTGTGGCGCTCACCCCATTTGCTTTCCAACTGGCGCAAACCACCGGTGGGGATAGCGCATTTATGGTGTCGGTGGTGCTGGGAGGCTCATTTTTTGGCGACAACCTCTCCTTTATTTCCGACACCACCATCGCCGCCACACGCAGTCAAAAGGTGAAAATGAACGAAAAATTCAAAACCAACCTTTGGATTGCATTGCCGGCAGCCATCATCACCCTATGCGTGTATGCGTGCATTGGCGACATCCACCAAATCAATCAAGCGCCCGTCGGCGATAACTCGTGGTGGAATGTACTCCCCTATTTAATCGTGATTGTGTCGGCAGTGATAGGTGTGAATGTGCTGGTGGTGCTCACCTTAGGCATTCTCACTTGCATTGCTATAGCCCTTTGCGGCTTTGCCGATGTGAGCCTGATAGAAATGTGTGGCTTTATGGGCAACGGCATTAAAGATATGAGCGACCTGATTATCGTAACCCTGCTTGCAGCAGGCATGCTTGGCGTAATCAGCTACAATGGCGGCGTGAAATACATTATTCAAGTGCTCACCCGACGCATTAGCAGTGCGAAAGCCGGGCAAGGAGTGGTGGCGCTATTGGTGGGAATTGTGAACCTCTGCACCGCCAACAACACCATTGCCATCATCACCGTGGGCGACATAGCACACAAAATTTCCAAGCAATTCAACTTAGACCCGCGCAAAGTGGCAAGCCTTCTCGACACCTGCTCATGCATCGTGCAATGCCTCATCCCCTACGGCGCACAAACCCTTATGGCAGCCGGACTCGCCCAACTCAGCCCCGTGGCGTTCCTCCCCTATCTCTACTACACTTGGGCTCTCACCCTCATGGTTATCCTCTCCATCCTCTTCAACTTCCCCCGCAAAAAATAAGATTGGGGATTAGTTGAGGATGTGGTTAATGACGGTGGTTACGTCGGAAACGTCGATGATGCCGCTTTCGTTTACGTCGGCGATGGGATTGGTTACATCTGTTTCGAGAATCATATTGATGATAGACGTCACGTCGGTCACGTCGCATACGCCGTCGGCGTTGACATCGCCGAACACTTTGCCATCGGTGGCGCTGGCAGAGAGCGTCACCTCGCGAACGGCACCGGTGCTATTCACATCGCCGGATGGCACGGAGATGCGGAAAGAAAGCATTTGAGAGGCTTCGGGCACCGGCAGATAGGCTTCAATATTTTGCTCTAAAAGTGCCTCGCTATAGTAGTGAAGCACTGTGGACACCACTGTGCCATTGGCGTCGAGCAATTGGAGAGCGGGCGATGCTTTTAGATAGCTATATTTATCTTGCGCATAATTTTTTGAAACGATTCTGATTTGCGCTTTCACGTATTTCACATTTTGTGCGCTAAAGAGGGGCGATACCAGTGTGTAATCGCCGTAAAGATTGATTTTGTTGGTAGAGATATTGGCGGTGTTGAGATCCACACTTGATCGGGTGTAGGTCCATCCTTCATAGCTATTGAGATTAAATTCCGCCAATTTCTGGGCATGTGAGGCGAGGGCAAGCATCACACAAAAAATCACACAAATATTTTTCATATTCAATGGCACTTTAAATCACTTGGAATTATATATTACCCGCCAATCAATCGCTTAAAATCGCTCACTGTGGTGGATTTCTTTTTCTGAGGTGTGGGCGTTTTCGGTTTTGCTGCGGGAGAGGGATTGTAGCGTTTCTTCGCCTTTTTCACAACCTTTCGCTTGGGTGCAGGCTTAGTGACGGCAGGTTCGGAATCGGTGAATTCTTCCTCTGCATCAGCCTCCTCTTCTTCAGAATTCAATGCTTTGCGGAGCTCTTCAATTTCGTCGGTATACTTATTGAATCGGTTGTTGGCAAGGAACTCATCGTAGGCTTCTTCTGTGCCTTCAGCCATTGCCTTCTTGTAGCGAATGTTGAGGATTCTTTCTTCCACTTCTTTTTTCTTGTTGGCAAAGGCAAAGTCTTCGAGATATTTATTGAGTGCAGCCTCATCGTCGGGCACCTCTTGGTAGGCTAAATCGGCATATTTCATCCACACTTCATTGCACCGTGGAGATTCGGGATGTGCGTCGAGAAACGCCTTACAATCAGCAGCGGAGGCAATTTGGCTAAACTGTCGATCGTGGAGCATGCTTCTCACCTCGTCGGCATAGGGCGATAAGGGATACTTGTTGAGATAGAGGCTGCAATCGGTCCACTTGCTACCCATTCTTTTGTATTCAACACTATATAAACGATTTTCCACGAGTTTTGTATGCTCTTTGTTCACATATCGATATTTGTTGAGATAATTGAGAATAAGGTTCACATTTTCAGAATCACCCAATTTTTTCATCGCAATTTGCTCTTGTTCGCTGCGTGCTTGTGCATAGACAGGCGATTCGTAAAGCACTTCCAAAATTTGGTCGTAGGCCGCTTCAGTGTTCTGAAGTCGTGCTTCTTCAATAAGTTCGTTTTCGATTTTGGTTTTGATAGCTCCGGCAGAGAGGCGTATTTCCGACAAAGCCAGCAAAGTGTTGGCTTCGCTGATGTATTTATCGGTTTTGAACACTTCAGCCACATAATTGTAAGCCTTCATCAAGTCGCGTGGCGGCATCTCCGATTTAGCATAATTGGCGGGATAGCTCAGCATCAATGCTTCTCCCAGTTCCCAAAGCGGATAGGCGTTAAAAGTGTCGTTATTCAGATTAGAGTAGATTTCGTTGCGCTTCGCCAAAGCGTCCTTGTATTCGCCAGCTGCCAGACATTTAAAATAATTGCGAAAATCCTTATACATAGAGCCGTTTTGCTTATACACCAACCGGGGTATGGAGCATCCTAAGCGCTGAGCATTGGGCAGAGCACGGTCGGGGAGTCGAGTGGCAGTGTTGCTCACCATATCGTATGCCACATAGAAAGTGGAGCCGGAAGCATCAGCACATTCCATTTCAAATTGAGAAGGGTTTTGACCCATCCTCACGTCCTTCACTCCGGCGAACAACACGTAGTAGAAAGAAAACTCATTTTCGATTTGCTTGTAGACCACCCCGGTGGATTTTTCCAGCATGGCGGTACATTCGTAGAAATTCACGGCATTTCGTGTTACGGGAGCCAATCCTTCTTTTTTTACGGGTGTGAATTTGGCACTTGCGCCCTGTGTGCTATGAATCAAGGCTTCGATTGCCGCTCTATTTGCATCAGCCCAAAGTTGCGAATCGACTGCAAAAGCGCTCATCGGCAGCCATGCCAAAAGCATAAGCGCTACTATTTTAATAATGGATTTTATCAATTTATTCATAGCGATTTCTTGTTACGATTTAATATTCGGATGGGGAAATGGAAGTGGTGCCCAAAAATTTTCCTGAAGGCGAATAGAATACAATTTTCACGGTTACGCTATTCTGTTTCAGAACTTTCGCCCAGGATTCTTTAGAGAGCTGATCAATCATGGCAGATTTCATCATTGCCAAATAATCCGACACCACATCACTGCCGGCGTAAGTGAAGAGATATTCCATTTGATTTGCATTTTTAAGGTACGAAACCTTGTCGAGCGACATAGCATTGGAGCCTGCCGGGCGGTTGGCATTGATGGAATCAGCAATAGCTTGCACACTCGTGGATACGGTGTCGGCAGGTTGGGGCTCTGCTTTAGAGAGCTGTTCGGTGGTGGATGCCGGCTTAGATTCGGAATGATTGAATGGCCAGAAGAGATATGCCACCACGGCACCAATCGCCAACACTACCACAGCAACAGCCACAAACAGCCACTTCTTGCCCCCTTTCCTTTCTGCATTATCTACAGCACGGAATTGAGTATCAGAATCGGCTTCATCGGTGTCCATATCCATCGTGATATCCTCCTCGATGGAATTATCCGGCATATCGTGAACCGCTTGCTCGGCGATGTGACGAGACGAATTCTCGTGGATAGCAGGCGAAGAATCGACTTCAAGGAGCGTATGATTATTGCATGCGCAAGGTTCAGGCTCCGGTTCGGGTTCGGGTTCGGGATCGGGCTCGGGATCGGGCTCGGGCTCGTTGATTACTAAAGGTTCATCCGAGGAAGACGGAGCGGGGATTTCCGGAGGAAGACTTTCATCGGCGTTGACATCCTTTTCGACATCCTCTACAGCAGGCACTTTCCCCGATACAGGAGCTTCTGTATCGGTAGATTCTGCCACGGAAGCCTGTTCTGCCGCCTTAGGCAGGGGAGGCACTATCTTGGATAGGTGCTTCAGTATGAGCAAATTCTGCCACGGGAGTCGGTTCTGGCGCCTTAGGCAGGGGAGGCACCGGTATGGGCGGCACCGGAGGCAATCCCATCTTGCCGGGAATCGGTGGCAACACCGGCGGCTGTGCCGAGGTGGGTGGAATTGGGGGCAGCATGTCCATATTTGCTACAGGTGCTTCATCAAAGGTTGCAGCGGCAGCTTCTTCCCTATAGGTGTCCGCAATGTATCGCTCCGATTCTTTGCCGGAAGCGGCATAAGTATCAACCCTCGGAATGGGTTTTCCACAATTAGAACAAAATTTTTCTGTTCCCGAAAGGGGATAATCGCAATATGGACATTTATTCATCATATCTTCATGTTTTAAATCGTTGGAATTCTATATATTTAGACCCTTACCAGTCGGCTTTTGTGCAGATAGCCCCAATAGCACTTATCGCTATCAAAAATTTTGTACCAATTGGAGCCCTTCACCACTTGATAATAAATGATATCGCCCTCAAACACCTTCCCCACAATCTGATGGCTCGTAGATGGGCCGGAGCGCACATTGGTCCATCCATCAGGATCGCTAATGGTGGCGCGAATGAGCACGGGAGAAACGTTAGCCACAGGCACCATCACCGGCACAGTTTTGGTCACTACCACGGTATCTTTAGTAGTGACCTCTGTATCAGCAATGGTAGAAATTTCAGGCTTTTGGGAGCCATCCTTTATCACAAGCAAACCTATCAGTGCCGCTATCACCAAAACGAGTATTACCACGAGAGCCCAAACAGCGGGATGCAAGCCTTTTTTGGGGGATTGCACCGGATTAGACACGTGAGGAGCATCGGTAGTGCCCCCCACATAAGGACCCTCGTGATTAACAAAAGGGGGCTGTGAAGGATGGCTTGAAATGCCAAGCGCCTTTGCTATTTCGGGAATGGTGGCGGCGGGTGCCCATTGCGCCATGCCTTCGGTCCACACCAAAGTGTGGGGAGCAATAAATGTGACCAACACTTGGAGTGCATACGGTCCACGGCGCTGCATATTGGCATCCATAAAAAAATACATTTTCATAATTTATCTCATTTTTAAGTAAGAATTTGCAAGAAATCACTACCTCCACACCAAAATCTAATAAGGTTAACAAAAATACAAATAATAGTGTGTAACCATTCCTTTTTGTTCGTTAATTTTTGCTAAATCCAAAAAATGGATGTGGGAAGACAACTACGATGACTTATGTAAAGAGATGCGATAATGCGATAATACGATAATACGATAATACGATAATGCGATAATGCGATAGATGCGTGCGATAGATTTAAGAGGGTGGATTGGGTGGGGATTGCCACGACCGAACTTCTTCGGGGTTTGGCGATTTGATAATCCCACATTGTTTCTACTGAGCTTCGGCTTATGGGTAGACTTGTGGAAAAAAAATTAGTGGCAAGATTGACCAACAAGCCCCAACTCTCCTATTTGTCAACCCTCAACATGTTAGCTGGAAGACATACGTCAGCAGTAAACGACGCACGTCAAAACGTCTTGTACTGCTCAGCTCCCGAAACAAAACGCCCGAAGTCCTACACACAGCCGAAGTCAAAGAGCGTTTGAAACAACTGATGGAGTACCTTGACACCTGCATTCCGTCGGAAGGCCTTGAGAACATTGAGCGAGGTTGATTGGCGACACATGTGGATGAATGCATCATAGTCCCAGAAAAGGCGAAGGTCGACGCTAATAAGCCTATACGAAAACCGAGAAAGCCTAAAGAGCCAACATTCTTTAAATATTATGACAAGTTTGTTACCAGCAGAGAAATCTCTATCAGTCGCCAACGTCATCTCAATGTCGTATGTCGAATTCTTATGCGTTTTGAACTATACAAGCAAGCGAATTGAGCGGGCATGCGCCCAATA
>SFWW01000081.1 GCA_004559845.1 bacterium
TGTGGTTTCGGAGAGGAGGTAGAAGCTGCCGGTGATGAGGATGAGGTCGGCGGTGTGGGCGTCGGCGAGGGCGGCTTGTTTGGCTGCTGCGGCGGTGGGGTAGGGCTTGCCGTGCAGGGCGTGCAGGGCTGCCTTTTGTTGTAATTGTTCTGCCGGTAGGGCTCTGGGTGTGGAGGCTTGGGTGAAATAGTAGGTGGCGTGGGTGGGGAGCTGGGAGAGGATGTGGTCCACGTCTTTGTCAGCCATAAATCCTATCACGATGCGTAGGGCGTCGTAGTGTTCCGCTTGCAGTTGGCGAACGATTTGCTTGAAAGCGCCCACATTGTGTGCGCTGTCGCAAATCACGCGCGGCTGCTCTTGGAGCGTTTGCCAGCGGCAAAAGAGCCCGGTGTTGCTCACCACGCGTGCAAATCCCTGTCGGATAGCCTCTTCGTCAATCTCAATCCCCATATTTTGCAAAGCATGAATAGCGGTGAGCGCCGTGTTGCTGTTCTTTATTTGGTAGAGTCCATTCAGTTCGTTCTGCAAAGTGCCGTAGCGGCGGGTTTGTATGATGCAATGCCCGTGGGGGCAAGAGCCATCGGTCACCTCCGGCTTATCTTGTGCGAAAATGATGGGCGCCTCCATAGCCGATGCTTTTCGCTCAAACACTTTGCGCACCTCGCCATCCGCCTCGCCCACCACCACCGGGATGTGGCTTTTGATGATGCCCGCTTTTTCGGCGGCAATTTCAGCCGGCGTGGCGCCGAGAAACTGCGTATGGTCGGCGGAAATGTTGGTAATCACACTCAAAATGGGCGTGATGATATTGGTGCTATCGAGTCGGCCGCCCAATCCCACTTCAATCACGGCAACATCCACCTCCTTACGCTTGAAATGCTCAAACGCCATTGCAGTGGTGAGTTCAAAAAAGGTGGGTTGCATTTCAAAACCCCATTCTCTACACCTTTGGGCGAAATCCACCACCTCTTCTTCGCTGATTTTCTCGCCATTCACCTTGATGCGTTCTCTGAAATCCATGATGTGAGGCGAAGTGTAGAGCCCCACCTTGTAGCCCTGCATTTGCAGCGTGCTTGCCATAAGGTGGCTCGTAGACCCCTTGCCATTGGTGCCTGCCACATGAATGCAGCGATAACTGCGATGCGGACAGCCCGTAAGGCGGTCTAATGCCAGGCTCGTTTGCAGCCCCGGCTTATAGCCCGATGCTCCTTGCCGCTCAAAGGAAGGCAATTGGTGGTAGAGATAGTGAAGCGCTTCAGAGTAGTTCATGTTGCGAAAATATTTTTTAAAAAATGAGGTAGCCCACCACCCCCGCCATCACAATCACCACGATGGGGTGGATTTTGGTGAAATACACGGTGCCGAGTGCCGCCAAGCAAATGCTCACGCTTTTGGCTATTTCGGAGGCATTGCTGCCAAAATTTTCTTCATTCATCAGCAGCAATGCCGCCGAAGCAATCAGCCCCACCACCACCGGACGCAGCCCCATAAACGCTCCCTTAATGATGGCGCTATCATGGTGGCGCGCCACAAAGTGGCTGGCATAGAGCACCAGCAAAAAGGGCGGAAGCACCACGGTGAGAGTCGCCACGATGGAGCCCCACACGCTCCCGGTAGCTACATAGCCAATGTAGGTGGCGCTGTTGATGCCGATGGGTCCGGGTGTCATTTGCGAAATAGCCACAATGTCGGTGAAGGCTTGGTTGGTGATTTGCGGACACCATTCTTGCCCCACCACCAATCCTTGAATGAGCGACAGCATGGCATAGCCACCGCCAAAGCCAAACAATCCGATTTGGAGGTAAGCCCAAATGAGGCGCAAATAGGTGGAAATCATTGCTTACCCTCCTTTCTTGCTTTCATTTGAGTGTGGTTGAAATAGAGGTATCCGCCCAGGGCACCGAAAATGATGTACAGCACCGGGTTGGAAATCACGGGCCATCCGGAGTAGATGAGCAGCGCCACCGCAACGGGAATGATACCGGTTTTGAGATTGATACCCACCGATTTAGCCGTGCTAATCACCGGCGCAATAATCAGCGCCACCACCGCCGGGCGAATGCCCTTGAAAATGGCGGTGAGGGTAGGGTTGTGCTTGATGGTGTCGGGTGTGAACAAGAGGGCAATCATCAAAATGATGAAAAACGAAGGGAGAATGGTGCCCAAAGCCGCCCACATGCTTCCCCTCACCCCCTTCAGCCGGTCACCAATCACCGTGCTGATGTTCACGGCAAGGATGCCCGGCATGGATTGCGCAATGGCAAGGAGGTCGAGAAACTCCCGCTCATCAATCCACCGATGCTTTTCCACCACTTCGCGCTGAATGATGGAAATCATAGCCCATCCGCCGCCAAAGGTGAAACACCCTATTTTGAAAAATGTGGTGAAAAGCTGAAAATATATGTTACCTAATATCTTCATCAATTTGCATTGCTCATCTATTTCTGATTGCAAAATTACGGATAATTTTCTTAACAATTCTTTTTTTCGCTCGGCTAAATGCTGTGTGTTGACCGAAAAATTCCTATCTTTGCAGTTAATATGGTTGAAAAGTGGCGCTTACAGCGCGCTGTTTTTTAGATGATTTTGCGTGTAGAGATGAAGCGAAAAGTGATAGCAATATGCATGACACTGATGGCATTGGTGGCAAAGGCGGGGTCAACTCTGATGGTTGATTCGCTCCCCAATTCCCATGCTGTGGCTTCCGACACTACGGTGCTGAAAAAGTCGTTTTTTCGCAAAGTGCTCGACTATTTCTCGCTCGATGGAGGCGGCTCAGCCACCACCAATAGCACCTTCAGCGTGCTGGGCGGTCCGCACTACGATTCGGTGGAGGGATTGGCTCTGTCGGTGGTGGGTGCGGCATCGTTTCGGCTGAACGGTTGCGACAGCTTGAGCCAGCTCTCAAATGCGCAATTCACCGCCACCTACACCACCAACAATTTTTGGAGCCTCGACCTCACCACCAATATGCTTTTTCCCAACGAATCGCGGCTGATGACCACCGTGGCTTTCGAGTATCACCCCTCCTACTTTTGGGGAATGGGCTACGCCAACGGCAACAACCCCGCCAACAAAACCATGCAAAAAAAGTATTTGGCAAATGTGCAGGCAGAGCTGCTTTTTAAGGTGGGCGACGGTTTTCGCGTGGGTCCGAAAGTGCTGTGGAACTACGTGAACAGCGACACCATCGCCAAGCCCGAGTTGCTGGAAGGCCAAGACTTAGTGCTGCGCAACTATGGCATTGGTGTGGCTGCCGAATACGACACGCGCGATATGGTGACCGATGCCAAACGGGGTTGCTACTTCTATGTGGCGCAAATCTTTCGCCCGAAATTTTTGTGGAATAAGTATGCCTTCTCCACCACCGAGATTCAAGCCAACTACTACACCCCCTTGTGGCGCGATTGCACCCTCGCCGCCGAATTCTACGGAATGCTGAATTTCGGCAACCCCTCGTGGGCAAAAATGGCTCTGCCGGGCGATTCGCACCGCATGCGAGGCTATTATTTGGGAAGATACCGCGACAATCACATGCTCACCACCCAAGTGGAATTGCGTCAGCACATTTGGGGGCGCCATGGCATGGTGGTGTGGGCTGGCGGCGGCAGCGTGTTTCACAATGCCGATGGGCTGAAGCATTTTTTGCCCAACTTCGGCGTGGGCTATCGCTTTGCATTTCGCAGGCGTATGAATATTAGGTTAGACTATGGTTTTGCCAAATCGGGGCAAACCGGATTTATGTTTGGATTAAATGAAGCATTTTAAAACGATATTCAATTTTGCAAAAAAACAGCAAATCGTGTTCTGGATATTTTTGGCAATGATGATATTGCCAAATGTGATGATGTTTTTCACCGAATCCACCTCCACGATTGTGCGGCTCACGAGCATCGTGCTCCCCTTAGGCATTTATTGGTGGGCTTACACGCTTTCAGCCAAGCCCGGAAAAGTGTTTTGGTGGCTGTTTTTCTTTGTGTTTATCGACGCATTTCAAATCGTGTTGCTCTACCTGTATGGCGAGTCGCCCATAGCGGTGGATATGTTTTTGAATTTAACCACCACCAATCCCACCGAAACCACCGAGCTGCTCTCCAACTTGCTACCCGCCGTGTTTTTCGTGATTATTATATATGTGGGCGGTATGGTGCTGGCTGTGCTGTCGATATTGAATCCCGAAATTCTCAGCGCATCTGTGCGCAAAATGCAACGCAAGGTGGCTTATGGCATCATCGTCGCCGGCGTGTTGCTTTTGGGTGTGAGCTATATGGTGGATGAAAGATTCAGGGTAGAAGACGATGTTTTTCCCGTGAACAGCTGCTACAATTTAGCGCTGTCGATTCCTCGCGCATCGCTCACCATCGACTATAGCAAAAATGTGACATTTTTTTCCTACCATGCCACCTCCACCCACCCCGACAGCATGCCCGAAGTGTATGTGCTCATCATCGGCGAAACCGCTCGTGCCGACAACTTCGGCATCTATGGCTATCAGCGCCCCACCACACCGCTATTGTCGGCTATGGGAAGCGATTTAGCCACCTATTTCGATGCCATTACCATGAGCAACACCACCCACAAGAGCGTGCCATTGCTCATGACCCCTGTGGGAAGCGAAGAAGATTTTGATGGCGTGTACTATAAAAAAGGTATCATCACAGCCTTTAAAGAAGCCGGCTTTTCCACCGCATTCTATAGCTGCCAGCATCGCAACCATTCCATTATCGATTTCCTTGGCAGCGAAGCCCACGATGTGCGATTCCTCACCGACAGTCTGAAGATGATGGAGCAATTGCCCGACATCGTGCTATTAGACAACTTGAAGGCCAAATTGGCAGCACACAAAGGTGGTAAACTCTTTGTGGTGCTTCATTGCTATGGCGCTCACTTCAATTACTACGACCGCTATTCGCGCAATGAAGCCTACTTCCAACCCGACGTCATTCCCTCGGCAAGCAAGAAATATCGCTCCAATATGATAAATGCCTACGACAATGTGATACGGCAAACCGACAAATTGGTGGCAGGCGTGATTCAAGCCCTTCAAGCGCTACACGTGCCGGCTGCCATGTGCTATGTGGGCGACCACGGTGAAGATATTTTTGATGATTCGCGAGAGCGTTTTCTTCATTCATCACCCATCCCCACCTATTATCAGTTGCGAGTGCCATTCGTGCTGTGGGCTTCCGATGAATATAAGGCGTCATATTTCGATAAGTGGCATCAGGTGGTGGTTCATCAAAAGGTGCCCATCTCCACCAATCGCGTCACTTTCCACACCCTGCTTGATATGAGTGGCATCGCTTGCTCCTCACTCAATAAGCAATCGGCGCTGAGCAATCGCGATTTCCGGCAAAAGCCACGCTTGTATGTAAACGACCACAACGAGTATCGTCCGCTCGACGATTGCGGACTCAAAGACCTTGATGCGGAGCAATTTAAATTACACCATCTGCAATATCCTTAATCCTATGAAACAAACGATTACCCTACGAAAAGCCACTGCAGCCGACGCATCGTTTTTGGCTATGGTGGTGAGTGAAGCGCTCGACAGCGATGTGATGGAATGTTACGAAGCCGCCAATGGCGTGATTCCTGCCGACCGTCGCCAATTGATGGAAGTGCTTGAATCCGTGATTCTGCACCCCGACACCCTCTACACCTGGCGCCATGCCACCATTGCGCAAGATGCCGGTGGCGAAGCTATCGGTGCGCTGGTGGCATACGAGGGCGACGATTATATGCAAAGGCGCGATACCACTTTTTCAATGTTTTCATCCGTGATGCCCCTACAGTTTGATGTCGACGCTATGGATGCCGAAACCGTGGCAGGCGAATATTACCTCGACAGCCTCGCCGTGCTGCCCTCGTATAGAGGTAGGGGAGTGGCGCGTATGCTCCTGCAATCGGGTATCGATACCGCCCACCGCCTCAATCGTCCCGCTATCCTTGCCTGTGCGCCCAACAATGTCAATGCCAAGCGTCTTTACGAATCCTTAGGCTTCCGTGCCACCGGCATGTACAGCCTCTTTGGTCACACCTATTGGCGCATGGTGTGCCAATAATTACGGCTTGATAGGAAGGATTGTTTTGTAGTTTTGTGGGGTCGCAATATTTTGCGCCCGCCCCTCCAATGCCCCCTCCAGGTTGTATCCAGCTATCAGACAGCGCATTAAATGTAGGGGCGCAATATTTTGCGCCCGCCCCTCAATGCCCACACCCACGCAGCCACCCACGCCAACCCCCACAGGCGCAGTTTTTTTTTCGGCGAAGCCGACTTTTTCTCCGCGAAGCGGCTTTTTTTTCGGCGAAGCCGACTTTTTTATCTCCTTCATCCCACCAAGCCCACATCCCCCAAAGCCCATCCTCTATAGCATCTATAGCATCTATAGCCTCTATAGCCTCTATAGCCACTACAGCCACTATTCCACCCACTTGTAGGGGCGCAATATTTTGCGCCCGCCCCTGCAATGCCCCTACCAGGTTGTATCCCGCTATCAAACAGCGCATTAAATGTAGGGGCGCAATAT
>SFWW01000082.1 GCA_004559845.1 bacterium
TTTTCGGGCGGCGAGGGATGTGAGTGGCGCGCACAGCGAGCCACCGTGGGCGAGAGTGGAGATAAAGCTGAAAATGAGTTTTCAGGCTTTATCCCACTCGTCGTCTCACGCAAGGGCCTCAGCCCTCACATCCCCGCCCCCCGACTTTTTGTTCATTTCCATACCACAATGCCCAAATCCCCATCAAATCCCTCATCCATCCACCAGGTTGAATCTATTCAATCTGTTGGGTCTGTTGGGTCTATAGCATCTATCCACCCCAAAAAAAGGAACATTCCCTATTGGTATTGCCTTCCGTGCACACCATCATTAACTTTGCCACCGAGTTCTTTGAAATGTTTACAAAACTACAATCCGAACATCCACAGAAAGTGTTCCAGGTGATTCAAGTGTTTCGGGTGTTTCAGGTGTTTCATTTCGCTTTTAGACCACAAAACCGCCCGGTTTTGGTCCAAATCCGAACTAAACCCGCAAACCGCCGTGATCGTCCCCCCGCCATATTATGGCTACGGAAAACCCCCAAAAAGGCAATCCACCCACTTGCCTGAGTCGTCACACACGTTCCTGCCCTGCAAGCTATAGCCGTAGTTGTATTTTGGCGAAGGCGGCTTTATTTTCGTTGCACGCCACAAAAGCGGGCAAGCATAGGCGTTTTTAAATGAAACAGCCGTGCATACTACTCACATTTATCTTCTCTCTTGCAAATTCCCCAATAATTCCGAGATTTCCGGATGGGTATTTCTTCTTTCTTATGTACATTTTTGCTCCGTGTCACCCATTTTAGGGTGACACAAAATTTCAAAATTCTGTACATGAGGCTATTATAAAATCAACAAATTTTGAGTGACGAAGTCAGGAAAAAGGGCACAATTTTTTCGATATCAACATTTTTTAGTTTGTTGATAATTAAGAGAATGTCTATTTTTTATAGATTAAATGTGCATCAAATCGCGGTAAATGTCGAGGGCGATGCGCATTTCTTCCTCAGGAATCACTTGCCCCGGTTTCACATCGCCACAAGCGGCAAGCAAGGTGCAATTTATTTCGCCCGCCTCGCTCTTTTTGTCGTGCTGCATAAGGTGTAGCAGCTCTTCGTAGTGGTCGCAACTGATGTGGAATGCGCCATAATTATGGTAAACGAATTCAGCCAATTGGTGTAATTGCGTCGATGAAAAGCCCAACAGATTGTGCGATAGCACCATCTCTGCCACAAGTCCCCACGCCACGGCATAGCCATGGGCTATGGGCTTGCCATCGTGAAGGGCTTTGCTTTCAAAAGCATGCCCCACGGTGTGGCCCAAATTGAGCGCACGGCGTATGCCTTTTTCGTGCGGGTCTTCTGCCACGATGCGCTGCTTCACCAACACGGATGTGCGGAGCAACTGTAGCAACTGCTCGGCATCGGTATGCTCGAAATCAAAATCGAGAAGCCGGTGAAATTCCTCTTCGCCGCTGAGCATTCCGTGCTTGAGCATTTCGGCATACCCCGACTTCAATTCTTCCACGGGCAAAGTGCTGAAAAAGCAGGTGGAAATCACCACATCCGTGGCTTCTTGAAAGCATCCGATTTCATTTTTAAAACCGCCGAAATTGATGCCGGTTTTGCCGCCCACTGCTGCATCCACAGCGCTCAGCAGTGTAGTGGGCACGTTCACAAACTTGATGCCACGCTTAAAGGTGGCGGCAGCAAATCCTCCCAGGTCGGTCACCACACCACCACCCAAATTCACCACTATCGACTTTCGGGTGGCACCACATGCTTGGAGCCCTTCCCACACTTGGAAAAGGGTGTTGAGGTTTTTGTATGCATCGCCGGCTCCAATGGTGATGATGGCGGCATCACGCAAGTGGGGGCTATTGATTTCGGGAAGCACGCATCGGCGAGTGTTCTCGTCCACTATCACCGCCACACGATTGTGTGGCGTGGTGTCGAGTATGGTGTTGAGCGCCGAAGTCACATCGTTGGTAAAAACAAGGTTCTGAGCCATAACGAAAAGGATGAGAATGATGAAAACAGGGGAATTACAACTGCGTGGTGCGCAAGGCTTCTAACAGCGAGGGCAGCGCCTCGGCAAGCGCCGTCATACTCGGGTACACAATGTCGGCTCCCGCTTTGTAGAGATCTTTTTCCGGAATGGGACCGGTGGTTACGCCTATGGTAAACGACCCCGAAGCATGCCCGGCTTGCACGCCCAATGGAGCGTTTTCAATCACGATACATTCGCCGGGCTTGGCGTTGGCTTTTTGCTGCCCGCGCAAATAAGGTTCCGGGTTGGGTTTGCCGTTTTTGGTATCGATTCCGGTCACGCGCTCGGCTTCAAAAAGCCCGGCGTAGTCGCTGTCGATTCGCTCTAAAATCGAGGGCTGATTCGAACCGGTGACCAAAATGTTGCGCAATCCGGCTTCTTTGGTGATTTGGAGCACCTCTTTAGCCCCCGGCATCATTTCCGGTTCGCCCAATTCGTTGAAATATCTTCCTTTCACCTTATAGTATTCCCACGCTTCTTCGTCGGTGAGATTTTTTCCGGCACCACGTCGAAACATCATTTTTATGATATTTGCCCCGGTCATCCCTTCGTATTGGTAAAATTCGTCGCGGGAGCATTTCACATTATTTTTCTTCATGAGTTTTACCCATGCGCGCGTGTGATTTTTCATCGAATCGTAGAGCACTCCGTCGCAATCCACAAGTGCCACACGAATGTCTACGCTTTTGTTGCCACTATATTTCAAATAGAGGGTTATTGCATTTTCTGCTGTCATTTTGTCGATATTGTTTTCGTTAAGTGTTGAAAGATAAATAAAATAGCATTACGCCTCATCGCACGGTGATATGGAAGCATCCTTGTTTTTTTTCATAAATGGCATAGCACCGCTGCTGTTCTCTGAGGTCGTAGATGATTTCCGCCAGAATGTTTTTCAAACTCTCCAGCGACACTTTGTAGCTTTCGTCGAGGCAATCGAATTTGGTCCAACTCACATCGAAGGTGGTGCCATACAGGTGGCACGAATTTTCGGTGGCGGAGCGATTTCGCTTGCGGAGCTTTCTCACGGTGTAGTCGGTGCGAAGGGCACTGTTCACCCTAATTCTGTAGCCTTTTCCGCCGCGTGCAATGATGGTGTCTTGAAATGCCTTACCTATGTCGTGGAGCAAAGCGGCTGCTTTGGGCACCAAGTAGGGCAGGGCATATTTCATTGAATCCACATAATATTCTTGACAGGTGTGAATCTGCTGAATGTGGCGCTTTAAGTGAAAAGCCGACTGAATGTCGATGATGGGGTCAATGCCATTGGCTTTTGCTGCTTGCAGTTGCAAGGCGTTGGTGTCGTTAAAGAGCACCGAAAGCCGCCCCGGCTTGAGGTGAGTTTGAAGCACATGCTCGTCGCCATTGTCGGTGGCATGCACGGTGGCATTGCTGTGCGTGGTGGCGGTTAGCACATCGTCGTAGAGCACATATTGAGGGTCTTCTTGATGATAATCGCAGGTGTAGATGGCTGAAGATATGCCCAGCACAGCGCCCACTATCAGCAACCCCCATAATAAATTACGCATATTTTCATTCTTTAGCGGTGAGTTGAATAATCATCTACCCACGGTTTGCACATAGAGTATGGTTTGGCTTTCGCTTAATTGCATGGTTTGCTTCATCGCTTCGCGGTCGCAACCGTAGCGCAACACGGTTTTCAACCCCGCTTGTGCGCAATACAAATACACATTTTGCGACGCCGCTCCGGCTGCATAGCACTGATGCATCACTTCGGGTTGCTTGGTGTTGTTGCCCACAAACACGATATTCACCGGCGCTTGCTTTGCAAAATCCTGCATCGCCACTTGGCTGCGAAAATCGCCGGTGGCAATGGTGGTGAGGGTGTTGGTGGCGGCATCATACTTGCTGATTTCTTTGGCGGTCACCACATAGATTTCCAATTCTTGGCGATTCATTGCTGTAGCCACTGTGCGCTTGCCATCGTGGGTGATGCCCCAAGCCGCCCACAGCATATTGCTCAATTCTTGGCGGGTGATTTCCGATGCGGGGTCGATGTCGCGCTGCGAGCATCGCTTGCTCATGGCTTCCATCAGGGGCATGCCGCCGGTGATGGAGGGGTGGGGGAGTTGTTCCGCCCACATCGAGCATCCCATGCTTGCCATTGCGGCAAACACGATACACATTTTTATTAAAGTCGTATGTTTCATTGCTCCTATCATTTAATGATTTTTTGATGCTACAAAAATACGAAAAACGAATGAAATCACTCTCATTCATTCACATTTTTTTAATGTGGAAATTGCGACCCGCTTGGGCGTTTTCCTTTTTGGGGCTTGAAAAACGATAGGAAATAGGAGGGAAAGGGGGTCTCGAAATGTAGGGCTTCGCCGCTCACGGGATGATGAAATGCTAAGCGGAAGGCGTGAAGGCACATGCGCTTGGCGCCGTCCACTTGGCTGCCATATTTGTAGTCGCCCACGATGGGGTGGTGTATCACTTGCATATGCACGCGTATCTGATTTTTTCTGCCGGTGTGCAGGTGCAATTCCAGCAGGGCATACCGTTCGTTTTGCTCAATGAGCCGCCAATCGGTGCTTGCCCATTTGCCGCCATTATCGGTGCGGCTACTGATAATCTTCATTGATGGTGTGTCTTTCAGCCAACTCTCCACATGCCCTTCGCTTTTTTCCATCGTGCCTTCCACCACTGCCACGTAGCGGCGGTCGATGATGGTTTTGTGCCAATCGGCGGTGAGCATTTGCTGCACTTCGGTGCTTTTGGCATACATCATGAGCCCGGAGGTGCGGGTGTCGAGCCGATGCACCACATGGGCATGGCATCGCTGACGCGTTTCGGCAAAATAGCTGTCGAGCAAGTCTTTCATGTTGAGACTATTGCGTCCCACGCCCATCGAAAGCACTTCATCGGCTTTGTCCACCACTATCACGTGGTCGTCTTCCCACACTACCGTGAAAAATTGGCTGAAATCGAATTGTGAGCCGCCTTTGTTGCGACTCTTACTGATTTCCACCAAATCGTTGGGATGCACCGCGTAATCGTGGCGAGTTTGCGTTTGCTTATTCACCAGCACTCCGCCGCCGGCAAGAATGGCTTTCGCCTTACTCTTGCTAATGCCATCCAGTTTCTTCATCACGAAATCGAGCAAAGGCATCTCTTCGTGCGCCAAAAACCGGGTGTATTGGTCGTGCATGTGTGGCACATGCGCTGCGGTGGTATGATGATGATGGCGAGCCATAGGCAAGGTGGTGGTGTGTGCGCTCTTTAGTCGAAGAAATGGCGGAAGCGCTCAAAAATTCTATTTTTCACCGATTCGCTGGGTTTTATGTTTTTTGAATCGCGCAAGGCTTCAAAGGCTTTACGCTCCGATTCGGTGAGCTCTTCGGGAACATACACGGTGATGTTTACCAGCAAGTCGCCGGTGCCGTAGTGGTCGGGCGAGGGCAAACCTTTGCCACGCAAGCGCAGAATTTTGCCGGGTTGCGTGCCGGGGTCGATGCTCACGCGCACTTTGCCATCCACGGTGGGCACTTCCACTTTGCCGCCAAACACGGCTGTGGGGATGTCGAGGATGAGGTTGTACACCAAATCGTTGCCATCGCGGTGCAATTGGTCGTGGCGCTCTTCTTCTATCACGATGAGCAAATCGCCGGGGATGCCTCCTCCAGGGGCTTCGTTGCCTTTTCCGCTCATTTTCAGTGTCATTCCTTCGCCCACGCCGGCAGGAATATTCACCGAAATCACTTCTTCGTGCTTCACCAATCCGTTTCCGCCACAGGTGCTACACCTTTGTTTAATAATCTTGCCCTTACCGCCGCAGCGATGACATTCGCTTTGCGTTTGCATAGTGCCCAAAATGGTGCGTTGCATTCTAATTTCCACACCCGAGCCATTGCACACGGGGCAAGTTTCCAGTTCGGTTCCGTTTTTGGCGCCGGTGCCATGGCAATCGGAGCACGACACCATGCGGGGAATTTTCAATTTCTTTTCCACACCATGCGCCACATCTTTCAGCGTGAGGCGCACGCGCACGCGCAAGTCGCTACCGCGTTGCACTCTCCTGCCATTGCCTTGACGTCCGCCGCCAAAGCCGCCAAAGCTGCCAAAAATGTCGCCGAATTGCGTGAAAATGTCGTCCATCGACATACCGCCGCCAAAGCCGCCAAAGCCTCCGAAACCGCCATTGGGCGCATTAAAGCCAAAGCGGTCGTAGTTTTCGCGTTTTTCTTTGTTGGAAAGCACGTCGTAAGCCTCAGCCGCTTCCTTAAATTTTTCCTCGGCTTCTTTCTTCTCAGCGTCGGTTTTGCCTTGCTGACGGTCGGGGTGATATTTGATTGCCAACTTACGATAGGCTTTTTTCAATTCGTCGTCGGTAGCATTTTTACCCACGCCAAGCACTTCGTAATAGTCTCTCTTTTAGAAATGAGAAATGAGAAATTAGATAGTAATTGAAGCAAACCCACATTCGTCTTAACTTCTTAACTTCTTAACTTCTTAACTTCTTAACTTCTATAACTTCTATAACTTCTATAACTTCTTAACTTCTATAACTTCTTAACTTCTCCTAAAAAAATCCCTCACTGCCCCACCACCACTTTTGCGTGGCGAAGCACTTTGTCGTTAATTGTGTAACCCTTTTGCACGGTGTCAATCACCTTGCCTTTCATATCTT
>SFWW01000083.1 GCA_004559845.1 bacterium
CCAGGGATAGGACCCGGTTAGTCAACCACCTCCAGAGATAGAGTAAACACAAATTAGTAATTGTACAAAACCGAGTCAACCATTTTCAGGAACGGACAATCCCCGCAATAAGATGGTCGGTTTTTGGGTGCGATAATTTGATGTGTGGAGAAAAAATTGTAACTTTGCACACTCTCGTGGCGGCAATGCCAGCCCCGGCACCTACCACCACCATTTTTTAGCAAACAACCATTCATTTACACATATTTTCTATACACTATGGCAAAAGTGATTCTTACCGGCGACCGTCCTACCGGCAAATTGCATATCGGACACTATGTGGGCTCGTTGCGCCGCCGCGTGCAGCTCCAAAACGAGGGCGACTACGACCGCATGTTTGTGTTTATGGCCGACGTGCAAGCGCTTACCGACAACGCCGACAATCCTGAAAAAATTCGTCAAAATATTATTGAGGTGGCGCTCGACTACTTGGCTGCCGGACTCGACCCGGAGCGATGCGTGCTCTTCATTCAAAGCCAAATTCCCGAATTGGCAGAACTCACTACCTATTTGATGAACTTGGTGAGCGTGGCTCGATTACAACGCAACCCCACCGTGAAATCGGAAATCAAAATGCGCGGCTTCAGTCAGCAAGAAGACGAAGGCGCGGAAAATGCTGCCGGACAGCGGAAGGGATTGCCCGTGGGCTTTTTCTGCTATCCTATCAGTCAAGCTGCCGATATCACCTTGTTTAAAGCCAATATTGTGCCTGCCGGCGAAGACCAGCGCCCCATGATTGAGCAAACGCGCGAATTGGTTCACAGTTTCAACAGCACCTACGGCGAAGTGCTTGTGGAGCCCGAAATCCTCCTGCCCGACAATCAGGCATGCTTGCGCCTGCCCGGCACCGACGGTCAAGCCAAGATGAGCAAAAGTTTGGGCAATTGCATCTACCTGAGCGACTCTGCCGACGATGTGTGGCAAAAGGTGCGTAGCATGTACACCGACCCCACACACCTGCGCGTGGACGACCCCGGGCACTTGGAAGGCAACTGTGTGTTCACCTATCTTGATGCCTTCTGCACCGACGAAGATTTTGCACAATTCTGGCCCGAATATGCCAACCTCGACGAACTGAAAGCCCACTACACCAAGGGCGGACTCGGCGATATGAAATGCAAAAAATTCCTCAACCAAGTGCTCAACAAAGCGCTGGAACCGATGCGCGTGCGCCGTCAAGAATTGGAACAAGACATTCCTGCCATCTACGACATTCTCAAAAAAGGCACCGAACAAGCGCGTGAAGTGGCTGCTCGCACCATGGACGAAGTGCGCCACGCCATGCAAATCGACTATTTCAACGACACCGAACTCATTGCCCAACAAGCCGCACGCTTCAAAGCAAAATAAATTCATTTTTAGCCTTTAGCTATGGCAACCCTCATAGCTAAAGGCTATTTATTTTTTTACCTCTTCCACAACTTTAAACAGAGTTTAACTTTCGCGTGGAATAAAATCACTGTTTACTACCTTTTTGGAACACACCCACCACAAAATTACTCGCTAATTTTGCCATTATAGAACCGACAAAAAAGGCAATACACACACAACGACATTTAGAGTAAGAAGTAATTTATGTGGTATCATTTTCATATCTCAAAATCCGGGATAAGGCGAATCCTATCGGTAGTGATTTCGGCTGCTGTCTGCTTCGCTATTGGAAGCCCAGCCAAAGCTCAAATAGCCGATACTTGCGCCATTGCCGGTAGCATGGTGCCTGCTGATAGCATTGCGCTATCAGGTGCCGACAGCATACTGTCGGTAAGCAAAATTCCACCCATTTCGCCCTACGCACTACCCTATTCCGTGAGCGGAACATCTCACGACTGGCATCGGCTATGGATCAACACCTCTGTGCTGAGCAGTGCTTTTGTGGGCACGCTGTTGGTGCTGGAATGCTTACCCGAAGATGCCACATCGTGGAATCGAGCCGAATTGCAAGAGGTGCCCCTCTTTGAACGATGGTACAACCACGTCGTCAAAAAAGGCCCCGAATGGGACCACGACAAAATCATCTTCAACTATGTGCTCCACCCCTACGCCGGCGCCGCCTACTTTATGGGCGCACGCACGTGCGGCTTCAATTTTTGGCAGTCGATGCTGTATGGCACCATCGTGTCGACCGTGGGATGGGAATTCGGCATTGAGGCATTTATGGAGCGCCCCTCGATTCAAGACTTGTTCATCACGCCCTTAGCAGGTAGTATGTTAGGCGAAGGATTCTATTGCGCAAAGCGATGGATAGTGGACCACAACTACCGCCTGCTGGGCTCACCGGTGTTAGGCACCATTGTGGCATTTTTGGTAGACCCGTTGAACGAATTTACCGGTCTGTTTTTAGGCAATCCGGCTCGAAAAGAGGCACATGCAAAGTCTGCCACCGAGAAAACGCTTACCGGCAAATCCGCCTCGCTCATCCCTACCCTCACCCCCCGGTACAAAGGTCTCACCTTCGTAGCCACCTTCTAACGGTGGCGACTCGGACATGGGTCTGCGCGCCCCTGACTTTGAGGGGGAATTTGCATAAGTCGGGGGGAATTTGTAACTTTGCAAGCGATTCGATGAGTTTGGGGTGCCCTCACTTGGGGCTGAGATCATACCCACTGAATCTGATCCGGGTAATTCCGGCGTAGAGAACAAAAAACTTATTATTCACTGCGTTGGTGGTGAACCTTCAGAATGTGGAGGTGACCGCCACACGTGCCACTCAAACCACCCCTGTGGCATTCACCAACATCAGTAAGCAACAATTAGCCGCCATTAATCATGGCAAGGATATGCCGAGCCTGCTGGCTTCGAGCCCTTCGGTGCTCACCACCAGCGACGCCGGTGCCGGCATTGGCTATTCATCTATTCGGGTGCGTGGCACAGATGCCACTCGCATCAACATTACCACCAACGATATTCCGATGAATGATGCCGAGAGCCACGAAATCTACTGGGTGAACACGCCCGATTTTGCTTCTTCGCTTGAAGATGTGCAAATTCAGCGCGGTGTGGGCACCTCCACCAATGGTGCGGGCGCTTTCGGTGCGAGCGTGAATATGCGCACTCAGCGCTTTTCGCTCAATCCGTATGCCGAGATGTCGGGAAGTTATGGCTCGTTCAACACCAATAAGGAAACCTTTAAGGTGGGTTCCGGCTTGATTGGAGGTCACTGGAATTTCGATGCGCGCATCTCCCATATTGCCTCCGACGGCTATCGCGACCGCGCTTCGAGCAAACTCCATTCCTACTTTGCACAAGCCGGCTACTTTGGCGGGCAAACTTCGGTGCGCCTTATCACCTTCGGCGGCAAGGAAACCACCTACCACGCTTGGGATGGCATCAGCCGTGAAGAATTGACCACCAATCGCACCTACAACCCTAATGGCGAAATTAAGCGCGACGGTGAGGTGATTGGCTTCTACAAAGACCAAACCGACAATTATCGCCAAACTCACTACCAACTGCTCTGGAACCAAGGTTTTGGCACCAAGTGGCACTGGAATTTGGGATTGCACTACACCGACGGCTTTGGCTACTACCAAGAATACAAAAACGCCCGCACGCTGCAGGAATACAAACTCGAGCCTTTCTACATTGGCGAAACGAAAGTGAAGAAATCGAGCCTGGTGCGCAAAAAGAATGTGGACAGCGGCTTCGGTGGCGCCGTGTTTTCGCTCACCTACAAGGAGGATGATTTGAGCAGCACCTTGGGTGGCGGTATCAACAAGTATGCCAACGACCACTATGGCAATGTGATTTGGGTGGAAAATTACCTTAATGCACTTGATGCCGACCACGAATACTATCGCAACAAAGGCGAAAAACTTGATTTCAACCTCTATTGGAAGGCATCGGTGAAAGCGTTTAGCAAAATGGTGGCTTACGCCGATTTGCAATACCGCCACATTGGTTATAAGATAAATGGCGAAAACGATAAGTGGGACTGGACCGCATCGCCCGAACACATGCAAGTGCTCAATGTGGACGAAAAATTCGATTTCTTCAACCCGAAAGTGGGTCTGCACTATGATTTCAACCGCCATAATGTGGCATACGCATCCTACTCGGTGGCACATAAAGAACCCACCCGCAACAATTACACCGATGGCTTGATGAGCGAGCATCCCAAGGCAGAAACTTTGCAAGATTGGGAATTGGGCTACACCTTCCGCAATGAGCGTTTCACCGCAGGCGTGAATTTCTACTATATGAAATACGACGACCAACTCGTGCTCAATGGCAAACTGAATGAAATTGGCGAACTGATGGCAGAAAATGTGCCCGATAGCTACCGTATGGGTGTGGAATTGCAAGCCGGCGTGAAAATTACCGACTGGCTTCGCTGGGACATCAACGGCACACTGAGCCGCAACCGCATCAAAAACTATGTGGGCTATGTGAGCAACTACGATGCCGACACATGGGACGACCTCTACAGCCAAACCGCTGTGGAAAAAGGCAACACCACCATTGCATTCTCGCCCTCGTTTATCGGCAACAGCGTGTTGGCTTTCAATTTGAAGGGCTTTAGCGCTCAATTCACCTCTCAATATGTGAGTCGCCAATACCTCGACAATTTTGAGAACCGCGACGATAGTCTTAACCCCTACTTCGTGAGCCATTTGCACTTGGCATACACCTTCAAATTGCCGCATGTGAAAGCCGTGAGCGTGGGTTGCTCCATCTATAATATTTTCAACGAGAAATATGAAACCAACGGCTACAGCCAAACTTGCGCATTGGTCGACAAATCGGGTTCGTACACGCTTTATAGCGACCCGCGATTCTACCCTATGGCAGGCACGAATGTGTTAGCCCACCTTAGCTTTGCGTTTTGATGGTTAATTCATAATTCATAATGCATAATGCATAATTCTTGATGCTTGATGCTTAATTAATAATTTTGATTTATGATGGGTGATTTGGTAGCGTGGTTTTCTGAGCCTAAGCATTTGTTTGATGCGATTAGTTTTGTGCTGGGCTTGCTATATTTGCTGCTGGAATTTCGCGCCAGCGTGTGGCTATGGCCTGTGGGTATAGTGATGCCTATAGTGCACAGCATCACCTACTACAAAGCCGGCTTGTATGCCGATTTCGGCATGGAATTTTTCTATGTGCTGGTGGCTGTGTATGGCTTTTGGAAATGGATGAGACGCACGCCCGATGGGTCGAAGTCGGTAGCGGTACTGATTAGGCATTTTCCCGCCGACAAGGCGCTGATAGGAGGCGTGGCATTTGTGGTGCTGTGGGTGGGCATAGGTCTATTTCTTGCTTATTGCACCGACAGCACGGTGCCCGTGCTCGATGCGTTCACCACATCGCTAAGCATCATTGCCTACTGGGCATTAGCCAACAAATGGGTAGAGCAATGGCTACTATGGCTGGTGGTGGATGCCATTTGCACTGGCTTGTATGTGTATAAAGGCATTCCGTTTTCGGCGGCGCTCTATGGCTTCTACACCGTGATGGCAGTGCTGGGCTACCGCAATTGGATTCGCCTGATGCAGCGTCAAGACTAATTTTTCAGCAAAAGAGGCGCCCCTTCATTGAAATGGATGAAGGGGCGATTTTCTACCATACCGTGATAAGTGATTTATTCATCTAACTTACCTTCTAATTCCTTTTCTAAAACGATTGCTTCATCGCACTGCTGAGCGAGTTCTTCGAAAAAATTATGATTCATCACCACACTAATGCGCATAAGCAGTCTGGTGTCGATAGATTCCCTATGAAAAATGTTGTAAACATTCGTGCGTTCGGTAGGTATCCTTTCGGCAAGCCATCGGGCAGATTGTCCGTTTTGCTTTATTACTTCCTCGATGCGATTTCCGATATGCATGTTTCGTAAATTTTGTAATTTTTTGTTTTTAGGTTTTCAGAAAGAGAAATGTTGTAATACGCGTTAAATACTATTTCAGTATGCAAATTTATCATCAATTTTTAAATTTTAAAAGAAGTTTACCGACAAATAATAAACGTGTTGAAATAATTACTACATTTTTTTACCAAATAGGGCATATTTGTTGGAAATTATTGAACCGGGAGGCGTCTACAGAATAGATTTCAATGCAATCGTGCCGATTGACAATAACGCCAATCGGCACGATTCACGATTTTGGGAACGAGTATGCCCTATTTCACCGTGATGGGGATGGATGCTTTAATGCCCGTGTTTTTGTCCTTCACAGTGAGGGTAGCCTTTCCGGCTTTATTAGCGGCTTGCACCACCACCACGAGTTGTCCATGGAAAAGTTTCATCGTGGGCAGGGTGAAAGGTTCCAGCGAAGTGGCATCGCCATTGCACGCCGAATTAAATGTGGCTGCTCCGGTCACCTTAAATTCGAGTTGATGGTCGGCATCGGGGCATAGGGTGCCTTGCTTGTCGGTGAGGCTCACGGTCACGAATGCGAGGTCGTTTCCATCAGCAGCAATCACATTGCGGTCGGCAGAGAGCTGAAGTTTGGCGGGTTTACCTGCAGTTTTCACCACCTTTTCACCGGCTTTATTACCATCGGCATCGTAGACCACCACTTTGATTTCACCTTTTTCATATTTCACATTTTGCCAGCGCAAGCGATACCGGTCGAGCCGGCTATCTTTTTGTTTAGAGATACGTCCTTGGCTTTTGCCATTCACAAAGAGTTCGGCAGCGGGATAATTGGTGTAGCAATACACCGGCGTAACTTGCCCCTCGCGCCCCTTCCAACTCCAGTGAGGCAGCAAGTGGATGGTGGGATCATTTTTATTCCAATGGCTGCGATAGAGGTAATAGCGGTCTTTCGGAAGTCCTGCAAGGTCCACGATGCCGAAATAGCTGCTCCGGCTGGGCCAATACTTATCGTAGGGAGTGGGTTCACCCAAGTAATCGAAACCGGTCCACACAAATTCACCGGTCACCCAGCTGTAGTCGTCTTGCATTTTCCAGTCATCGTCGGGCAGATTGCTCCACCAGCAGTATTCCACATCGTAGCTACTGCATTGTCCGTTGGGATGCTCCTTGTTGGTTGCCACCGTGTCGGGAAAGAAATATTCGCCGCGAGAGCTCACTGTAGATGCCGTTTCGGAGCCAAGAAGGAAACCTTGGGGCAATTGTTCGTGCATTTGCTCATATTTGTGAACGCGATAGTTGAAGCCCGGCACATCAGCCACTTGCTGGAATCCCACCTTGTAGGTAGCATCCGGCTTATCGGAGCCGCAAGTCACCTGACGGCTCGGGTCTAATTGGTGGCAGAGCGCAATCAGGTGTTTGTAGCGCTCCGTGCCTTCCGGCATCCATTGCTCCGGAATTTCATTGCCCACGCTCCACATAATGATAGAGGGGTGATTGCGATGGTTGAGAATGAGGTTGGTGATATCCTTTTGCCACCATTCATCCCAATATTTGCCATAGCCATTTTTCACCTTCGGCACCTTCCAGCCATCAAAACTTTCCGCCATCACCATCATGCCCATGCTGTCGCACACTTCCATTTGCATGGTCGACGGCATATTGTGAGAAGTGCGGATGGCATCGGCACCCATTTCCTTCATGATACGGATTTGGCGAATGATAGCCGCCTTATTCACCGCTGCGCCAAGCGGACCCAGGTCGTGGTGGAGGCACACACCTTTAATTTTTCGGGTCACGCCATTGAGCTGAAAGCCCCCTTCGGCGCTGAATTTGGCAGTGCGGATACCCAACTTTTGGTGCTGCTCATCGAGCACTTGGTTGGCATTGAGCAGCTGCAACTTCACATCGTAGAGATAGGGACACTCCGGCGACCAGAGATTGGGTTGAGCGATATGGAATTGGGTATGAAATTCGCCCATGCCATTGGCAGCGGTTGTGTTTTCGCCCACCACAGCACCGTTTTTGTCGGAGATGGTCACCTTCAGCATATCTCCGGCAGAGAGAGCAAGACCCTTGTGGCGAATGTCCACGAGCGCTTCGCCATGGTCGATGCTCAGCGTTTGCATTTGCAATCCCCAAAGGTCGAGATAGCGGTCATGGTCGTAGCAAATCAGCGTAACGGGGCGGAAGATACCCGCACCGGGATACCATCTATTGCTTTCCTCGTGGTTTTCAACAGCCACTTCCAAGGAGTTTTCGCCCACGTGCACAAAAGGCGTGGCATCCACACGGAAAGCGTTGTAGCCATACGCCCAGTGTCCGGCTTCCTTACCGTTGATTTTCACCACCGGGTTCGCCATCACGCCATCGAAATGGAGTTCCACATGCTTCGTGCCCTCCTTTACTTGGAAATTGGTTTTGTAGAACCCCTTGCCAATCCATGGCAAAGCACCGGAGCGTCCGGAGTGCTCGGTAGCCACATCTTCACCGTTTTCCTTGATAGCCACCACTTGCAAGTCCCATTTTTTATCGAAGGGACCGCTGATTGCCCAATCGTGGGGCACTTTCACATTTTTCCATTCCGTAGCGGATTGAGAGAATTGCCAATCCGAGAGTTGACATTCGCGATGCGGCTGTGCCGAAGCCATTAGCGCACCTGCCAACGCAAAAATTAAAGCATAGTTTTTCATACCGTTTGATGATGTATAGTTTATATTCTGCCACAAAAATACAAAAAAACGTGAGTTCGACGAAATTTAATTAGCTGAAAATTAGGAGAATAGCGGTAATTTTTGTAAATTTGTATTGCCAAAAAAATAATAAAAACACCGCTATGTTTCCTAACAACAAAATTATAGATTTTTTTTCAATTTGTGACGATTTTAGAAAAGTTTTTGATAAAACTCTTGAGCAAAAAGCCATACCGAACTGCGATAGCTCCAAGAAACGCAAATAAACAAGATGAAGAACTCACTTATGAGTGTTT
>SFWW01000084.1 GCA_004559845.1 bacterium
AGCCGACTTTTTGTTCTCTTCCATCCCACCCCACCATCCATAAGGGTTTTAAATGAATCCCCATGCTCCCCACGAGCCATAGCCTAATATTTGTGTATCCACGAAAATATAATTAATTTTGTAACCTAATTCGCACACATTATGAGTTTAATCGACGACAAAAATATTATCAACGAGCTGCTCGACGAAACCGCCGTGCTCGTGGGTCTTATCACACCGCAACAAAGCGAAGCAAAAGCCAATGAATATTTAAATGAATTGGAATTTTTGGCGCACACTGCCGGTGCCACCACGGTGAAGAAGTTCTTACAGCGATGCGATGCGCCCAATTCCACATCCTATGTGGGCAAAGGTAAACTGGAAGAAATCAAGGCTTATGTGGAGGAGCATGAGGTGAATCTCGTGATTTTCGACGATGATCTTTCTCCCAAGCAAATTGCCCACATCCAAAAAGAAACCAAGGTGAAGGTGCTCGACCGAACAAGCCTTATCCTTGACATCTTTGCCCGCCGCGCTCAAACTGCCAACGCCAAAATGCAGGTGGAATTGGCTCAATATCAATACTTGCTGCCGCGCCTGACCGGTATGTGGACTCACTTGGAGCGCCAACGAGGAGGTATCGGTATGCGTGGACCGGGCGAAACACAAATCGAAACCGACCGCCGTATCATCAAAACCAAAATCTCGCTGCTGAAGCAAAAACTCGCCGATTGGGACAAGCAGAAGGTGATTCAGCGAAAAAATCGTGGCAAACTCACCCGTATCGCTCTCGTGGGCTACACCAATGTGGGGAAGTCTACGCTGATGAATGTGCTGAGCAAGAGCGATGTGTTTGCCGAAAACAAACTCTTTGCCACGCTCGACACTACGGTGCGTAAGGTGGTGATCGAAAACCTCCCGTTCCTGCTCACCGACACCGTGGGATTTATACGAAAATTACCGCACCACCTCGTGGATTCGTTCAAAACCACGCTCGATGAGGTGCGCGATTCTGATATCATGGTGCATGTGGTGGATATTTCACACCCGCAATTTGAAGAACAAGTGGAAGTGGTGAACAAAACCCTACAGGAGGTGTGCGGTGCCGGCGATAAGGAAATGATTATGGTGTTCAACAAAATCGACCAATTCTCTTATGTGGAAAAAGATGCCGACGACCTTACGCCGCGACTGCGTGAAAACATTCCGCTCGATGAATTGAAAGAAACTTGGATGGCGCGCATGAATAATAATTGTGTGTTTATCTCTGCAAAAAAGGGCGACAATGTGGATGAACTGAAGCGTATGCTCTACGAAAAAGCGAAGCAAGTGCACATGCAGCGCTTCCCTTACAACGATTTCCTTTACCAAACCTACGATGATTTGGATGGATAATCCTTTTACCTCCGCCGACTGAAGGTTTTTTCCACCTCGAGGACTTGCACCATCATTCTTCCAATGCGCTCTCCCCTACCATCGCTAAAAATTCTTGCTCGAAATTGGGAGTGAGCACGCCTTTGCCAATGGCGCACTTTATTTCGTCTACAGTCCAAAATCTCCCTTCGTCCACCTCGGCGGGATCAAAGGTGAAGGATTCACGGTCGGTAACGGTGAAATAAGTGTGCACCAATTCACACTCCACTTCGCTATCAAGCACGTAGGTGAATAAGTGGTGCGGTTGGTAGTCGGTGTAGCCGAGCTCTTCACTTGCCTCGCGCGCAAGGGCTTGCTCCACGGTTTCGCCATAATCCATGTGTCCGCCCACTGCGGTGTCCCATTTGCCGGGCTGGATAAATTTGTGTGCCGAGCGCTTTTGCAAATAAATCTCGCCTCGAGCATTGAGCACATGCAAATGCACCACCGGATGCAATAGCCTACTACCGGAATGACATTCGCGCCGAGTGGCTTTTCCCAACACCTTACCTTGGGAATCAACCACCGGAAATATCTCGGTTTCCGATAAGTCGGCTGCATATATTTCGTTGGATGATTTCATTTCTTGTAGTTCTTTTTGATGAGGTCGCGTAATTTTGCAGGACTCAAGTCGGAGGGATAGTCGCTGAAGGGCAATGCGGTGTGGCAACCATTTGCCCACTCGCTACAGCCAAATGCGGCCTTGCCTTTCACCATGTGCCCTTTGCCGCACACCGGACACTTTACTTGCTCTAATTTGGTGACACGAGGTGCTCGCTTCTTGGGCGAAGATTCGGTGCCGACTTTTTGGGGGCTGGATGTTGGCGCTTCTTGCTCCACAATGATGCTGGTGCCGCTTTGGTCGCGAAGCACGGTAAGCACAATTTCGCTAACCATATCCTTGAGCTCATTGATAAATTGCTGAGCACTATATTCGCCTCGCTCTATTTTGCGGAGCTTGTTTTCCCACAGTCCGGTGAGTTTGGCGCTCTTGAGCAATTCGTCTTTAATGGTGTCGATGAGCTGGCATCCGGCTGCGGTGGCTACCAAATTCTTGCGTTCTTTGGTGATGTAGCGCCGCCGCTGAAGGGTTTCGATAATGGCGGCGCGAGTGGAGGGACGACCTATACCGTTTTCTTTCATGGCTTCACGAAGGAGCTCGTCGTCCACAAATTTTCCGGCAGTTTCCATTGCACGAAGTAGCGTACCTTCGTTGTAGGGCCGAGGTGGCTGGGTCACTTTCTTCAGCAATGTGGGCTCATGGGCGCCGCTTTCGCCCACCACAAATTCTGGCATGATGCCATTATTGTCGTCGGCAGTCGTATCTTCCGATTGAGCATGGTCTTTGCTATACACTTTGCGCCAGCCTTCTTTTAGAATTTGCTTGCCGGTGGCTTTGAAATCAAATTGATTGATTTTCGCCAGCACGGTGGTGGACGAAAACTCGCAATCGGGATAAAATGCGGCAATAAATCGCTTTGCCACCAAATCGTAAACCAACTTTTCCTCTCGAGATAGTGCCACTTTTCGCGGATCTACATCAGTGGGTATGATGGCATGGTGGTCGGTGACTTTGGAATTGTCGAACACTTTTTTGCTCTTTTTAATCTTCGCTGCAAGCACGGGGGCTGTGAGGGACGCGTATGGAACCATCGCTTTCATAATGCCCGGCACCTTGGGGTAAATGTCTTCGCTGAGATAAGTGGTGTCAACACGCGGATAGGTGGTCACCTTTTTCTCGTAGAGCGACTGTATGGTGCGCAAGGTCATATCGGCGCTATAACCGAATTTCTTGTTGCATTCCACTTGCAAGCCGGTGAGGTCGAACAAGCGTGGCGGGGCTTCTTTCCCTTTCTTGGTTTGGATGTCGGTCACCGCCAATGGAGCGGATTTAATGCCTTCAATCACTTGATTGGCTTCTTCCACGCTTTTGTAACGCCCTTTCTGTGAATTGAAGGTTACGCCGCGATAAAGGGTTTTGATTTCCCAATAATCTTCGGGCACGAAATGCTCGATTTCGCGCTGGCGTGCCACTATCAAGGCAAGAGTAGGCGTTTGCACGCGCCCTATCGATAGCACATTGCGCGACTGGGCATATTTGAGGGTGTAAAGCCGGGTGGCATTCATTCCCAAAATCCAATCTCCGATAGCGCGCGATAGCCCGGCATAGTAGAGGTTATCAAAATTTTCGGCAGGTTGCAATTGCTTGAATCCCTCGCGAATGCTTTCGTCGGTGAGCGACGAAATCCATAGGCGCTTCACCGGTATGCGGCAGTTGGCTTTCTGATACACCCACCGCTGAATGAGCTCACCCTCTTGACCGGCATCACCGCAGTTAATCACTTCGGTGGCTGTCGCCATTAGGGTTTCTATCACGTGGAATTGCTTTTTGATGCCTTCGTCGTCTTTGAGTTTGATACCAAAGCGTGGCGGTATCATAGGCAGCGAACCCAGCGACCAGCGTTTCCACATCTCGGAGTAGTCGTCGGGAGCTTTCAGTTCGCATAAGTGTCCGAAGGTCCAACTCACACAGTAGCCGTTGCCTTCGTAAAAGCCGTCTCTACGCGCATTGGCGCCCAATATTTTTGCAATATCGGCTGCCACACTCGGTTTTTCTGTCACACAAAGTATCATTCGCCCAAATGTTTTTGCTTGGCTTCATCCCAGAGGGCATCCATCTCGGCAAGGGTCATATCTTGAAGCTGGCGTCCTTGCTGTTTGGCGCCCTGCTCCACATAATTGAAGCGAGCTATAAATTTCCGGTTTGTTTTCTCAAGTGCATTGTCGGGGCGTACGCCATAAAGGCGGGCGGCATTGACCAAGGCAAAAAATAGGTCGCCGAATTCTTTTTCTACGCCTTCGCGATTGCCGGCTTTGAGCTCTGCTTCCACTTCGCCTATTTCTTCTTGCACTTTGAGCCACACATCTTCCGGACAGTCCCAATCAAAGCCCACACTGGAGGCTTTTTCTTGCACGCGTTCGGCTTTGATGAGCGAGGGTAATGTGGTTGGCACTCCGCTGAGAATGGTTTTATTGCCATCTTTCTCTCTCATTTTTATCACTTCCCATCGCTCACGCACGGCTGAAGCACTTTTTGCAGTGCTATCGCCATAAATATGGGGATGACGGAAAATGAGTTTCTCGCGTAGCGAATCGCACACATCGGCAATATCGAAATCGCCTTTTTCGTCGCCGAAGCGTGCATAAAAAAGGATATGGAGTAGCACATCGCCCAATTCTTTACGAATGTTGGCGGCATCACCGGCAATAATGGCTTCGGCTAATTCCATTGTTTCCTCTATAGTGTTTGGTCGGATGCTCTCGTTGGTTTGCACCGAATCCCAAGGACACTGCTCGCGCAGGGTGTCGACCACATCAAGCAATGCGCTAAATGCTTGTAGTTTTTGTTCTTTAGTGTGATGAGGCATATCCGTATATTATTTGTTCAATCCTCGGCGGAGGAAGGCAAGGAATGCTTCTTTGTCTTCATTATAAGCAAATGGTCCGGAAAGGAGCTGACCGTCGGTGTCGAGCACCACATAATAGGGCTGGGAGTTGCTGCTGAATTTGTGGCGCTGCAAATAACTCCACTTTTCGCCCACGGTGGTAAGAGCGTACTTGCGACCATTTTCTTCCACAGTCATGGGAGTTGGAAGCGGGGTTTTGTCATCAACCATGAGTTTGATAGTGACAAAACCTTCAGCAATGGTTTTCTTCACATCGGCTTCATCAAGCACGGCGCCTTCCATTTTCCGGCAGTTGACACAGCCATAGCCGGAGAAATCCACAAACACGGGTTTACCTTGCGCTGCTGCGGCTTTCATACCGGCATCAAAGTCATCATATTCCACTTGCTCGCCGCCATAAAGATTGAAGTCTTGCGTGTAGAGCGGTGGCACGAATGCGCTGGTGGCTTTGAGCGGAGCGCCCCATAAGCCGGGCACAAGGTAGATGGTGAAAGAAAGCGATACAAGCGCTAAGAAGAAGCGCGTTACGCCTATGCCTGGGGTGCGGGACTCGCCGTCGCTATTGAAGCGAAACAAGCCCAACAAATAGAGCCCCATAATGCCAAAAATGGCTATCCACAAGGCAAGGAAGGTTTCACGGTCGAGAATATGCCACCCGTAAGCCAAATCAGCCACCGACAAGAATTTGAGCGATAATGCCAATTCTATAAAGCCAAGCACCACTTTCACCGTGTTGAGCCATCCTCCCGACTTTGGCATTTTCTTGAGCATCGAGGGGAAGAGCGCAAACAAAGTAAAGGGTATGGCAAGAGCTATGGCAAAGCCGGTCATTCCAACTACCGGGCCGAGGATACTGCCACGTGAGGCGGCTTCCACCAGCAAAGTGCCGATAATGGGACCGGTACACGAAAACGACACAATCACCAAAGTGGCTGCCATGAAGAAAATGCTTAGTAAACCGGTGGTTTTACCGGCGGTACTGTCCATTTTATTGCTCAGCGATTCGGGTAGTGTGATTTCGAATGCACCAAAGAATGAAATAGCAAACACCACAAGCAGGGCAAAAAACAGGAGGTTGCAACCGGCGCTGGTGGCGAGGGCATTGAGCGCGCTTGCGCCAAGTAAAGCAGTGAAACAGATACCGAGCAAAAGGAATATCACAATAATCGACAAACCATAAGTCACGGCATTGCTGATGGCTTTGGAACGCGAACCACTTTTCTTTAAGAAAAAGCTCACCGTCATGGGTATCATAGGCCATACGCAAGGGGTGAGTAGCGCCAACAAGCCACCAAGGAAACATGCCCAGAAAATATACCATAGTGAACTGTCGGACACATCTTCCACATCACTGCTGGCATTATCAACGGGCTTGACGGGTGCCCACAATTGGGCTTGCGATGC
>SFWW01000007.1 GCA_004559845.1 bacterium
CGATGATTCGGGAGCCGGGATAATGCCTTCGCTTTGTGCAAACATAGTGGCGGCTTTAAAGGTGTCGAGTTGTGGGATGTCGACAGCCGTAATCAAGTCGTCGTGTAGCAATTGACTCACCACTGCGCCTGCGCCGTGGTAGCGCAAGCCGCCGGCATGGATGTGTGCCGGAGAGAAGTTATGCCCCAGCGAGAACATTGGTATCAGCGGCGTGTAGCCGGCTTCATCGCCAAAGTCGTAGCAAAATTTGCCGCGAGTGAGTTTCGGGCAGGATGCCGGTTCGGCTGCAATGAATCGCGTTTGGTGTTCGCCGCTGAAATTGTGGCGCAAGAACGGGAACGAGATGCCCGAGAAATTGCTGCCGCCGCCAAAGCATCCAATCACCACATCGGGATATTCGCCTGCCATTTCCATTTGTTTTTCCGCTTCAAGACCAATCACGGTTTGGTGCAGTGCCACGTGGTTGAGCACCGACCCCAACACATATTTGCAATTGGGCGTGGTCATTGCCAATTCCACAGCTTCGGAGATGGCAGTGCCCAGCGAACCTTGATAGTTGGGGTGCTTGGTGATGATGTCTTTGCCGGCACGCGTCGACATACTCGGCGAAGCAATCACCTCCGCGCCGTAGGTTTGCATAATGGAGCGGCGATAGGGCTTTTGGTGATACGAAACCTTCACCATATACACGGCAAGCGCCAAATCGAAGTGCTTGGCAGCGAGCGATAGGGCAGCGCCCCATTGTCCGGCACCGGTTTCGGTAGTGATATTGGTCACGCCTTCTTTTTTGCAATAGTAGGCTTGTGCGATGGCGGAATTTAATTTATGGGAGCCCACCGGACTCACACTTTCATTCTTAAAATAGATGTGTGCCGGCGTATCGAGTAGTTTCTCCAATCCCCGAGCACGCACCAGCGGGGTAGGGCGCCAAATTTTGTACATTTCGCGCACTTCTTCCGGAATTTCAATCCACTTATCGGTGGTGTTTAATTCTTGGTCGGCACATGCCTTATTGAAAAGCGGGTAAAGGTCTTCGGCTTTCAGAGGCTCTTTGGTGGCAGGGTTGAGCATCGGTTTGGGCTTGTTTGCCATATCTGCCACCACATTGTACCATGCTGTGGGAATATCTTTCTCTTGGAGAATAAATTTTTTTGACTCGTCCATAATTGTCAGGTTTGGTTAGTGAATAAATATTTATTTATGTTGCAAATTTATACTATTATTTTGAATTATGCAAGAAATCATTGAAAAAAATTCATAACTCCGGTATTTTTTTGCAAATACATTATATATAAATTGAAATAGAGATTCGGGTCACTTTTAGTCGATGGAAGTGATGAGCGCAATTGAAATATTTTTGAGTGTGTAGATTTTAAGTGGTTATTTTTGATTCGCATATACCGAGCACGACATAGAAAAAGTGTTTAAAAATCTTAAATAATGCAAATGTTTTACCTCCAAAGGTTTTTTAACTTTGTGGATTGGTAAAAAAAAGTTTACTTTGTAGTTGCTTATTGTATAAATTAACTGACTAATGCGAATAGTATCCACACGCTTGTGGGGTTAATCTTTTCGTAATGATTTAGATTAAAAACTATTTTAACTATAACTAACAACAAATTAATTATGAGAAAACAGTTATTGCTTCTGTTGTTTTCCATCTTCGCGGTGATGGGCTTTGCCCGCACTGTCACGGGTGTTGTGAAGCAAGCATCGGACAAAGAGACCATTATTGGCGCCTCAGTTCGCGTGCATGGCACAACACGTGGTGTGACCACCGATATTGACGGAAAATTTCAAATTGATGTGCAGAGCAGCGACGTGCTCGACATCACTTATGTGGGTATGAACCCTGTTTCGATTAAGGTGGGCGACCAATCTTTTATCGAAGTGGAGATGACCGACAACTCCCAAGTGCTTGGTGAGGTGGTGGTTACTGCAATGGGTCAAACTCAAGAAAAGAAGAAACTGAACTTCGCTGTTCAGAGTTTGAATTCCGACCAGGTGACAGCCGGTAATGCGACCAACTTTGCCAACTCACTGCAAGGAAAGGTGGCCGGTTTGCAGGTGTCGTCGGGTGGTGGTTCACCCAACTCCTCTACACAGGTGATTATCCGTGCCATTTCATCGGTCAACACTTCACAAAGCAACGAGCCCCTCGTGATTGTGGACGGCGTGCCCGTGCGAGGTGGCGGTACTTCGTTGGGCGATATCAATGCCAACGATATTGAAAATATGACCGTGCTGAAAGGTGCTGCAGCATCAGCACTTTATGGTCAGGAAGCAGCCAACGGTGTGATTATGATTACCACCAAAAGCGGCGCTAAAGACGGTAAAGTGAACGTGAATGCTTCCGCTTCGTTGGAAATCAACAATGCAATGCGTGTGCCCAAATTGCAGAAAACCTTTATCCCCGGTGTGCGCGGCATGTATAAAGAAAACAGCTCCACCGGCGGTTGGGGTCCGTATATGAGTGAAAACGACAATTATTACGACAACCTCAGCGGTTTCCTCGGCACCGGATTGCTTCAAAAATACGACTTCTCCGTGTCGGGCGGTAGCGAAAAATTCAATTCTTATGCTTCCATAGCATATACCGACAATAAGGGTATCGTGCCAAAAGACTACAAAAAACAATTAACCGTGTTTTTGAAGGGTAACTACAAACCCAGCGAACAAGTGAGCATCCAGCTCTCCACCAACTTCGTGAACAGCAAGAGCCGCGGATTCGGCAACTCGATGAGCAGTGTGTATGCCTATGGCATCAACAAGGATATGAAAGACTATCAAACCCTTGAAGGCCACGTGAATTGGGCTGCACGCTACGACCACTGGGACGAGCTCACCGACTTGGAACGCTTGAACTGCGGTCCGTCGATTTACTTTGGCAGATACAACGACAAGAGCCAAACGGAAAGCAATCGTATCGTGATTAACGGTCAGCTCACCTATGAGCCCATCAAAGACCTTATCTTCAATGGCAAAATCGGTTACGACAAGAGCTACAGCACCTACGAAAGCTACACCGTGCCTCGCATCTACGATGGCGACTTGCTCAATCCCGACGACGAAAAGGTGCAAGATGTGTTGGCAAAGAACCAAAGCCTCTACGGCTCATATTCCTTCCAACCCTCACGTAGCGAACAATTCACCGCTTTGGCAACTGCCACATGGAAAAAGACCTTTGCTGAAGACTTTAATTTCAACATCCTCGTGGGTGCTGAATACAAAGAAGTGAGCAGCTATTCCGCCTCCATCTATGGCGAGAACTTCCAGCTTGGTGGTGACTACTACAGCTACATGAACACCGACTTCACCAATGGCGACTTGCTCAAGAGCAATCACCCCACACTCTACCACACTAAATATAATAAGTATGGCTACTTTGGCGAACTCCGCTTCGACTATAAGGGTGTGGCTCAACTCTCCGTGACCGGTCGTTTGGATGGCTCATCTCGCTTGATTCAAGCCGAAAAATGCCAATACTTCTATCCATCCGTCACCGGTGGTGTAATCTTCAGCGAACTCTTCCACTTGAGCAACAACTGGTTCTCCTACGGTAAGATTCGCGGCAACTGGGCAAAAGTGGGTAAAGACTGTCCGTCGTACCTCTTCACCGACACCTACAAGCAATGGGTAACCTTCCCCGATGGCGGCTATGGTGTGGACCCAACCACCTCCCGCGCTATCACATTGGAGCCCGAAATGGACTCCTCGTGGGAAATCGGTGCCGACTTGCGCTTCTTCAATTCGCGCACACGCTTAGATGTGGCTTACTATTCCACCACCGCCGACAACCAAATTGTGTCGGTGCGCGTGTCGCCGGCTTCCGGTACTATTCTCCAAACTCGTAACGAAGGTACGGTGCTCAACCACGGTATGGAAATCACCCTTGGTCAGGACATTGTCAAAAACGAAACCTTCGACTGGACAGCCAACGTGAACTTCTCCTACAACCGCGGTAAGCTCACCTACTTGCCCGAAGGCGTGTCGGAAATCAACGCCGGACAATATGGCGATATCTTCTCCGTATCCTATTTGGGCGGTTCCACCACCGGTATCACCGGTAAGGACTATATGCGTGACCCCGATGGCAATGTGATTTGTAACGACGAAGGTTATCCTATCATCAGCTCCTCGAAGGGTACACTCATCGGTAACCGCGAGCCCGACTTCTTGCTTGGCTTCGGCTCCACCTTCCGCTACAAAAATGCCAGCCTTTCATTCTTGCTCGACGGCAGATGCGGTGGCGATGTGGTGAATGTAACCGGCCGTAGCCTTATGGGCAACGGTATGGCACACACGCTCGAAAAATATCGCAACCGCGAATACATCTTCGACGGTGTGGTAGCCAATGGCGACGGAACTTATCGCAAAAACACTACCCCCGTGGTGTTTGACTACAACTTTATGAGCACCTACTTCTACGCCGTGTCGTCCAACTTCATTGAAGATGGCTCCTACATACGTTTGAGCTATGTGACTTTGAGCTACGATTTCACATCCTTGCTGAAAAAAGCATGGCCTGTGAAAGGCTTGAGCGCTACTATCACCGGTCGCAACCTCTTCTTGCTCACCAAGTATTCGGGCAACGATCCTGCTGTGCTTGCCTCTACAGGTGGCGGTGCAGGTGGCTCCGGTATCGACAACTACAACGTGCCTTCCACTCGCAGTTTCAACTTCTCACTTAAAGCAACCTTCTAAACTCAAGCAAAAACTATGAACAAGATAAAATTTATAGCATTATCAGCGTTGGTAGGCTTGGCAACGGTAAGTTGTAAAGACGTTCTCGACGACAATGTGAACCCCGACAAGGCGCACGCAATTGATGCCAAAGTGGGACTGCCCACGCTCGTGTTTTATGCTCAGCAAGTGAACTACGACAACGCCGAGTACAACGCATATTTCTCTCAAATGCTCACCACCACTTCAAAAACCAAGCTCAGCTCCGGCTATTCCTATAAGAGTGAGTGGGAACTTTTGACCATGAACCGTCATCCACAATGGCGTCGTCACTTCTACGATATTTGCAAAAACGGGCAAAACCTGATTGCCAACTCCAAGGCCATCAATTCGCCCAACTACGAACTCATTGCGCGCACCATTCAATTGATGTCGACCCAGCTCACCACCGATGAATTCGGTGATATGCCTCGCTCGCAAGCGCTGCAATCCAATTCTCCGCAATACGATTCGCAAGCCTCCATTTATGCTTGGATGTTTCAAGAGGCGGAAGATTTGATAAAAATGTATGAAGACCCCGCTATCGTGAATAGCCCCGACAACCAAAAAATCGGCTTCGACATCGACCGCGTGTATGGCGGCGACCTCGAGCGCTGGAAAGGTTTGGTGTTGGCAATCAAGGCACGCTTACTCGTGCGCAACCTCCCCAACATCGACCGCAGTGCCGCCACATGCCAAAAAATTGTGGATGCTGCCGACGCCGCCATCCGGCAATGGCGTAAAGGCGATTTGCTCTACGGATCGTGGTTTGGCAACGAACCTCGCTACAACTTCTCCGGCGGTACGGGCGAACAAAGCTGCGTGTGGAGTGTGGCTCAACCCAAAATCAACTCTTGGGAATCTCGTGCCAACCTCTTGAGCGAAGCCGTGCCATCTAAATTCTTTATGGTCGACTTGCTCGGCTTGGGCAAGCCCGACGATGAAAAACTTTGCGGACAATTTGTGGCAGAAAGTCAACACGACGGCTTTGCCAACGACCCTCGCTGCGGCTTGCTAATGATTGCCCGCACGGGTCCCACCTCATCTTCAATTGAAGCTGCAAAGGTGAAAATGAGATATTTGGAAGCCAACATCGGTATGGGCTCCTCGTTTAAGGCTGTAAACTATCCCGATATGTATATGGGTGCATATGCAGGCGCCACCACCGGCTATAATCCGCTCTTCACCATGGAAGAACTCTACTTCATCAAGGCGGAAGCGCTCTATTGGCTCGGCGAAAAATCGCAAGCCTGCGAACTCGCTAAAGAGGCCACTCAATACAATATCCAACGCCATCTCGACTTCTTCTTGACAAAATATCCCAACCCCAACTACAACGCCACCACCGACAACAAATATCCGGGTGATGCATCCTCAAGTGGCGTGCCGGGATTCCAAGCCAAGCAATGGTGGGATTTGCAAGTGGACGCCTTCCTCAACAACACCGAAGACTACACTGAAAAGGTGATTCGCGGACAAGTGGTGCGCACCTACAATGTGCACAAAGTAACCGAACGCGGAAATAAACACTGGTTCTTCAATCCCAGCGAATTCTCTTTGAGCGACTTGATGCAACAAAAATTTATCGCACTCTATCTCCAAGCCGAACAATGGACCGATATGCGTAGGTATCACTATAGCAACAATCGCAACAAATACGGCATTGGCGACAACCAAGAAATCATTTATCCAACCCTGCGCCGACCCTACAACCTCTACGCAGCCTACTGGATTGATGGCTTAACCGAAGCTCAAAAAGAAAACACGTGGATTCAACGTATCAACTACGACCCCGAAACTGAAGAAAAATACAATCGCGCAGAACTCGAACGCCTCGGAGCTTACAAAAACTATAAGTGGCTCCAAGAACCAATGATTTGGGCTAAAGATTATGGCGTGGTGACTTCGCTCACCGGTGAATGATTTTTTCAGTGATAATGCGTAACAAATAATCATTTTTAAAAAAACAATTATTCGATTATGAAAATTTTAAATATTATAGGTGCTTTGGCTTTGGGTGCGTTGCTGCTCACCTCATGTGCCAACCACGACCTTATCGCTGATAGGGGTGAACTCGGACAAGTTCTGCCCACCGTCGACTGGGAACAAAGTTCCAAGGTGGTGAAAGCAGGCAATTATGCCGGATTCAAAGCCAAATACTACACCTCGGCAGATCGCCAAATCAACCACTCTGAAGTGTGGGCACAGGTGAAACGCGAACAAACCGCTTCCGCCACCTCCAAACTCACCACATCTTTGAGCTACAACAAGTCGTATTCCGTGACCGACACCGTGCGTAGCGCACAAAGCGTGGCAACATTTCCTCATTCAGCAGCAGAATGGGATGGATATGAATTCGTGCTCACCGACTCATTTCCCACTTCGCGCACACTCGCCCCGGTAACGTGGAAAGTGCCTGCACAATGGGATGCTGAAAAATTCAGCCAATACTATCCCGAAGGTTTCGACACTGAATTTGTGGACCACATGGTGGAAGCGCTCACCAAGGATAGCACCTACTACAACGACCTCCGCGGCGTGTATATCACCTACGATTTCAAAAAGGAACTCTTCGAGCAGCTCAATGCCAAATATGGCGTGAACTTCCCTACCGAAACCGAAACCGACAAGAAGAGCGACGCTTGGTTTACACAAGTGAAAAACGCTAAGGGAGAATTGGTGGACGAAGTTGACCACTACTACTACATTACCGTGGTGAACGAGCAAACCACCTACGTGGAAATTGCCAACCCCGAAGATGCCCCCGAAGGCGTGAACGTGTTCCCGGTGTACAAATCGTCGGAATGGCTCTTTAGCCGCTACAGCGACGATACCGGTGGCAAAATCACCACCGTGCGTGCCAAATATATGCCCTATTGGAAAGACCTCATCAGCACCATCCCATTTGTGGATTGGATTTACGATTCCAGCAATAAGGTCTACAATGTGGACTTCTCACGCTCCTATTATTTGCAACCCACTTTCCGTGTTTACGACACAGAAGGTAAGGTGGGTGTTACCAGCAACAACGAAGAAATCACACTCAATTAATAAGCCGCTATGAAAATGTTAAAGAATATAATGCTCTTGGCCATTACACTGCTGGCTGTGACCTCGTGTGTGGACAAAGAACCGAATTACGGAAACTTCCCTACCAAAGATGTGGACTTCAGCTATCAAGTGGATGGCGATGAGTATCAACTCGACTTCTATGTGGTGTCGACGGTGCAATTCACCAACACTTCATCCAAAAAAGGTAACGTGACATGGGATTTCGGCGATGGCAACACCTCTACCGAAAACAACCCCAAGCACAAATACGCCAAGGCGGGCATCTACAATGTGACGCTCAATGTGCAAGGCGTGGGCTCCAAAACCTATCCCTTGATGATTTACGACATTGCTCCCGTGCTGAGCGTGACCAGCCAATCCGAACCCGTGGTGGTCATCAACGATGTGCAAGTGAACTTGGGCATTGAATTGCCGAACCCCAACAATTTGATTTGTAAATATGTGTGGAAGTTCCCCGAAGGCACCAAAACTGCCGAAGGCACTGAAATCACTGAATTTGTGGGCTTCTCTCACGAAGATGGCTCCATCGACAACCCCGGCGCACTGACCTTCAAACACATCGGTTCGCAAAAAATCGAACTCCAAACGTGGTTCGACATCAATGGCGAAAACCGTAGACTTGAAGATTCTTACGTGAATGTGCAGGTGGGTACCACCGATCCTTGCCCCACGCTGTATTATGCAGAATTGGGTGGCAACATCAAGGCCTACAAATTGGTGGATATGTCGAAACTGCCAAAGGGTACCAAAAACCGGCCTTTCGATATGGGTGTGAACTCCGGCAATATGCCCACCCAATTGGTGTTTGCCAGCGAAACCACCGGTTCTGAAGGCGTGCAACAAGACAATGTGTTTATCCTCGACTGCGGAAAGCAATACTACTATGTGAACGACGAAGAAAACTGTCTCGGCGACGGTAAAATCAGCGTGATGAGCGCTGATGGCTCGAACGTGAACATTATGATTACCAATGTGGGTGGTCAGGCGTTCAACGACCCCTTCCAGGGTTGCACCGACGGCACTTACCTCTACTATACCGACCGTAACACCGGTATTCGCCAAATTCCGCTGAACACCCGCGGCGCTCGCGAAACCACCAACTTCAACAGCACTGCAGGCTACTTCGTGGTCAACAACCAACTCGCTTATTATGGCAATGGTTTGGCGTATGGCGCTATCCACACCGGTTTGTATCTCGACAAGAACAATATGTTCTGGTGGGGTAAAAACTACTCAGGCAATGGTATATTTAGATTCAAAACTTCCGATATCGGCAAAACCGGTCCGAAGGTGCCTTATCCCATCGTGCTCCCCACCACTCAACCTCGCGCATTTACCCTCGACGAAGAATTGGGTAAACTCTATGTGTGGATGACTATGGGCACCACTCCGGGTGTAGGCTTCTGCGAATACGATATTCCAGCCACCGACCAAACAGTGGAATACGACAAATACAATAAGTACATCAATATGGAAGCCGACCCCATCAACACAACCGCTTCCGAAGGTGTGTACACCACCCAATTTGCCATCGACCCCTACACCCATTATGTGTACTTCGGCTTCCGTGCCTCTTCGGGTGAAAAGAATTATGCTACCGGATTGATGTACTACGACCCCACAACCAAAACGGTGAACAAATATATGGACAACACCGACAAGATTCTTGGCATTTGCATCAACCCACGCAAAACAGCATTGTTCTAATCCCTCTGACTATTTTAGACAATAGATATATGTGGTAGCAGGGGCGCCAATCCATCACGAAGTGCGCCCCTGCTTTTTTTCTTTCAAACCAAAAGATTTAGATATGAAAACGTGTATTAAAATAGCCTTATTCGCAGTGCTGCTTCTTTCGGTGCTCACCACCGGCGCACAAGTGAAAAGAGAGCAACGCGCGGTGTGGATGAGCGCCTACGTGAGCGATTGGCCGGCAAGCAAAATCACTTCCACCAATGCCAACACGCTGAAATTGGCGTGCCAAAAAATGCTCGACACGCTGGCTGCCAACAATATGAATACGGTGTACTACCATGTGCGCGCCATGTGTGATGCGATGTATAATTCAGCCTACGAACCCTGGTCGAGCTACATTGTGGCAAAACGCGGCGATGTGCCGGTGTTCGACCCCTTGGAATGGATTGTGCAAGAAGCCCACAAGCGTGGCATCGAGCTCTATGCTTGGGTGAATCCGTATCGCTACTCGCCCTCCGGCTCTTCGTGGGGAGAAAGCGAACTCGACTACGTCCACACGCATCCCGAATGGCTACTCACCACCGACTACGAAACCGTGCTCAATCCGGGCATCCCGGAGGTGCGACAAAGGGTGGTGGATGTGTGTAAAGACATTATCACCAAATATGATGTGGATGGCTTGGTGTTCGACGATTATTTCTACAATCAAGGCGGGTGTAGCATGAAGCTGGATGCCGACCTTTATAATGCCTACAAAGCGCAAGGCGGCACGCTCAGCCAAGCCGACTGGCGACGGGAAAATGTGAACCAAATGGTGGCTGATGTGAATGCCATGATTAAGAGCACCAAGCCCTGGGTGCGCTTCGGCATCGGTCCTGCCGGTGTGGCTTGCTCGGCGGCGGATGTGGCAGCCAAATATGGTGTAGACCCCAGCCCGGGCGTTGATTGGCAATACAATCAAATCTATAGCGACCCCATGGCGTGGGTGTCGCGCGGCACCATCGACTTCATTTCTCCGCAAGTGTATTGGAACACTGCCGGAAATTTCGACGAAGTGACCCAATGGTGGGGGATGGTAGGCAAAAAATTCAACCGCCATGTCTACATTAGCCAAACGTGTTCCTCCTTCAACTCCACCGGCTGGGATTTGCCGGAATTTTCCACTCAAGTGCAAGTGATGCGCGATGCCGGAAATTTGGGTATGGTGTATTTCAAATATTCCACTTGGCGAAACAATAATGCCACCCTGGATGGAAAGGTGTGGGCATTGCGCCGATGGCTCAAAGCGAAGGTGTTTAACACGCCGGCACTCTGTCCGGCACCGCAATGGATAGCACCGCCGGTGCAATATGGCACCGTGAGCAATTGCCGCCGCGAGGGCGATACCCTTCGCTGGGATGCCGTCGACAATGTGCGCTATGCCATCTATGCCATTCCCGATGGTGTGAGCGATGCCGATTTCCGCTGTCAGCCCCAATATCTGCTGGGCTTCACCTATCCCAATTTTTATGCCATCAAGGCGGAATATGCACAAAATCATCGTTTTGCCGTGAGCATTCTCGACCGTTGGGAAAATGAATTTGCTCCCGTGCTGGCAGGCGCTGAATCGCATCAGGCACAAAAGCCGGTGATCACCGCTCCCGCCTATGGCGCCACCGTGCCCATGCTCTCACCCCTGAGTTGGACCACCGATGGCAATACCCACACCGTGGAGGTGTTTTCCGATGCCGAGTGCAAGCATACCGTGGCGCATCTTGAAGTGCCCGACACTTCGGTGGTGATTAGCCAAATTCCGGGAATCACCCCCGGCACTTACTATTGGCGCGTGTCGTCGCAAGGGTTGAACCTCTCTGCAGCCACTTCCGATGTGAGCAAATTCACCTGCGAACCGATGAAAATCACTTCGCCTGCCACCGGCGCTTCCAATGTGGAACTCACCCCGCAATTCGCTTGGAGCCAAGCAGCCGATGGCGCACTCTACACGCTCAATATCTCCTCCAAGTCCACAATGGCATCGCCCGAATACAGTGTGCAAACCACCTCACCTTTCCACCAAGTGCCCAAATTCAAACTGGCAGGTGGCACCACCTATTATGCACAAGTGGTGGCAAAATTGGGCGAAGGCACCGACCAAACCGACGTGATGTCGTTCACCACCAAAAATGTGGTGCCGCCAGTTCCCGTATTCGTTAAGCCGGATGCCGATGGCGTTACGCTCCACGCCTCCGATGCTATCAGTGTTGTGCCCGAAGAGGGAGCCCAATCACTCCGCGTGGAAATCAGCACATCTTCGTCGTTCCCCACGCGCACCACTTGGAAAGCCACCCTTGATGAGGGCGTGTTTGCCACGGTGCCCATTGGCGAAATGACCGGAACGGGAAGTCCTGCAGATGGAAAAACGTATTATGTGAGAGCACGTTACGCCTACGGCACTGCCGGTAGCACCACCCCGAGCTACACCGACTATTCTCCCTATCGCATCTTCAAATATGTGAAAGCCATTCCCGGCGATGTGAACGCCGACGGCATGGTCAATGTGTCGGACGTTACCGCCTTGGTGAACCGCATTCTCGGTGACAACACCTACTCCGACGCCGTGTGCGACATCAGCGCCGACGGCGTGGTCAATGTGTCGGATGTGACCGCCCTCGTGAATATGATTTTGGCGCAGTAAGAATGATGTTTATGCCCCAACGTTAGCGGCGTGGCGTCTTATATAAAATATATCGGCAATTCCGGGATGTACCGGGATTGCCGATGTTTGTGATGTTGACACCTAAAGAGAAAAAATATTCCCCGGTGCCCAAATGTTTCGCCGTTTGAGGGGATTTAATAATGAAATTTTGTGAAATTGTTGAAAAATATTTGCTTATTTCATAAATTAATACTTACTTTGTACGGACTATAAAATGACTGTATCAAAACAACTAATTAATAATTTTAATATCCTAATTAATAATTTTAATATCCTAATCAAATGAAAAAATTTTTACTTGTTGCTGCTCTCGCGCTAATCACAGCCGTTAGCGTTATGGCTAAAACTGATGGCCAAACTTATGAACCGGTCAATGATTTGAAGTTGGTGAACCTTTGGATTCAAGACCGTGTTCACACTCCTGATGTGTTCCCCAAAAAGGACTATTGCAACACAAGAGCACGTACGGCGGTGATGACCAATGGCGTGATCTACATTGCTCGCTCTGAAGCAAAGCAAGTGGTGGTGGAGAAAGCCACCGGCAACGACACCCTCCAGCAAGCTGTGGTGTATCGCTTGGATGCTAAAACCGGTGAAGAACTTACCCCGCTTGATGTAACTCTTAATGGCCAACCTTTTGCTGATTTCTTGGGCATTAACAGCATAGGCGTTGACAATTTCGGTCACGTTTGGGTTGGCCCGTACAGCAGTGAAAAATCTGCATCAACTCCTTTCTATCAACTCAATATCGAAACCGGTGAACTCACTGTGGTGGCTACTTTGGAAAAAGGTGACCGAATTGCTCGTATCGACTATTGGGATGTGATGGGTGATATCACTCGTGAAAATGCCGAATGCAACATTATGGCTCCCGGTTCGCAAAGCGAATTGGTGTATCGCTGGCATGCCGACCAAGGCTCCGACACCTTCGAAGGAGGCTTTGAAGGCGATATCTACCTTGCAATCACTGCTTTCTATCCCGAAACCGTTACTCAATGGAGTTATGCTCCTTATGTGAGAATGTGCTTGGGTACTACCGAAGACGATATGTATATGGGTGAACTTTTCTATGTTGACGGTTTCAATTCCGCACCAATTCTCTACGACGTGACCGGTAGCCTCATTGATAGCTTTGAAAATGTGGATAGCTCTTTGTTCCCCGAAGCCGGTACGAATGGTGTGGCTGAATTCAATATCGATGGCCGCAACTTCGTGCTCTACTCTATTGCTCAATACTCCGGCAACGGACATGGCTGCCAAGCCAATATCTGCGAAATGGGTGAAGGTATGTCGCTCGGTGGCATGACCAAATACTGGCAAATTCCTGCTGACAGCCTCGGCAAGATTTCCGACGCCGGTAACCGCGTGCACAGTTTCAATGTGGAATACAGCCAAGAAAATGGCGAAGAAGTGGTTACAATGCTTACCTTCAAGGGCTACAATGGTCTCGCCGTTTACAAAATGGGTAAAGGCGTGAGCGGTGGCGGCGACGAGCCTCAACCTCTTGTAGGCGATGTGAATGGCGACGGTGTGGTGAACGTGTCCGACGTTACCGCTCTGGTGAACCGCATCCTTGGCGACCCCACTTACTCCGACACGGTGTGCGACATCAATGCTGATGGCGTGGTGAATGTGTCCGACGTAACTGCCTTGGTGAACCTCATCCTCGTCTAAGTAAATCCTTGAATGCCCGCTTCGGCGAGGCAATCGCTTAATCATCATCACTCCTGCATGGGCGTTTGTCCTTTTGCAGGAGTGCTTTTTTTTGGCGCTTTTTTGTCGATTTTTGCAAGAATAATCGTAACTTTATGGCAATAAATACAATATCACACTTCAATACCTATTAACATGAAGAAAAACCTGATTTTCCTCTCAATGGCACTCCTGTGCGCCATCCGTGCTTTTTCCATCACCGATGGACAGACCTACCAACCCGTGAATGACTACAATTTGGTCAACAAATGGATTTTCGACCGCGTGCACACCACCGATTTTATTCACAATCCCGCATGCAATCCGCGTGCACGCACTGCTGTGATGAGCAATGGGGTGGTGTATGTGGCTCGCAGCGAAGAAAAAATGGTGGTGGTGGACACCGACACGCTCAATCAATCGGTGATACACCGCTTTGATGCCGCCACCGGTGCTCCATTGCCCGACCTCGACCTCACGCTCAATGGCTCGCCCTACACCGTGTTTTTGGGTGCCACAAGCATCGGTCGCGACCATTTCGGCCACATCTGGCTTGCACCCATGACCAGCAACATTGCCACCACCATCCCGCTCTACCAAGTGGATACCGCCACCGGCGCTTTAACGCTCATCGCCACCCTTCCCAAAGGCGACCAATTGGAGCGCACCGACTATCTTGATGTGATGGGCGACATCACTTGCGAGCAAGCCGAATGTAATGTGATGACTATCGGTAATAATGTGGCTGGTGGAGGTTCTGCCCTTTGCTATCGCTGGCATGCCGACCAAGGTTCCGACACCTTTGAAGGCGGCTTTGAAGGCGACACCTATGTGGTGTTCACTTCTTTCTATCCCGAAACCAAAGCCGGATTCAGCCTTGCACCCATCGTGAAAATGGTGCTCGGCACCACCGACGACGACCGCTACAGCGGCGAATTGTTCTATATTGATTGCTTCGACACCGCCCCGGTGCTCTACGATGTGAGCCAATCGATAGTGGACAGTTTTGAAGAAGTGCCCACCGAACTCCAACCCCAATACTCCGCTAATGGTATGACCGAATTCACCATCAACGGCCGCAATATGTTTGCCTATGTGATAGCAGCCTACGATGGCAATGGCCATGGCTGCCAAGCCAATATTTGCGAATTAGGCGAAGGTATGACCCTCGGCGGCATGACCAAATATTGGCAAATACCCGCCGACAGCCTCGGCAAAGTGAGCGATAGCGGATTGCGCGTGCATTGCCTCACAGTGGACGTGGACCAACGCAATGGCGAACAAGTGGCTACCATTTTCACCTTCAAGGCCTACAATGGTATGGCTGTGTATGAAATGGGTAAAAATTTATCGCCCGATGTGCCCGGCATCCTCGGCGACGTGAACGCCGACGGCGTGGTGAATGTGTCCGACGTCACCGCCTTGGTGAACCGCATCCTTGGCGACCCCACCTACTCCGATACGGTGTGCGACATCAATGCCGATGGCGTGGTGAATGTGTCCGACGTCACCGCCCTCGTGAACCTTATCCTCATCTAACTCCGGTGCCGAAAAAGCACCAAGCCTCGTTCATCCCTATTTCACCTCCATCAAGCGATGAAATAGGGGTGAATTTTGCAAAATCACACCAAACTAAAAATCAATCGTTTGTCTGCTATTTTGATTGCAAAAGAACCGTCCCTTTGCAATCGAATAATCATACTAAACTAAAAATCAATCATTTGTGTGCTATTTTGGTTGCAAAAGAACCGTCCCTTTGCAATCATTTTATATGTTTTTTTTCATTTTTTATTTTGCCCCGTGCAAAAGCAAATTGTGCGAAGGAATTGACAGCATTGTAACAAAGGTGTGTCATATTATGTTAATGGCGAGAATTGGACGCGTTTTTATTTGCGTTATTGATTGAAATTAGTTAATTTTATACCCGAATTACTGTATCTATTAACTAATCAACCATCATACAATGAGAAAATCAATTACCTTTATTCTTTTTGCCTTTATGGCTGTGTGTGGGGTGCAAGCAAGCGATGTGGTTCTGCTGCAAGGCACGGAATACACTGTTGACACCCTGTTCCATAATCAAATCGGACCGGGCACCACACAAACTTCGTTATGGTTGCGCAATGCTGCCTCTATGGATGCCCTGCGCGTGTTCTACACCACGATGGATATGACCAACCCCTATCTTTCGCTCAAAGGCGTGTGTGCCACCGACAAATTGGCGGGCAACGAGCGCATCTCGGGTATGGCAGAGCGCAAGTCGCAACCCGGCGCACGCTATTTCGTGGGAGTGAATGGCGACTTTTTCAGCACCTCCGGCGCCACCGGTCGCGGCGTGTCGATTGTTGGCTCTCCGGTGGGTTCTACGGTGGTGGATGGCGTGGTGTATCGTGCCCGCAACAATGCCAAACTCTATAAAAATTTTGTGGTGGCTACCGATGGCCAACTCTATGCCCAACCGTTTTTCTTCGGTGGTACGGTGGTGGCTACCGATGGCTCACAAGCCACATTGGGTGGTATTAACACCAATAGCAATGAAAGCGCTGCATCGAATCAAAATAAGGTGACCATCTACAACGACCTTTACTACGGCTCCACCAATCAAACCAATGGCTATGAAGTGGCTGCCGTGTTGGTGGAAGGCGAAAAGTTTGAAACTGCCAAGCCTTTTAAAATGCGCATAGTGGGTGCTCCTTCCGATGCCGGCGATATGACCATCGAAAAAGGACAATATGTGCTCTTTGGACATGGCACCGCTAAGGCGTTTATCCAAAACCTGAAAGATGGTGATGTGGTGACCGTAACCCCATCGTGGACCCACAATGGCGTGTCGGTAGAGCCCTACCAAATTGTGTCGGGCAACCCGAAAATTTTGGAAGATGGCATCACCCTGCAAAGTGAAGCCGACCGTGGCGATGCCAGCTCGCGTCAGCCTCGCGCCGCTATCGGCTATGGCGACGGTGGCAAAAAGGCATATTTTATGGTGGTTGACGGGCGTTCGTCAATTTCCAGCGGTGTGCGCACCACTTGGTTGGGCGATATCATGCGCTATGCCGGAGCCACCGATGGCATCAATGTGGACGGTGGCGGCTCTGCCGTGCTCTACACCAGCACCTTAGGCATCCGCAATAAGCCCAGCGACGGTGTGGAGCGTGCTGATGGCAATGGATTCTATGTGGTGAGTTCTGCTCCCGACGACGATGAAATTGCCTCCATTCGCTTTGTTGACTTTTCGTTGAAATTCCCCAAATATGGTGTCTACACCCCCAAATTCTATGGCTACAACCAATATGGTATGCTCGTGAGCCAAGATGTGAAGGGTGTGCAATTGAAGTGCGACCCATCGCTCGGAAGTGTGATAGGCGACACCACATTCTATGCCGACGGCTCTGTGCGTGAAGGCTTGCTCACCGCCACCTACAATGGCGCGACGGTGACCAGCACCGTGCAAATCATTGATGCGGTGGATGCTATCAATATCACCAACGATTCCATCATTAATGACAGCTACAAAGAATATCCCGTGTCGGTGCAAACCACAGTGGGCGAAAATGAAATGAACATCAGTCCGATGGCGCTCACTTGGAAGAGCCTCGATGAGTCGATTGTTACCATCGGTGAGAACACCGGTATTCTGAAAGGTGTGCGCAATGGCACGGCTTTGGTGGTGGGTGCTCTCGGCGAGATGGCCGACACCATGATTGTGAATGTGGAAATCCCCACCGCCCATGTGATGCCGATGGACCCGAATTTGGATATCACTACTTGGAAAATTTCGCAAACCGGCGGCAAGAATGCCGTAGCCACTGCCGTGGGCGATGGCATCGACTATGTGTATACCGGTGCATCGGGTCGTAGCCCGAAGATTGTGCTGAGCAAAACACTCCGCCTTTGGAGTTTGCCCGACGCTATTCGCCTGACCATCAATCCGGGCGAAGCTCCGGTGAAGAATGTGGTGCTCGGTGTGCGACCTAATGGAGGCGCTATGAGTTACCAAACCATCACCCCCGAAGCCATCACCCCCAACGAAAATTTGGTGATTGAATTGCCCACTTCCGACTATTGCGATGCCACCGATATGGCGAACTTCCCCATCGTGTTGAGTTCTATTCAGCTCAATATGAACACTTCCACCACCGGTAAGCAGTACCACATGGTGTTTAGTGGGTTGGAAACCGTTTACAATGCTGTGGAAGAAAAAGCTATCCCCGGCGATATCAATGCCGACGGTGTGCTGAATGTGTCTGACGTAACCGTTCTCATTAATGTGATTTTGGGTAATGAACCCGGCGAACTTTCGGTGTGCGACCTGAATGCCGACAGCCAAGTGAATGTGAGCGATGTGACGACACTCATCAATATGATTTTGAATTAACCCCTCATTGATTAATCTTCTAAATTAACATAAACATGAATCTGAAAACCAATCTTTTGGCTTTGATGCTGGCGGGTGCCACCGCCTTTGGAACACAAGCGAAGGGCACCTGCGATGTGGTGGGTACGATTTACACCGTGGATACCACTTTCCACGCCTATATCGGGCCGGGCACCACACAAACTTCACTTTTGCTGCAAAGCGGACTGAAGCATTTGCGGGTGTTCTACACCACAGTGGATTTGAATAATCCCTATATCAAAATCCGCTCGGTGAGCGGCACCGATAAAATGGCGGGCGGCGAAACCGTTTCGCAAATGAGTATTCGTAAGTCGGAACCCGGTCAGCGCTACTTTGTGGGCGTGAACGGCGACTTTTGGTACACTGCAGGCACCACCATGCGTGGCGAATCGATGGTGGGTGCTCCCATCTCTTCGTCGATGGCGAAGGGCGTGATTTATCGAGGATTGAATGGCTCGGAAATACAATACACCATTGATGCCAACCAAGTGCCGAATATCGGTAGCGTTACTTTCGGTGGCACAGTGGTGGGGCCGAACGGGCAAGCAAAAATTGGCGGTATCAACACCAATGGCGCCACCAATAATGCCATTACCCTCTATAATCCCACCTATTTTGCCGGTACCAACGAAACCGGCGTTACCGAAGTGCAGGTGCGCTATGTGAATGGCGAACAATCGTTTGCCTTCGACACAGCTTGCGAATTGGAAGTGGTGAACACGCCAAGCAGCGACGGTGATATGGATATCCCGGCGCAAGGCCTGGTGCTCACCGGAAAAGGTACGGCGGCAGCGTTTATTGCCGGACTGCAACCCGGCGACCGACTCACGCTCACGCTCAATGCTTTCATCGATGGCAAGAGTTTTGTACCCACCGAAATCGTGTCGGGCAACCCTTGGGTGCTCCGCAATGGTGCAGTGGTCAACAATGGCGATGCTTCGGTGCATCCGCGCACGGTGCTGGGCTTTAGCGAGGATAAGCAAAAAGTGATTTTCTTGGTGGTGGACGGACGCTCCACACTGAGCGATGGTGCCACCACGGCAGCTCTGGGCTCTTTGATGAAATATGCCGGTGCCCACATGGCGATTAATGTGGATGGTGGCGGCTCCACTTGCCTCTACTCCAGCGCGTTGGGTGTGCGCAATCGCCCCAGCGACGGTCGTGAACGCGCCGACTGCAATGGCATCTTCGCCGTGAGCGAGGCGCCCGACGACGATGAAGTGGCAAGTATAGCCTACGTCGACTTTTCGCTGAAATTGCCGAAATATGGAATGTATACGCCCAAATTCTATGGCTACAATAAATATGGTATGCTGGTGAACACCGACCTGAAGGGAGTGAAACTTTCGTGTCCGGAAGCATTGGGACACATTGTGGGCGACACCATGTTCTATGCCGATGGCTCACTCGCTGAAGGCGTGCTCACTGCCACCTACGGAGAGATGTCGACCACCATTGTGGCGTGTGTGCAAAATTCAGTGGATGCCATCCGTATTGTGAACGATTCTATCATCAACGACACTTATCGCGACTATGCCATCGATGTGGAAAGTGTGGTGGGCGAAACCGTGATGCCCATCAATCCGGCTGCCCTCTCTTGGGTGAGTAGCGATGAATCTGTGGTGGTAGTGGATGAACTCACCGGCGTGCTCCGTGGCGTGCAAAATGGCGAAGCCTATGTGATTGGCACCCTCGGCGAGGTGGCTGATACCATGAAGGTGATTGTGGAGCGTCCCACCGCTCGATTGATGCCTTTGGACCCGAATTTGGATGTTGCAACTTGGAAGATTTCGCAAACCGGCGGTAAGGATGCCGTAGCCACGGCTGTGGGCAATGGTATCGACTATGTATACACCGGCGCCTCGGGTCGTAGCCCGAAAATTGTGCTGAGCAAAACGATTCGGGTGTGGAGTCTTCCCGAAGCGCTGCAAATCGTTTTCAATCCGGGTGAAGCACCGGTGAAAAATGTGGTGCTGGGTTTGCGCGCCAATGGAGGCAGTATGACCTATCAAACCATTGAGTTTGAGGGCTTGCAAGCCAACACCGACTACACCATCTATCTGCCCACTTCTGCGTGGATGGATGCCGAGAATATGGGCAGTTATCCCATCGTGTTGAGTTCAATCCAATTCAATATGAACACTTCCACCACCGGTAAGCAGTACCACATGTTGTTTAAGAGTTTCGACGGAGTTTACAAGGTGCCTGTGGAGGCTATCCCCGGCGATGTGAACGGCGATGGCGTGGTGAATGTGAGCGATGTCACTTCTCTGATTAATGTGATTTTGGGCAATGAACCCGGCGAACTCGCCATTTGCGATATCAATGCCGACGGCGAGCTGAATGTGAGCGATGTGACAGCCCTCATCAATAGTATTTTGGATTAATCTCTCTATCTCTTTTCCGTGGATATGACCAAGAAAATCATGTTATGGATATTAGCGTGTGGCGCTCTGGTGGGCGCCAACGCTTCTTCCTTGCAATATAATGTGCGAGGCACGGTGTTCAATACCGACACTTTGTTTCATGCGATGCTGGGACCGGGCACTTCGCAAACATCATTGCTGATGCGCGCCGAAGATGGCAGGCAAATGTATGTGTACTACGCCAAAATCGACCTCACGAATCCCTATATTGCTTTCCGAACGGTGATGGGCAACGACCATATTGCCGGCACCGAAACCGTTAGAAGTATGTCGGAGCGCAAGTCAAAACCGGGCGAAAGGTATTTCTTGGGCGTGAACGGCGACTTTTTCTACACTTCGGGCACCACTACGCGAGGCGAGTCGATGGTGGGTATCCCTATCGGACCCTGTGTGGTGGAGGGCGAAATTTTTAAGGCGAACACCAACTCCGATTTCACGCAATTTGTGCTCGATGCCCATCAGCAAAATCCCATCATCGGAAGCACGGTGTTTTCCGGTTCGGTAACCAATGCCGGAGGCTCTTCCGTGGCAATCGATGGTGTGAATTTGGTGGGATTGGGCGCCAACAATAGTGTGGTGCTCTACAATAGCCATTTTTTTGCCGGCACCAATCTTCCTTCGGGAGAGGGCGAAATAGCGCTCAGATTGGCAGAAGGCGAATCGTTTGTGATTGGCCGACCGATCAAAATGGTGGCTGTGGGCGCGCCATCCTCTGCGGGCGATATGGATATCCCTGCCGACGGTTTCGTGCTCCACGGCAGAGGTTCGGGCAGCGCTTTTGTGAATGGCTTGACCGATGGCGATTCTATCACCGTGGAATTTCATGCCACAATCGATGGCAAGGAGGTGTTTCCGCACACCATGATGTCGAGTTGGCCCAATAGCCTTCGCAACGGCGAAGTGACCGAAACGGAATATCTGCTCGAAGAATTCGGCACCAATCAGCCCGTTACGGCTGTGGCGATTGCTGACGAAGGAAAAACCATTATGTTTCTCACCATTGATGGCCGTTCGGCTATTTCAAGCGGTGCTCGCACCACCGAAATCGCCGACTTGCTACGCTTGCTGGGTGCCACCGATGCTGTGAATATGGATAGTGGTGGCTCTTCTACATTCTATTCGAGCACGCTGGGCGTGCGCAATGTGCCTTCCGATGGCGCAGAACGCCCGGACGGGAATGGCATTTTTGCCGTTTACACCGCCCCCGACGATAGCACGATTGCATCTATTGCTTTTGTGGATTGGGTGGCAAAGGTGCCGAAATATGGCATCTATCGCCCGAAATTTTATGGCTACAACCCATACGGCTTGCTCATCGACACCGATGTGCAGGGTGTGAAGGTGTCGTGTCCGGCATCAGTGGGAGAGATGACGGATTCACTCACCTTTTATGCCTCGGGCAAAGGCGATGCGCTGCTCACAGCCACGCTGGGCAACCTTTCCGCCACAGTGCCGGTGCAAGTGCTGGGCGAAGGCGAGCATATCCATATCGTGAACGATTCCATCATCACCGACACGTTTAAAGAATATGTGGTGGATGTGGAAAATACGTTTGATGGCGTTATGTGCAAGGTGAATCCCGCTGCTCTGTCGTGGAGTAGCAGCGATGAATCGGTGGCTACGATTGATGCCGCAACCGGAGTGCTGAAAGGCGAGAACGATGGTGTGGCTTATGTGGTGGGCACCCTTGGCGAAATGGCGGACACCTTGAAGGTGATTGTGGAACGCCCCACCGCCCACGTGATGCCGATGGA
>SFWW01000085.1 GCA_004559845.1 bacterium
AGACGTTGGAATTGTGCTATGTCGACATAACCACGATCCATTGCCAAAGTGGAGTCTTTTGGCAGATGCACCTCTTTTAGCAGGTAATGGTCGTGTTTATCGGCGGATGTGAGCTGCACCATCATCGGCACGCCGACATGATACTTCATTACTGTATGCACTTTCATTCCGCCTTTCTTCTTGCCTGATTTCGGATGCCACCCGACCCCTTTGACTATGTTGTCAAAGAGCGTTATTGTGGTGGAATCCATCATATAGAGCAGCTTCTCCCAGTCTTTAGGCTCGTGCGCTGTACTTCTCAATGATGTGCCGTGGTACGTCGAGCAGGCGGATGTTCGACTCCACACCGGTTTTCTGGCGGTTGGTCTTTATCCACAGGTGTCCGTCGAAGTTTCAAAAAAGCTCCACCCTCCTCAAATTTTTTTTGACAGGGGACTGTCCCTCTGTTCAAAATAAAGCCGGCAAGGGGTGAAATCCGGGCAAAAGGCGGGGGTGTGTGGAAATTATGTGTATCTTTGCAGAGAATGATGATTCTTAATCAAATCCATAGTGATATTTTGCGTCGACCCGAGTGCCGGATGTGGGTGTCGACCATGGTGGTGGCACTCTACCTGCTGACAGGTGTGGTGTTTGGCTTTGATGTGTGCGACACGGGACAGTATCTCACCATGTCATTTTATGTATTATTTGAGCGGCGTGGCGGGAGGCGCTTTTCTCGCCTTGTGTCCCGATATGGGTGTGTTGGGCATCCGCCTTTTGGGGCTACTCTGTTTGGTGGTGTGTATGCTTGCTGTGTGGCGCATGCTGAAGCCCTACATTTCTCCCGGCGCCATTATTGCGGGCAATGCGCTCACCATGGTGGCATTTGCGGCAATGCCCGTTGCCTTTTGCTACGATATTCTTTCCATTATGCTCTATCTGCTTGCCATCGAGCAATTGCTCAAACACCGCATCTCGCGGGTGATGGCGGGAGGATTTCTGCTTGGGATAAACGTGTTTTCGCGCATTCCGAATGTGCTGGGCTTGGTGTTTGTGTTTATTCCGCTACTGATGGCATGGTGTGGCGCATACTCCAAGAAGCGAGCCCTTCATTTGTCAGTTTTTTCCTTGATAGGCGCATTCTTGGGGATAGCGATGGTGTTGGCACTGATGGCGCTGTTGGGGCATCTGAGCATCTTTGCCGAAAGCCTTGCATCGGTGTATCAAGTGGCGAGCGACTCATCGGGAGAATCCTCCCATAGCCTGCACTCGCTCATTTATCAGCAATTCCGCTTTTATAAAATCGGATTTTTCACATGGCTGAAACTCGGGACTGTGGTGGCGGTGTACACGGTGATGCGTAGGCGTATCACCTCGGCGCCGGTGCGCTTCGTGATGCTATGTTGTGCCCTTGGCGTGAGCGGATGGATGATGTGGCGCATGAAGCCGCTCACACCCATTTGGGTGCTCTGCGCTATGGGTTGCCTCACGGCCATTGTCACCCTGCGGGGCAAAGCTCGCGGAGTGAGCGTGGTGGCATTGATGCTGATGCTCATCTTTCCGATGGGGTCGGATGGCGTGGCAAACAATGGATCCATCATCCTCTTCCTTGCCACACCTGTAGCCATTGCCATGTGTGTGGAGCACACCCGCATGTTTCGCTCCGGCTATTTCATCTTGGCTTTTGCACTGATATGTGTGGCAAAAACGGCTGTAGAAGGCGTTTATTTCGATGGTGGTGCGCTATGGCACAAAACCGCGCAGGTGGATTCGCCAAAGGCGCGTGGCATCCTCACCACCGAGAAGCGAGCTGCCATTCTGAACGATGCGCTCTGCGGCATCCGTGGATGGGTGGCTGAGGGTGACACCTTGCTGGTGTATGGTGGGATGCCTATGCTCAATTATCTCACTTCCACACGCCCCGCCATTCATTGCTGTTGGCCCGAACTGCTGAGTAGCAAACTGCTCCGGCAGCAACTCAGCGAAATGCGCACTTCTCCGATGGTGCTCCGCCAAAAATTTGTGACGATGGGTTCCGAATTTTCTGCGCCCACACCCCGGATGCTCCACACCTACGGCAATGCCAAAAGCAATTTCTGCATCGACACCAAAATCGCCGTGCTCAATCACTTCCTCGCCTCCCGCCGCTATCAAATAGTGTGGGAAAATGCCCACTTCGTCCTCTACCGCCCGGGCATTTAATACCTCGCCCTGTGAAAATCAACGAACGTAATCTCGGAGAACGCCGACGCGAATATGACATTTTGACATATTTTAATGTGCGCTTTTGGTGTTTATTTCGGGGATTATTACTACCTTTGCATCTCATTATATCACTTTATATCACTTTTGAAAAAGTGGTGCCTACCGACTCGGAAAGTGGTGCCTACTGAATAAGAAGAAAAAGAATTATGCAAACCGATACCCCTGCTCAAGCGCCTGTGAAGCGCACCGTGCTCGACTACGATGATGTGTGCCAACTTGCTCCTTTTTTTAAAGGCAAGGAAAAATTGGTGAATCGCCTCTTTAAATTGCTGGCTGTGGATAAGGTGAATTGGATTCACGACCACAACTTCGACACTCCCGGCGTGCCATTCACGCAGGGGCTGCTCCGCGACTTGAATATCACCATCGATATTCGCGGCGAAGAGGTGTTGAAAAATTTACCCAAAGAAGGCGGGTTTATCACGGTGTCGAACCACCCCTTCGGCGCCCTCGATGGCATTATGCTCATTAAAATAGTGGGAGAATATCGCCCCGATTTCAAGGTGATGGTGAATATGGTGCTCAACCACATCACAGCCATGCGCCCCAATTTCATTGCGGTTGATGCTCTTGCGAGCACCGACCCCGCCAAGCGCGCCGTGTCGATGCAAGGTATTTCCACAGCGCTGCGCCACGTGAAAGAGGGACATCCGCTCGGTTTCTTTCCTGCCGGTGCCGTGTCGAAAATTCAGTCCAATTTACGCATTGAAGACCGCCTGTGGCAGCCCACTATCATACGCTTGATTCAAAAACTCAAAGTGCCTGTGGTGCCCATCTATTTCCATGGCCACAACAGCACATTTTTCAACATACTCGGCTTAATCGATTGGCGATTGCGCACGCTCAAATTGCCATCGGAGGTGTTCCGCCGCCACGACGAAACTTTCCGCGTGTCGGTGGGCGAGCTCATCACTCCGGAGCAACAAGCACAATATCCCGACATCGAATCGCTCGGGGAAATGCTCCGCAACGCCACCTACAGCCTACGCAAATGGTAATTAACTAAAAATCTATCACACATTATGACCACACTTAGCAAAGAAATTAAAGCCACCCAACAGCGATTTGGTATCATCGGCAAATCGCCCCTTTTTACCACTGCCATTGAGCAGGCGCTGAAGGTGGCAACCGTCGACCTCTCGGTGCTGATTATCGGTGAGAGCGGTTCGGGTAAGGAGGTGTTTCCGAAAATCATTCACGAAAATAGCAAGCGACGCCACGAGAAATATATGGCGGTGAACTGTGGAGCCATCCCCGCCGGCACCATCAATAGCGAACTCTTCGGTCACGAAAAAGGCTCCTTCACCGGCGCCATTAGCGACCACAAAGGCTATTTTGAAGACTGCAACGGCGGCACCCTCTTCCTCGACGAAGTGGCTGAACTGCCGCTCGAAACACAAGCCTTGCTGCTGCGCGTGCTCGAATCGGGCGAGTATATGCGCGTGGGCAGTTCGGATGTGCGCAAAACCGACGTGCGCATTGTGGCTGCCACCAACAAAAACCTCGAATCTGCCATCAAAGAGGGCAAATTTCGCGAAGACCTCTACTATCGCCTCTGCTCGGTGCGCATCGATGTGCCGCCCTTGCGCAAACGCGGCGACGACATCTGGTTGCTCATTCGCAAATTCAGTCATGATTTCTCCGAACGCTACCGCACACCCGAAGTGGAATACACCGACGAAGCAAAAGCCGCTATGCTCAGCTATCGCTGGCCGGGCAATGTGCGCCAACTGAAAAATGTGGCTGAACAAATTGCGCTGTTTGAAGCCGGAAAAGTGCTGGGAAAAGAAAGCGTGACCACCTACATACCGCAAGCCAGCGGATTGGTGTCGAAATCCGACGCCGAATTCGACTACAAACGCGAACGCGAATACATCTTCAAACTCATCTTCAAACTCCAAGCCGATGTGATGAGCTTGCAAGAATCGCTTAAAAATCAGCAACTTCCTTCTCAAGAAGTGAGCACTTCGCTGGTGGGCGACTCGTATATCCACGATGTGGAAATCATTAAACGACCCACCAAAATTGCGGCACCACAGCATCTTGCTTCGAAAGAAGAACACAACATTATCGACATTAGCAACAACGACGATGCCACAGCCACCGAAGTCGACACCGCCTATGCGCAGGTGGACGCACCCCATGTGAAAACGCTCGAAGAAACCGAGCGCGAAACCATCACTCGAGCCCTTGACCGCAACAGCGGAAAACGCAAAAAAACTGCCGAAGAACTCAACATCTCCGAACGCACACTCTATCGCAAAATTAAAGCCTACGGGCTGGAATCCAGAAACCAACACAAAGAATAATGGAGCATTTCCACAACATCACACAGCGATTAGTGGCAATGGTGGCGCTCATCACCATGGCTTCGGCATGCACGGTGTATAACTTCTATAAATTCAACGGCGCATCACTCGACTACAATGTGTATAAAACCGTGTCGATTAGCGACTTCCCCATTCGTGCGGCATTGGTGTATCCGCCCTTGCAGCAAACTTTCGAAAACAAACTCACCGATATGGTGGCGCAAAACACGCGGTTGCGCGTGATTGACTCACCCAACAGCGACCTTCGCCTTGAAGGCGAAATCACCGCCTACAACCTCACACCGCAAGCCGTGGGCGAAGACGCCTACGCCAGCAAAACGCGCCTCACCATCACCGTGAGAGTGAAATATATCGACAACAAAAACCCCTCGCTGAGCAACGACCAATCGTTTACCGCCTATCGCGACTTCGACAGCAGCCAAATGCTCACCGATGTGCAAGACGAACTCTGCTCGCAAATTTGCGACGACCTCAAAGACCTCATTTTCAACGCCACTTTCGGCAATTGGTAACTTTTTTCTCGCTCCTCTCCTACGCTTTTGCATCAAAAAAATATGATTTCGGAAATTCAACATTATATCGCAAATCCACACCTCATCACGGCAGAATGGGTGGAAAAAATGCAGCATCAGTATCCCTATTTCGCACTGCCGGCATTGCTCTACTTGAAGCAGAACGGCATAGAGGGCAACGATGCGCTACTGAGCCGCCTCGCTATCAGTTGTCCCGACCGCAAAACACTGGCAATGCATTTGGGCAACTATCCCGAGGCCTTCCAAAATTTCTATCCGGAAGAAAAGCCGCAGCAAGCCTCCACAGCCAACGCCATCGATATGTTTTTGGATGCCTTTGGCTCCGGCAGTGAGAAAGAAGTGGAAGTGCTCGAAAATATGATTTTCAACCCCACACCCGACTATGCCGACATTCTCGCGGCAGAAGACGCTAACGAGGGCACACTGCCATCCGAAGGCGAAAGTGCGCAAGATGCGCTCATCAACAGCTTTATTGCTCGCGAGCGCGAAAAAGAGCAACAAGTGGGCGCTTTGCCCCAGCAGCACGTGGATAGCGAAGAAATTGCCGAAATTGCCAACACTCCCATTGCACAACCCACTGAGCATGACCCATCTATGCTTAGCGAAAGTTTGGCAAAAATGTACATTCAACGCCGAAATTATGCAAAGGCGCTTGAAATAATTGAGAACATAAATTTGAATTTTCCGGAAAAAAGTATTTACTTTGCAGACCAAATTCGTTTTTTGCGAAAATTAGTACTCAACGAACAAACAAAAAAATAAAGATTTTTATACATCAACCAACATGGAAATAGTATTCAGTATTTTAATTTCACTCGCAGCATTGTTGCTGATAGGCGTGGTGCTTATTCAAAAATCTAAAGGTGGCGGTTTGGCTGCCAACGTGAGCAATTACAACCAAATTGCCGGTGTGCGCAAAACCACCGACTTTGTGGAAAAAGCCACTTGGAGCTTGGCTATCTTTATCTGCGTGCTGAGCATTTGTGCGTGCATCCTCACTAAGAATGCCACAAAATCGCAATCTGCCGCATTGTCCACTCCGCAAACCGAACAGCAACAAGGTACCGGCATCCCCACTTCCGGTCAAGACCAACCTGCTGCTCCCGCTAAGAAGTAAGGCTAAGTCCTTTCTTCTCATCAAAATATCACTTAGCGCCCGTGCCATTTTCCACTGGGCGCTTGTTTTGTTTCCCTTCATTCGCCCCAAAACAGCTGCTCCAAGTGACCCCACAATGGCTCAATAGAAAATTAGTGGGGCCAACCACACTATAGCCGGCGAGAATGCCACCCGCCGGTAGGGACATATCTCCGGCATGTAATGGATGCAAAAATCAGCATCACAGCCAATTACGTCACAAAAAAGTACCTTTGTGGTTTCGCACCCATTACATGCCAAAGGCATGTCCCTACCTCGAGTAGCAGAAACCAACGTACCTGAAACGTCTTTATACACTGTACACTGTTAACAAAGGGACGGTTCTTCTATGTTGTAAACCAAAGGGTTTTGGTAATTTAATATTTATTTAACATTTTGAAGAGCAATAGGATAGGTGTTTCCTTGTCCGCCTATCATGTTGCGTGACAGCGCAATAGGTTGTCGTCCTGCACGTTCTGCGCAGGAAGACGCGAGAGCGAAAAAACCTATTAGACAAACTT